>NZ_CP083747.1 GCF_020151015.1 Pseudomonas sp. p1(2021b)
ATGTCTTATTCCGAACTCAGCGTTGAAGAGCGCGCCACCATTCAAATCGGTCATGCCCAAGGTTTCAGCCTGCGCGGGATTGCCTGCTTGATCAACCGATCCCCTTCGACCATCAGCCGGGAGCTGCGCCGCAATCGAGATGCCTGTGGCGGCTACTCGGCCCGCGTGGCCCAGCAGCAGATGCAGGCCCGCCGTCAGGTGTGTCGACCGAAGCAAAAGCTGTTGCCGGGTAGCGAGCGCTTCGAATTGGTGGCGCATATGCTGCGTGAGCGTTTGTCTCCCGAGCAGATTGCCGGCAAGCTGCGCAGCATGAATATTCCCAGCCTCAGAGATGCCTACGTCTGTCGCGAGACGATCTATAACGCGATCTATGCCTTGCCAGTCGGCGAGCTGCGTAAAGAGCTGATCATCTGCCTGCGCCAAAGCAAGACGATGCGCAGGCCGCGCTCTGGCGGCGTGGATCGGCGCGGTCAGATCCCTGAGAGGGTCAGTATTCATGTACGTCCGCCGGAGATCGAAGACCGACTGATGCCAGGGCATTGGGAAGGCGACCTGATCAAGGGCAAGGCCAACGCCTCGTCTGTAGGTACGCTGGTGGAGCGCACCAGTGGCTACCTGATGCTGGTGAAGATGAACGACGCGACGGCGACCTCGGCGATGGAAGGCTTCAGTGCAGCGCTCAATGGCATGCCGCTGGCGATGCGCAAGAGCATGACCTACGACCAGGGCCGAGAAATGGCGCGGCATGCTGAAATCACCCAGCAGACCGGGGTGGCGATTTACTTCTGCGACCCGCACAGCCCTTGGCAGCGCGGCAGTAACGAAAACATCAATGGCCTGATCCGCCAGTACCTGCCCAAGGGCACGGACTTGTCGGTGCATAGCCAGGAGGAACTGGATGCCATCGCACTGCAACTGAACATGCGCCCCCGTAAGCGCTTCGACTTCAAGTGTCCGATCGAGGTTATGGACGAGGTGATGCAGGAAGCTATGGCTATGCGGCATGATGCTCCAGCTTCAATTCAATAACCGTGTTGCACTCAGCTCCTGTAACCGCCCTGTGTAATTTCTTACATTGGCTCTATAGTGTGCATAATTTTTATGGAATGAATTGAGTATTTCTATAACCTTATCCAGCTGCAGTTGTTTTTTAGTGATATGAAGTTTTTTGGTCTCTGCCGAAGTATTGGTCAGCGCGACGAGATAGCCAAACATTCCAGCGATCAACGCTCCCATACCAATTTTCACGGCATCCGAGGCAATATTTATCCACTCCACGCTCCCTCCATTGCGCTTATCACGCCAGCTATTTTTGACACTTAGTCCATGCTTGGAGTACTGGCATGTCTTCCTATATGACCATCAGGCCCTCGCGCGCAAACACACATCCGAGACAGGCCTGCATCGGAGTAACATACGAGGGTTGTTTGCGCTTCAATGCGGTTTTCTTTTAAGTAACTTTCTTTAATCGGCCTGATCCACTGTTCGCGCCCATCCACATCGGTTGTTTCCAGAAGCACCTCATCTTCTTGTAGATCAAAGTGTTTGTGCAGTAGTGCCACGCCAAATCTGTCTATGCAGTTGTGCTTTTTCAATATTTCAAATATTTCATTTAGACATGGCAGGTCCTCATCGTCTATGGGTCTAACATTGTCGATATGGTTAATTTCACCCCACAGTAAAGAAATCATTTTATTTATCTCCACTATGAACGTTTAACTAGCGAAATGTTACAGATTTAATAGGGGTCTTAGTCTGCGAATCTTCATGGGAGACGGGACTAATCAGAGCCCTCGCTCTTGGATAACATTAGACGCTCGCGCGCAAAATTCCACCCATTCCGATAAGGCGGCGTATAGAGCCTTAGCGGCATCTGAGGTTGGCGCGTACTTATCTCTGTCGCAAGCCCATCTGGTGAACCGCTTCAGGGTATGCAGGCATCGTAGTCAGTGTCTGAGGGTCGGTTGAGGTCAATTTTGACTTCAAGAATCTAGACGTGGAGGGGAGGCCTCATGCCCGGCAAGACTTTAATTTCCATTGGCATGAGGCGCATGTTATTCGTGAACAGGCAAGATCCAAGTTTAAGCTTGTTTACTGATATTTTGCGGAGCCGATGAACTTAGAGAAATGCTCGCACCATATTTGGACCGTTGTAAACTCGTTGACGTTGACGCTTGCAGGAATGGTTTTCTTGAAATTCCCGAAGTTTTTCAATTCGCCAATCAGAATTGCTTCTTTCTTTATGTCCAAAAACGATTCTTTGTCGGTGGCTTGTTTCTTTGTCAGGTAAATTTTGTAGTCTGGACCAGGTGCTACATCACCTTTAAATACAATTTCGTTATCCGTAACAAAAAGTTGTCCATTCGCCCAGTGAAGGGCGTCGCTGCCTTTCTGATCTTTCTTGAACTCTCCGCTATACTTTGCCACCTTTTGCACTTCTTCAATTTCGGCGATGGTGGCGTTTTCTTGTGCTGTCAAAATCGGAAGTATATAGATCCCTAGCCCAACTCCCGCGCCAAACAGAGCCAGGTGGGACGCGAGCAGAATTATTTTTAATTGCTTTTTCATGGGTTGCCTCATACAGTGAGTTATTTGGTGTGTCCATCACAATCCATTAGTTCGAACAGGGTGCGGTATGTGCTGATAGCGATATTGTTAGTGGGGTGCTAGCTTAGCTACCATGACGGCATTTTTCAAGGTAGTTGTCGCGTCAACCGTCTAACTATGCCGCCATTTTCTCGTTCTGTTGCTCTCGATCCTGGTTCAACAACACGGTGCCGATCGGTTCCCAGTTACGCGTCCGGCCTGACCACCGCTCCGGTTTGTTTTCCTTGGCTCGTTCGTACAACTCATGTCGCCGGGCCAAGACCTGATGGTCCAGCCCTCGATGCCGCTCAGCCGGTGTGACGAACCGGATGCGGCTATGTCGGTGCTCGTTGTTGTACCACCGCATAAAATTGGTTCTTCGCGGAGTCTGGGGGAAGAGCGAGTTGACAGTCAGGGAAGCAGGTAAATTGGCAGTCGCCAAACACACCCTTCACCTGTCCCTGCTGTCGCCGTGCATCCTATTGATCTTGCCGCTTTCTGGCCAGGCTACGACGCCGTTACCTGTCGCCCATCTACCGATAACACCCTCCTCATTGAGCTTGAACCTCAAGCCGGCTCTCTTCCTAAGTGCGGGCGTTGTGGCCAGTTCAGCCCGTTGATTCACGATCGCCGGATTCGTCTGGTGCGTGATCGTGATCTGTTCGATCAGCGCGTCCTGCTTCAACTACCAGTGCGCCGAGTCGATTGCCTGAGTTGTGGGCGGGTGACCGAGCGGATCGACTGGTTGGAGCCAGCATCTCGGCTGACCCAGCGGTTACGGATATGGCTCGAAAGCTTGCTGCGGCTGCTGCCGATCAGCCACGTCAGCCAGCTCACCGGCCTGCATTGGCACACCCTCAAAACGCTCGATAAACGACGCCTTCAAGCCGAGGTAGGCAACTTCGATTCAACCGGTGTCCGCCGCCTGGTGATGGACGAGTTCGCCCTGCACAAAGGGCATCGCTATGCCACGGTCATCATGGATGCCGAGCGAACGCGGGTATTGTGGGTCGGCCACGGCAACAGCCGCGAGGCGGTCCGCCCGTTCTTTGAATTGCTCGGCAAGCACTGCCAGCAGATAGAGGCGGTGGCCATGGACATGAACACGGCTTTTGATTTGGAGGTGAAGAAGCATTGCCCGCAAGCCGAAGTGGTGTACGACCTGTTTCACGTCGTCGCGCGCTACGGTCGGGATGTGATCGACCGTATCCGGGTTGACCAGGCCAACCTCCTGCGCGAAGACAAGCCGGCACGAAAGGCGGTCAAGCAAAGCCGCTGGCTGCTGCTGCGCAATCGCAACAACCTGAAGGACGGACAAGCCGTGCAGCTTCAAGAACTACTCGCGGCCAACCAGCCGCTGGCTACGGTCTATGTCCTCAAGGATGCGCTGAAGGATGTCTGGTTCGCCCCCAGCGTACGAGAGGGCTGGCGCCGCTGGCGAACCTGGTTGCGGCACGCCCGGGACAGCGGCCTCGCGCCGCTACAGCGCTTCGCTCGCAACCTGCGCAAATACGCCCGAGGCATCCTCGCCAGTGCCAACTTCCATATGCATACCAGCGTCCTTGAGGGCGTCAACAACCGCATCAAGGTGATCAAGCGTATGGCCTATGGTTTTCGGGACTCGGAATACTTTTTCCTGAAAATCAAGGCTGCCTTCCCCGGGAAAGCGCGATGAACCTTTTTTTTGGCGATCACGCTCGGCCTGATGGTTGGCTGCTCGTCGAGTTCAAGTGCGATCTGATCAGTGAGCGGTAGCGCAAGTGGATCGCCTCAGCCAAGCAGCGTTGTTGCCGGCGGCCGGAAGAAAGCGGCGGGAAAGCCTTGAACTAGTAGCGGAAAGGATGAAACTTTATTTTTACGATTCTCAGCATTTTCCAAGGTTGAGCGAAAATTAGGATGATACTTTAATGATTCCGGCCTCCATCCCCACAAAACGCTTGCAGATGGCAGAATTGAAATAAGTCATTGTTTTAAATGGATTTTTGCAGGAATTGCTACGTTGCAGGGTCCTGTAGTTAGGATGACACTTTATTTTCCTCCCACAGAAACGCGAGCACGGGCTGCACGCAAGCTCGCGTTGATCGAGCAGAAGATGGCCGACTTGGTCGTCATGCAGCAACTGTTAGGCGAACTGGTGCAGCAATGTGATGCGGGAGACGGCGGAACGATCTGCCCGATCATCGAGGCACTGATCAGAGAGTAATGCCTGGCGGGTGAGCTGGAGATCGGAAAGCCCCTTTACGGTGGGATTCAGAGCTTACGTTGGTTTTTGGTTCCATTGCTCCCCAAACCCCGTCAATGCGATTGCACCGGGTGAGATCGAGACGTCGATCCTGTCTGCCGGGACCGAACTGATCGTCGATCAGCAGATCCCCATGCACCGCTTGGGCAAGCCGGAAGAAGTCGCATCCCTGGTGCATTTCCTCTGCACCCGAGGCGCGTCGTACATCAACGGTTCGGAGATTCATGTCAACGGTGGTCAGCACGTCTGAAATAATCTGGAAATCCCGGCCGGAAACTTCCATCATTCGGGCCGGGCATCCGCCGCAGATGAGCGATCAATGAGCAACCCCTACCCTATTCAAACCCTCAATCACTCTTACCTGGGCAGTGGCATCTACGAGTTGCTGCGCGAGGCACTGATCACCGGGCGTTTCCAGCCCGATGACCGCCTGCGCATCCGCGACCTGGCCGAACAACTGGGCACCAGCGTCACACCGGTGCGCGACGCGATCCTGCAACTGGCCAAGGAACAGGCGCTGATCCTCAAGACCCCGCGTGACATCCGCGTACCCATCCTCACCGCCGCGCAATACGGCGAGATCCGCAGCATCCGCCTGGCGCTTGAAGGCCTGGCTGCGGAGACGGCCGCCGCGCTGGTGACCGACAGCGAACTCGCAGACCTGCAAGCCTGCATCGAAAACAACATCGCCGCGATCAACGCCCAGGACTTGCAAGCCGCTCTCAAGTGCAATCAGCAATTTCACTACGCGCTGACCACCATCGCGCGCATGCCGGTGCTGGCGGGTTTGCTCGATAGCCTGTGGATGCGCACCGGCCCACTGATCGCCCGTGCCTATGGCAACTTCAACGAGCGCATGGCCATCGACCATCACTGGGAAGTGCTCGACGCACTCAAGCGCCGCGATGGCGCGGCGGCACGGGCGGCCATCTGCCGTGACATTCTCGATGGCAACGAGAAGATGCTCGAGTACATCGAGATGGCGCAGGCGGACTGATTGGCAGTCAATTCGACTGTTGACGAAACATAGATGACCAGTTAGTTTATTAAAACTTTCTCATCACTGGATGTCTCTGTCATGGCTCGCCCGGTCAACCTCGAAGTCAGATCCCGTTTGCTGTCGATTGGCCGCCAGGTGGTTCACAACCGTGGCTTCAACGGCTGCGGCGTCCAGGACATCACCGCCGCTGCCGAGATTCCCAAGGGCTCTTTCTACAACTACTTCGCCAGCAAGGAAGACTTCGCGGCAGAGATCCTCGAGGAATACTGGACCTCGATCGAAACCCGCCACGGGCCGATCTTCTACGACGCCCGGGTCAAGCCGCTGGAGCGCATCGGCCAGTTCTTCCAGGCCCTGGTGCTCGAGCACGGCGAGCATGAATACAGCCTGGGTTGCCTGATTGGCAACCTGTCCCTGGAAATGTCCAATGGCAGCGAACAAACCCGCAAGCGTCTGGCCGATGTGCTGGCGCGCTGGGAAGGTTTGCTCGCGAGCTGCCTGCGTGAAGCGCAGCAGCGCCGCGAACTCTCTGAAACTCACGACGCCGAAGCGCTGGCCAGTGTCATCGTCGAAGGCTGGGAAGGTGCGGTCATGCGCGGCAAGGTCCTGCGCGACGGTGCACCTCTGCAGCGTTTCGTATCGATGGTCTTGCCTCGGCTATTGGAGTGAGTTTTTTTTCCTCATTAATAAGACGACTGGTCATTTATATAAAGCAACATTCACGTCTCATCCACGCAAGCACCCAAGAGGTAAATCGTCATGAGCCATCTGTACGCCGACCCCGCCGAACCCGCACTGCCTGCCACTGGTTTCAAGCTCGACCTGAGCAAAGCCGCCCTGGTGGTCATCGACCCACAGAACGACTTCCTCAGCCCTGCCGGCGCCAGTTGGGCGGTGTTCGGTGAGAGCATCGTCGAGAACAACACCGTCGAAAACCTGGAAAAACTGTTCAAGGCCTTCAAGGCTCACGACCTGCCCGTGGCCGTGTCGCCACACTATTACTACCCGCACGACCACGACTGGCATTTTGGCGGTCCGCTGGAAAAGGTCATGCACAGCATCTGCATGTTCGATCGCAAGGGACCGAACACCCTGGAAAACTTCGAAGGCTCCGGCGCCGATTTCCTCGAGATCTACAAGCCGTACATTCTCGACGGCGAGACCATCATCGCCTCGCCGCACAAGGTCTACGGCCCGGAAACCAACGACCTGGCGCTGCAATTGCGCAAGAAAGGCGTGTCGCAGATCATCCTCGCCGGCATGGCGGCCAACCTTTGCGTGGAATCACACCTGCGCGAACTGCTCGAACAGGGCTTTGAAATAGTCGTGGTACGCGACGCCACCGCCGGCCCGCGCCTGCCGGATGGCGACGGCTACCTGGCGGCCATCATCAATTACCGCTTCCTCGCCCACGGGCTGTGGACCACCGAAGAGACTATCGCGCAACTGCAACCGGCTTGATCGTGCCCGAGCGGCCGGGCATCGCGCCCCCCCGCTCTTTCTCGAGAACCCCCGATGAAAATCCCCGCCCGTTATGAGCATTTCGTTTTCGGCGTCGTTCAATCCGGCCTGACCTGCGCGGTCGCGGCCGCCATCGCCACCACACCCCATGCGCTCGACCTGGCCTTTGCCGGCCGCTGGTTGAACGCGTGGGCGCTGTCGTGGGTATCGATGTTGCCGGTGGTGGTGCTGGCGGCGCCGATGATTCGGCGCGTGGTGAGGCGGATGACGGTGGGCTGAATGACTTGGCTATGACTCACCCAACACACCGCCATCGCGAGCATGCTCGCTCCTACCGGGGGCTTCGGGGCTGCTCGCGACAGGCGCGCAAGCCCGCACCCGACGCACGAAATACTGTGCCCGTTCGCATTTTCGCAATAAACCACTTTTCATCCGCGCATTTGTAGCCGCTTCGTTCACGGACAAGCCGGTACATTAGACCTCCATGGTCCCGCAGAGCGACCGACAACAAAACCTACAGCTCGCCCAAGAAAATCTGCCAACCATTCGGAGTCTTTCCATGAGCACATTGCGCACTACAGCTTTCCAACTCGCGAGTCTGGCCCTGTTCATCGGTAGCGCCACCCAGGCCATGGCCGAGGACATCACGTTCGTATCCCAGGGCGGTGCTTATCAGGAAGCCCAGAGCAAGGCGATCCTGGAGCCTGCGGCGAAAAAGCTCGGTCTGACGCTCAAACAGGACAGCTCGCCCAAGGCCTACCCGATCATCAAGACCCAGGTCGAGAGCGGCAAGGTCACCTGGGACGTGGTGGACCTGCCCACTGGCGACTGCATCCGTGGCGAAGCCGAAGGGCTGTTCGAGAAGCTCGACCTTGCGCTGATTCCCAATGCCGCGCAAATACCCGACAGCCTCAAGGACGAATACAGCGTCGGCTACATCAGCTACTCCACGGTGCTGGCGTATCGCACGGACGCGTTCAAAGGCGCGGACGTACCCAAGACCTGGGCCGACTTCTGGGACACCAAAAAATAGGTTCATCGCGCTTTCCCGGGGAAGGCAGCCTTGATTTTCAGGAAAAAGTATTCCGAGTCCCGAAAACCATAGGCCATACGCTTGATCACCTTGATGCGGTTGTTGACGCCCTCAAGGACGCTGGTATGCATATGGAAGTTGGCACTGGCGAGGATGCCTCGGGCGTATTTGCGCAGGTTGCGAGCGAAGCGCTGTAGCGGCGCGAGGCCGCTGTCCCGGGCGTGCCGCAACCAGGTTCGCCAGCGGCGCCAGCCCTCTCGTACGCTGGGGGCGAACCAGACATCCTTCAGCGCATCCTTGAGGACATAGACCGTAGCCAGCGGCTGGTTGGCCGCGAGTAGTTCTTGAAGCTGCACGGCTTGTCCGTCCTTCAGGTTGTTGCGATTGCGCAGCAGCAGCCAGCGGCTTTGCTTGACCGCCTTTCGTGCCGGCTTGTCTTCGCGCAGGAGGTTGGCCTGGTCAACCCGGATACGGTCGATCACATCCCGACCGTAGCGCGCGACGACGTGAAACAGGTCGTACACCACTTCGGCTTGCGGGCAATGCTTCTTCACCTCCAAATCAAAAGCCGTGTTCATGTCCATGGCCACCGCCTCTATCTGCTGGCAGTGCTTGCCGAGCAATTCAAAGAACGGGCGGACCGCCTCGCGGCTGTTGCCGTGGCCGACCCACAATACCCGCGTTCGCTCGGCATCCATGATGACCGTGGCATAGCGATGCCCTTTGTGCAGGGCGAACTCGTCCATCACCAGGCGGCGGACACCGGTTGAATCGAAGTTGCCTACCTCGGCTTGAAGGCGTCGTTTATCGAGCGTTTTGAGGGTGTGCCAATGCAGGCCGGTGAGCTGGCTGACGTGGCTGATCGGCAGCAGCCGCAGCAAGCTTTCGAGCCATATCCGTAACCGCTGGGTCAGCCGAGATGCTGGCTCCAACCAGTCGATCCGCTCGGTCACCCGCCCACAACTCAGGCAATCGACTCGGCGCACTGGTAGTTGAAGCAGGACGCGCTGATCGAACAGATCACGATCACGCACCAGACGAATCCGGCGATCGTGAATCAACGGGCTGAACTGGCCACAACGCCCGCACTTAGGAAGAGAGCCGGCTTGAGGTTCAAGCTCAATGAGGAGGGTGTTATCGGTAGATGGGCGACAGGTAACGGCGTCGTAGCCTGGCCAGAAAGCGGCAAGATCAATAGGATGCACGGCGACAGCAGGGACAGGTGAAGGGTGTGTTTGGCGACTGCCAATTTACCTGCTTCCCTGACTGTCAACTCGCTCTTCCCCCAGACTCCGCGAAGAACCAAAAAAAACGGATCATGCGAAATCCTTCGTTGAGTTTGGCGCGGGTTTTTAGCAAATCAGCTGGCCCGCGATCCGGTTGAGAGTGATCCGAAGCGGTCCTTGACGACCGGCACAAATCGGTCAGAAGCGGTCGATGATTCCAATAAATCCGCCCCCTTTTTCCCGTAACTCCTGGCTACCTGCGACCAAGTCTAAGCAAGCTTCTGTGTCAGCTGCCCGATGAATAGCCGCAGCCATTCGTGCTGAGGCTTACTGTTCTTGGCAATGTCCCAAACCATGAAGCATCGAAATGATGGAACCGGAATCGGCGCCGGACAAATACTTAGCCGAGTCATGGCCGAATAGCTCTCGGCGGCGAACGTGGGAATTGTGGCTATCGCGCCGCTGCTGATCAACGTGGTGAGCGCGCCACTGAAGTGGGTGAATGAGGCTATAACACGCCTCGAATAGCCCGCCGCTTCGAACATGTCGTCGATAAAGCCGCGGCGGCCGTCATAGGAAACTCGCACATGGCTTGCCTCGAAGTACTCCTCCAGGCCGATAGGTGTGCCTGCGTTGTCTGCGCCAGGCAGGTACAAGCAGGAGTATGACGAGGAAAACAGCACCTTGGATGAATACCCGCTGCTGAAGTCTTTCGGCTCGCTGCAAATCACTAGATCCATGTCCGGATCTTGTAGCGACTGTTTCCACAGTGAGCTGTTGCTCTGATGGAACGAAAAGCTCACTCCCAGCCCCTGATCCGCTGCGGCGTTAACGATCCGCGGAGCGAGATAGGCCTCAATATCATCGGACAGACCGATGTTGAAAATGTAGCTCGAGTCGTGTGCGGAGAAATCCGGCTCTGCCCCAAGCACGCCTGAGATAGACGTAAGGGCCTCGGCGATCTTCGGCGCCAGCTCCATCGCCCTACGGGTTGGCTGCATTCCGGAAGCGGTGCGGATAAAGAGCTCATCTCCGAAATGCTCACGCAAACGACGCAACGCCGAGCTAACTGCCCCCTGGGTCACATGCAGCATGGCCGAGGCTCGGGTGGCACTGCGCTCGGTCATCAGGCAGTGGAACGTCAGCAGCAGGTTCAGATCAATTCTCGAGATATTACGTACACTAATCCGGCTCATATTTTCTAATCGTTTGCTCTGCGGCCGAGAGGATTCATAGTCTGCTGCCCATACACACCTAAGAAAAGCTGGGGAGCACCGTGGACGCAATTAATAAAAAAGTAAATCCAAGCAGTATCCATACCAAGGGTGAGCAGTCAGACATTCGCAAGCGTGCAATCGCGGTGGGTATCGGCAACTTCATGGAGTGGTTCGACTTCGCCATCTACGGCTACTTCGCTGCCGTGATCGGTATGTTGTTCTTCCCCTCTAGCGCCCCAGGTGTATCGCTGCTGTCGTCGCTGGCAGTGTTCGCCGTAGGCTTCGTATCGCGACCATTTGGAGCATTGATTCTGGGGCCCATCGGTGACCGCCTCGGTCGCCGCGCGGTGCTTATCATCACTGTCTTCGGTATGGGTGTGTGCACCACGATCATCGGACTTTTGCCCACCTATGAGGCAATCGGTATCGCTGCACCTGTCTTGCTGATCGTCATGCGTTTCGTGCAAGGCATGATGGTAGGGGGCGAATGGTCTAGCGCAGGTATCTACATCGTAGAGAGTGCTCCGTCCAACCGCCGCGCGACGGCAGCCAGCGTTATCACTGGAACGGCTGGCTTGGCCTTCTTGTTTGGTACGTTCACCGCCGCGAGCCTCACCTCAACACTCGATGACCAGCAACTGGCGTCCTGGGGCTGGCGGATCCCATTCGTTGCCTCCATCGTGATGACCGGTATCGCCATCTTCATCCGCCGGAAGCTGGGTGATACCCCCGTGTATGAAGAGCTGGTACGTCAACGCGATTCACAACAGTTCGAAGCACCGAGCAAGTCTGTACACCGTCGCGCCTTCATCACTACTTTCGCCTTCTCAGCGCTGTTCGGCGTCTCGCTCTACTACTTCATCACCTACGCCAATAACCACCTGGTCACTACCGTTGGGCTACCACGAAGCAATGCACTATGGCTGTGCAGCATCGCGCTGGTTGTCTATGTCATTGCCAATCCACTGATCGGCCGGCTCAGCGACAGCATCGGGCGACGCAAGCTGCTGCTCAGTGCTGCTGCCGCACTCTCTGTACTGGCCTATCCAATCTTCCTGCTGCTCAACACCGGCAACCCAGTGGCAATCCTCGCAGGATTGATCGTTCTGGGACTACTTGTGGCTGTAACTGCGGTGATGGATGTGGTGCTGCTGGTTGAAGTCTTTCCAGCGTCCATCCGCTCCACGGGAGCAGCGCTCGGTCACAACCTGGCCCTGGCGACACTCGCAGGCCCAGGCCCCTTCATTGCCGCCGCCCTGATTAGCCAGGCTGGCGACGCGAACATCCCTGCCGCCTATCTAGCAGCCGTCTCGCTGGCATGCCTCATCGTGCTGTGGAAGACCTTGCCGGAAACCCGCGACAACGACATCACACGTTTCTAGGTTCTTACTGCCCTCAGGAGTTTTTCATGACCAAAATTGCAGTCATCCAGGCCGCCTCTGTTCCTTATGATCCTGCAGCCAGCGTTGAAAAGGCTTCCACAATTCTGCGGCGCGTAGCAGATCAAGGTGCAAGGCTGGCCGTATTCCCTGAAGCGTTCATTGGCGGATATCCCAAGGGGATAGCTTTCGGTAGCGTAGTGGGTAATCGCAGCATCAGCGGGCGTGAGCTGTACCAACGCTATGTCGATGGGGCTGTGACGCTGGATGGGCCGGAACTGGCATTGCTTGCTGAAAGTGTCGAGCACACAGGGGTTACCACTGTGATTGGTGTAATCGAGCGCTTCGGTCGCACCCTTTACTGCACCGCGGTCACCATCGCCCCAGGCCGGGGTATTGCCGGTTACCACCGCAAGCTGATGCCCACCGGCCAGGAACGACTAATTTGGGGCTTCGGTGATGGCTCGACAATCGAGCCTGTAGAAACTGATTTTGGCGTCCTGGGGAGCGTGATTTGCTGGGAGAACTACATGCCAGCACTACGCCAGGCCATGTATGCCCAGGGTGTTCAGATCTACTGCGCCCCGACAGCAGATGACCGTCCGTCCTGGGCCAGCTCCATGGTGCACATTGCTCTTGAAGGGCGTGTTTATGTGTTGTCAGCCTGCCAGGCAATCCGTCTTGGTGAATACCCACAACAGCACCGCGATGCATTCGGCCTGGAGTTCAACGAGGACGATTACGTGATGCGAGGGGGCAGCATGGTTGTAAGTCCGCTCGGAGAAGTACTGGCAGGGCCGGTGTTCGACTGCGAGACAGAAATCTATGCAGACCTCAATATGGATCTGCTTAGCCAAGCCAACTTGGACTTTGATGTCGTCGGCCATTATGCCCGGCCGGACATCTTTGAACTCAAGGTGAACATTGCCCCGCAGGCCCCGGTAACCCTGGAGCGATAAGTAGAGCCTGTTTAGTGAAATCCTCCCTTTGACCGTCCAGTTTGGGCATGACTGCTTTAGGGATAGAGCCGCCGCAAGGCGGCTTTTTATTGCTGGCCAGGTTGTTGCCGCCATTTCCTGTGTAGCGAGGGCTTAGGCCCAAACCGATTTGCCAAGACAGATAACTCACCGACTTAACGTCCGCTTGTGGCACAAAGCGGACCAGCTATCGGCCAAGAGATGCCTTTCGCGAATAGCTGAACGCCCCGAGAGCGCATTGGGCCGCTCGGCGCGGAATTGGTGAAAGGCTGGTGACTGGCCTGTGTTGGCTCGGTCAGACTTCGGGCAGCCTCACCCTAGTTGGGGCTAACTGCTTACCGACCATCAGAGGCAAGCCAACAACAACTGCCGATAGTGCTGAGAAAAACTGACCTGATAGCTCGGCTCAGCAGCAAAATCCCCCAGCGAGTAGGCACCCGCCAAACCTGCACCAAGGCTTTGCCCGGCCTCGCCTCCACCGCAGCCATCGATATCGCAGGTAGCCCCCATCCCACCAGCCATCGAACCAGAAGAGGCAGCGGGCATCTTCACCCGGCTCAGCACTGCCAGGTCATCCGGCAGATCATCCGCAATGCGCTCCGCAAAGCGCCGCAATGTTGGCTCCGCCAGCATGAACAGCCAAGCCTGATCATCGGACTCGCCCATCCGCCGCAGCACGCGCCCCAGGACTTGCCGGTAGTGCAGCTCAGTACGGATGCGGCTGAGGTAGCAGCACACCTGCAGGCGGGGGATATCCGTACCCTCGCTGATCATCCCAACAGCGACGATCCAGCGGCAATCACTGTGCCTGAACGCATTGATCACCTGTTGGGCATTCGGAGTCCGGTTGGTCACTACGCGGCAACCTTCCCCGCTGGCTTCCAGAGCCTGGACAATCTGCTGGGCGTGCTCAATATCGGTGGCGACCACCAGGCCGGCTGCATCCGGCTTGATCTGGCGAAGCTCATCCAGCTTGGCGCATCCCAGGCCGAGCAGTTGGTCGATCACCTCGTCATGGCGCAACAGCTCTTCGAAGGTGACGGGGGATTCACCAAGCAGCTTGGCGATGCTGGGGAACAGCCTGACGGTGCTCTCGGTCTCCAGTTCTTCAGTTAGCTTCACCTTCTGGTTATCGAGAAGGACGATGCGGGGCGCGCGGCACACCCCGTCGGCAATGGCCTCCCTCAGGCCATAGCGGTAGTCGCAGATCAGGTGTCCCTCGGGGGACGAGTAGCGGGCCAGGGTGTTGCCGCTGACCGAAAACTGACCCAGTAGAGGCTGTTCTGCCGACTGAAAACTGACCCAGGTGTTCAACTGCTTCTGCTCAATTTTTGAGCAGGAGAACACAGGGTGATCAGTATGGAAATGATGGGCAAAATTCGGCGGATGTATTTCCGCGACAAGCTGTCGCTGCATGAGATAGCCAAGCGCACCGGGCTGGCGCGCAACACGATTCGCAAGTGGGTCAGAGCACCTGAGGCCAAGCAGCCGGTGTACCAACGCCGCGCGATCTTTAACAAACTCAGCCCTTTTCACGCCACGCTAGAGCAGGCGCTAAAAGCCGATTCGCTGCGCCCCAAGCAACAGCGGCGCAGTGCCAAGGCGCTGTTGGCGCAAATCAAAGCCGAAGGTTATGACGGTGGCTACAGCCAGCTCACCGCGTTTATCCGTGCCTGGCGAGGGGGACAGGGCAAGGCGTCGCAGGCCTTTGTGCCGCTGACCTTTGCTCTTGGCGAGGCGTTTCAGTTTGACTGGAGCGAGGAAGGCTTGCTGGTCGGCGGCATTTACCGGCGTATGCAGGTGGCACATCTGAAGCTGTGTGCCAGCCGTGCGTTCTGGCTTGTGGCGTATCCGAGCCAGGGCCATGAGATGTTATTTGACGCCCATACACGCTCGTTCGGCGCCTTGGGCGGCGTGCCGCGCCGGGGCATCTACGACAACATGAAGACGGCCGTCGACAAGGTCAATAAGGGCAAAGGCCGGGCGGTGAATGCACGCTTTGCGGTGATGTGCGCGCATTACCTGTTCGATCCGGACTTCTGCAACGTCGCCGCTGGTTGGGAAAAGGGCATCGTTGAAAAGAACGTGCAAGACAGCCGCAGGCGTATCTGGCTAGACGCCCAGGACTGCCAGTTTCACTCCTTCGAGGAACTCAATGCCTGGCTGGGCCAGCGCTGCCGCGCGCTTTGGAACGAGCTGACGCACCCTCAATACAGCGGGCTGAGTGTGGCCGAAGTGCTGGAGTTGGAGCGCGCTGAACTGATGCCTGTGCCAGCGCCATTCGACGGTTACGTCGAGCGGCCTGCGCGGGTCTCCAGCACCTGCCTGGTCAGCGTCGGGCGCAACCGCTACTCGGTGCCGTGTGAGTACGCGGGTAAGTGGGTCAGCAGCCGTTTGTATCCGACGCGAATCGAGGTGGTGGCTGACGACGCGCTGATCGCCAGCCATGTCCGCTTGCTGGATCGCGACCAGGTCAGCTATGACTGGCAGCACTACCTCCCGCTGATCGAACGCAAGCCCGGTGCGCTGCGCAACGGCGCGCCCTTTGCTGATCTGCCGGCGCCGCTGCGTCAGCTTAAGCACGGTCTGGGGCGTCATGCCGGCGGTGACCGGATCATGGCGCAAGTCCTGGCTGCCGTACCGGTCGCCGGACTCGATGCCGTGCTGGTAGCCGTTGAGCTGGTACTGGAGAGCGGCAGCCTGAGCGCCGAACACATCCTCAATGTCGTGGCACGGCTGACAGCATCCGAACCACCACCCAGCGTCGAAACCCACTTGTCGCTCAAGGAAGCCCCCGTCGCTAACACGGCGCGCTACGACCGCCTGCGTGGCCAGGCCGAGGAGGTCGGTCATGCGTGATTTGATGGCGGAACTCAAGGAGCTGCGCCTGCACGGCATGGCCACGGCCTTGGCGGAGTTAACTGCACAGGGTGAGTCGAACACAGCCTCGTCCAAGTGGCTGCTCGAACACCTGCTGGAACAAGAGCACACAGATCGCGCCATGCGCTCGGTGAGCCACCAGATGAACATGGCCAAGCTGCCGATGCACCGCGATCTGGCCGGCTTCGACTTCAGCGCCTCCAGCGCAGACGCTCGTTTGATCAGCGAACTGGCCAGTCTGGCCTTTACCGACACCGCGCAGAACGTGGTGCTGATCGGTGGGCCTGGCACCGGTAAAACCCACCTGGCCACTGCGCTGGCCGTGTCCGGCATCACCCGGCACGGCAAGCGCGTGCGCTTCTACTCCACGGTCGATCTGGTCAATCTGCTGGAGCGCGAAAAGCACGACGGCAAAGCCGGGCGGATCGCCCAAGCTCTGCTGCGCATGGATCTGGTCATCCTCGACGAACTGGGTTATCTGCCCTTCAGCCAGGCCGGCGGTGCGTTGCTGTTTCACCTGCTATCCAAGCTGTACGAACACACCAGCGTGGTGATCACCACCAACCTGAGCTTCGCCGAATGGTCGAGCGTGTTCGGCGACGCCAAGATGACCACCGCCCTGCTGGATCGGCTGACCCACCACTGCCACATCGTCGAAACCGGTAACGAGTCCTATCGCCTGCAACACAGTAGCTTGGCGGCCCAGGCCAAGATCAAATCACGGGAGCGAAAGCGTAAGGGCGGCCAGGAACCGGAGGACGATGAGCCGTTCTGATTTCATGGCGACGACGGCCTGCTACATGGCTGCGTGTGGCAGGTCTTAAACAACTGAACTGGGCTAGCGAAGGAGTGGGGGCAACAGCAGCTGCGCTGGTAGACTTATCCACAGTTGCTGGTAACAAAATCAGCAATCCGCCCTGGGTCAATTTTCCATCAGCGCCAACACACTAAGCAACCATCAGAAAATTTTGACTGTACGCCAAAAAATTCGCATCTACCAGCATCTAAACAGGCGTTGCAGGGCAATCGCATGAACGCCTGCCGATTTGAATGAGTCCTTTCCCAGCGGGCATCCTGAGCGCCTCTCTACTCAGGATGCCCTGCAATGTCGCATCACATACCAATCTCCGATGTTCTGGTCGCCATCAATGATCCCCGTCAGCAGGGCAAGATTCGTCACGACCTGGTCGAAACACTGGTCGTGGCTATCTGCGGCGTGCTTGCCGGCGCTGACACCTTCATCGAAATCGAACTCTGGGCTGAGCAGCGGCTGGACTGGTTCCGCCGTATTCTGAAACTACCCCACGGCATTCCCTCACACGACACCTTTGGACGGCTATTCAGCCTGATCGATCCAGAGGAGTTCGAGCAGGCCTTCCGCTGTTGGGTTGCGGCGATCCTACCGGCCCTTTCTCCGCAAGTGGTTGCCCTAGACGGCAAGACCAGTCGCCGCTCCGGCAAGAAAAACACGGCCCCGTTGCACCTGGTCAGCGCTTTTGCGGCTGATTCAGGGCTGATTCTCGGGCAGAGGGCGACCTCCCAGAAGTCCAACGAGAAGACCGCCATTCCTGAGCTGCTGGCCACACTGGCGCTTGAGGGCTGCACCGTGACGATCGATGCCATGGGTACCCAGCCGGACATTGCACAGGCCATTCTCGATCGCGGGGCGCACTATCTGCTGGCCATCAAGGGAAACCAGCCGAAGCTGGCCGAAGCGATCGATGACTTCGCTGACACCTTTTTGGACGGCGATCCTGCCCGGGTACCCCATGCGCACTTCGAGCATGTCGAGAAGGACCATGGCCGGCTGGAGGTTCGTCGCAGCCATGTTTTCGACCAACTCCAGTGCCTGCCACAGCCAGAACGCTGGCCAGGACTGCGCACTTTCGTGATGCTGGAGTCCGAGCGGACTGTGGGCAACCAGACCAGCCTGGAGCGCCGTTACTACATCAGCAGTCTTGCTCCGGATGCAGAGCGCATCGCACATGCCATCAGGGCGCACTGGGGCGTGGAGAACCGCGTCCACTGGTGCATGGATGTCATTTTTGGTGACGATCAGATGCGGATCCGAACCGGGCATGCTGCCCACAACATGGCCGTTCTCAAGCAACTTACATTGAATTTGATCCGGTTGGATCCGGTCAAGCGCAAGGGTGGCATCAAGGCACGAAGGCTGATTGCTGCAACCTCTGATGATTATCGGGCTGAACTATTAGGTCTCAGGTGAGCTTCATGCGATTGCCTTGACAGGCGTTGTTGATTATCATAAAACACTGACACTGTATTATATAATCGTGCTTTTGTGTTATTTTTTTAATATTTACTGATTACGTACTTGCTTAACCACTCAGTTGCGCTAGAATTAATAGACGCGAAATTTAAATCTCTAATTTTCCAACACTTAGTAAAACCTCGTTTGCCATCCCACTACCATTGTAGGAGCAAATCAGGAGACATAAAAAATTAGCGGTAGCGTGCCTGGCCCTCTAGATAAGTATTGGAGACTGTAATGAAGTTTGAAAAGTCACAGACAGCAATCGACCACCTGACTCCCGAGCAACACCGAATTACCCAGGAGGCGGGCACCGAAAGGCCCTTCACGGGCGAGTACAACGACAACAAGGAGCCTGGCATCTACGTCGACATAGTGTCGGGAGAGCCACTGTTCGCTTCGACGGACAAGTTCGATTCGGGTACTGGCTGGCCCAGCTTCACCAAGCCGATCGTTTCGGCAAACGTGAACGAGGTGCGGGACAGCGCACACGGCATGGTCCGGACGGAGGTCAGGTCAGTACACGCAGACAGTCATCTCGGCCATGTGTTCCCCGATGGTCCTTCCGACCGCGGCGGTCTGCGGTACTGCATCAACTCAGCGTCCCTTCGCTTCATCCCGCGCGACGAGATGGAGTCCGAGGGATACGGTGAATATCTCGATCAAGTAGAGGAGGCTTAACATGCATCAGCGCGCTGTTCTCGCAGGAGGATGTTTCTGGGGCATGCAGGATCTGATCCGCAAGCGGCCCGGCATCATCTCGACCCGTGTGGGTTACACGGGCGGCGATATTCCGAACGCCACGTATCGTAATCACGGCACGCATGCCGAGGGGATCGAGATTGTCTTCGACCCGACAGTGACGAGCTACCGGAACATCCTGGAATTCTTCTTCCAGATCCACGATCCGACGACGCTGAACCGCCAGGGCAATGATCGTGGGCTCTCCTACCGGTCGGGCATCTATTATGTCGACGAGGAGCAGAAGCGCGTCGCCGAGGATACGATCGCCGATGTGGATGCCTCGGGGCTGTGGGATGGCAAAGTGGTGACCGAGGTCCAGCCGGTCGGCGAGTTCTGGGAGGCCGAGCCCGATCACCAGGATTATCTGGAGAAGCGCCCGGGCGGCTACACCTGCCACTTCGTCCGTCCCGGCTGGGTGCTTCCGAAGCGCCAAAAGGTTGACGACGTACAGCCAGCGGCCGGGACCGCGGCGGAATAGGCTTCACTGCCGTTGCCACTGCGCCGATCCGGTCCGCAATCTTCGTGACCGCGTCGTTCAGCGACGCGGTCATCGAACCCTACTTCAGAGTGACGGCTCGTTCCAGTCAGTCGCCATCGCAACACCAGGATCGCAGATTTATGCCAGACCTCTCGTCCTTTCCGATCACGCAGCGCTGGCCGGCATCTCATCCCGATCGCCTGCAACTCTACGCAGCCCCTACGCCCAATGGCGTCAAGGTCTCGATCATGCTTGAGGAGACTGGCCTGGCGTACGAGCCCCACCTGATCGACATCTCGAACAACGAGTCGAAGGATCCGGCGTTCGTGTCGCTGAACCCGAACGGACGCATACCGGCGATCATCGATCCGGCTGGCCCTGACGGTAGACCCATCGCCTTATGGGAATCCGGTGCGATCCTCCTCTATCTGGCCGACAAGACGGGTCAGTTCATCTCCACCGAACCAGGCCAGCGTTACGAGACCCTAGCGTGGGTGTTCTTTCAGATGTCGGCCATCGGGCCGATGTTCGGTCAGCTCGGCTTCTTCCTGCGATTTGGCGGCAAGGACTATGAGGACAAGCGGCCGCAACAGCGCTTTATCGACGAATCCACGCGTCTGCTGGGGATTCTGGATCGCCGGCTGGAAGGCCGCGACTGGATCGTCGACGACTATTCGATCGCGGACATCGCGACGCTCGGCTGGGTGAATGCGCTGGTGGAATTCTACGCTGCGGGTGACATCCTTGGCCTCAGCAGCTTTTCGAACGTCCGCGCATGGCTTGGACGCGGGCTGGCTCGACCGGCCGTCCAGCGTGGCCTCCACATTCCCGCGAGGCCAGCATGAGCATCATCGCCGCCTATTATTACAACGAAGGCAAGCGAGTTCGCGAAATCGCGCTCGATGAGCACGTCAAGTTGGGCGAGAGTCGCTCGGGCTTCTGCTGGATCGCGCTTAGCGAACCCACCCCCGAGGAACTACTCGCGATCCAAAGGACATATAATCTTCATCCGTTGGCGATCGACAACGCGATGCACCCGCTGTGCCCGCCCAAGCTCGAGGTCTACAACGATGAGTTGTACGTCGTCGCGCAGACCGCCGAGCTGGTCGGCGACCGGATCAGCTACGGCAAGATGGCGATCTTCACCGGTCACAATCACCTTATCACCGTGCGGCACGGCAATGCCGGAGCGCTGGGCAAACTTCGGGAGCAACTCGAGGCATCGCCGACGCAGTTCGGCAAGGGTGTCGACTATGTGCTGCACGCGATCTTGCATCGCGTGGTCGACCAGTATCTGCCCATCTTCGAAATGATCGAGGACGACGTCCTGGCGATGGAGCGACGGTCGCTGCACGATTTCCTCGGGCCAGAAGAGGTGGCGCGAATCTTCGAACTAAGGTCCGAACTCACGCGGTTCCAGCGCACGCTCGGGGCTATGGCCGAGCTGGTGCGAAAGCTCGTTCGCGGCCACTTTCCCTGCATCAGCGCCGAAATGACACCATATTTCCACGACGTCGCGGACCATGTCCACCGCGTGCAGTCCATGGTCGACGGCCTCCTGCTTGTCCTGTCCACGGTCTTTGAGGCCAGCAGCCTTCTTGAAGCGCAAAGGACGGGGGTGATCACCCGCCAGCTGGCGGCTTGGGCGGCAATACTGGCAGTCCCGACGGCGATCGCTGGAATATACGGCATGAACTTTAAGCACATGCCGGAGCTGGACACGGCCTACGGATACTTTGTCGTGCTCGGAGTGATAGCGATATCGTGCGTTTTCCTATTTGTGCGCTTCAAGAAGGCTAAGTGGCTGTGAATACTGCCCATCGTTTTCTTCGCCGTCATCTGACGGTTACAGCGGGCCTTATACGGAAGCTTGTCCAATCCAACTCAAGATGAAGGTGCGTCCATGACATAGCAGCTGACCGACGCTCTACAAGCAGTTCAGTCCTTCATCGCCAAGGGCTAAGACCGCGAATAGCGCGTCAAGGACAGCAATCTCGTCGATCTCGAGCCAGGATCAACCATCGGTCCGTGCGGCATCTGCGTCGACGCGGCGTTTTGATCTTGCCCAGCAGCCGTGGACACGGGTTTAAGCACACATCCTGGCCTCGAAGGCCTCTGGGCTGATGTGCCCCAGCGTGCTGTGTCGCCGCTGGCGGTTGTAATCGGTTTCGACGTATTCAAACACGGTTTCACGCATCTGGGCGCGGCTCGTGAAGCGCTCGCCGTGGATGCACTCGACCTTCAGGCTGTGGAAGAAGCTCTCTGCACAGGCATTGTCGTAGCAGTTGCCTTTGGCGCTCATGCTGCATCGCAAGTGATGGGCGCGGATCAGCTCCTGGTAAGCCGCTGAGCAGTACTGGCTGCCGCGGTCGCTATGCACGATCACGTCATTAGGCTGCCTGCGTCGCCACAGCGCCATGTGCAAGGCATCGCAAACCAAGTCGGCCGTCATGCGCTCGTTCATGGCCCAGCCGATCACCATCCGTGAATATAGATCGATGACCACTGCCAGATACAGCCAGCCTTCCTCTGTATGCAGGTAGGTGATGTCACCCACCCATTTCTGATTTGGCGCAGATGCCTTGAAATCCTGCTTGAGCAAGTTCTCTGCCACTGGCAGGGAGTGCTGAGAATTGGTCGTGGCCTTGAACTTCTTGGCGGCCTTGGCACGCAGTCCTTGCCGTTGCATCGAGGCGGCTACCGTCTTGCGATTGCAGGGTAGGCCGGCTTCCCGCAGGTCGTGGCACAGCCGTGGAGCCCCGCTGCGGCCCTTGCATGCGCTGTATGCCTGAGCGACCTGCCGATCCAGTTCGGCTCTTCGCCGCTGGCGCATTGACGGCCTGCGAGAGCACCAAGCGTAGTAACCGCTGCGGGCAACGCCCAACACGCGACACATGGCCTGGATCGAGAAATGCGCGGTATGAGTCCTCATGAAGGCGTACTTCACTTGAGGCTCTTGGCAAAGTACGCGGCGGCCTTTTTTACGATGGTCAGCTCCTCGGCGTGCTCGGCCAACAGCCGCTTGAGTCGGGCATTCTCGTCGGCCAGCGACTGCTCGCGCTCGCTGCCGGCCTGAGTCTGGTGCTTCTTGCTCCGCCAGCCGTAGAGCTGGGAAGCATGCAGGCCGAGCTGTTCGGCAGCCTTGCTGACGCCAATGCGCTCGGCCAAAGCCAGCGCTTCGTCCTTGTAGGCTTGGGAATGGCGGGTGCGGGTCTGTTTCATTGGGGTTGCTTGTCTTGCCATGATTCACCTCGTTGCAGTTTATCGCTTAACGGGGTGTCCACTGGGACTGGGCAAGATCATTTCGCCTCGGAAGCGGTGATGATGGCGATAACGCCTCCACCCTCTACGCGATCACCGATCCGGCGACCGAGCATAAGGGCCTGTTGATCGACGTGTTCGATGAAATCTGCTACCGCGACCCAGTTCAAGAGTCGGGACCTCAATGTAGAAGAAGTTGACTAACGAGCATTCGCGTCATCCGATCAAGCAAGCTGGAGACATTTATGAAAGCCATTGGTTACAAGGTTCCGGGACCCATCGCCGCGGATGCCGCGCTGGTCGACATCAATCTGCCTCGGTCTGTCGCTGCAGGATACGATATCCTGGTTGAGGTGAAGGCCGTCTCGGTCAACCCGGTCGACTACAAGGTCCGCAACAGCACGCCGCCGGCAGATGGCGATTGGAAGGTGCTGGGATGGGATGCCGCCGGGATTGTGCGCGAGGTCGGCCCCGACGTCACGCAGTTCGAGTTAGGCGACGAGGTCTATTATGCCGGATCGATCACACGGCCCGGTACCAATGCGGAGTTCCATCTCGTCGACGCCCGGATTGTCGGTCACAAACCTGCGTCGCTCTCCTGGGCGGAAGCGGCGGCGCTGCCGCTGACGACGTTGACGGCCTGGGAGGCGATGTTCGACCGCCTGGACGTGGCGAAGCCCGTACCCGGTGCGGCGGAGGCGATCCTCATCATCGGTGGCGCGGGCGGGGTTGGGTCGATCGCCGTCCAGATCGCGCGACAGCGCACGGACCTCACCGTCATCGCCACAGCCTCTCGACCGGAAACCCAAGAGTGGGTAAGAGGGCTTGGAGCTCACCACGTCATCGACCATTCTCGTCCGCTCGCGCCACAGATCGCCGAACTCGGCATCGGTGCTCCCGCTTTCGTCTTTTCGACCACACATACCGAGCAACATGTCGCCGACATCGCCGAACTGATCGCCCCACAAGGACGGTTCGGACTGATCGACGATCCCAAGGCATTCGATATCATGGTTTTCAAGCGCAAGGCGGTGTCGATCCACCACGAGCTGATGTTCACGCGGTCGATCTACGGCACGCCCGACATGAATGAGCAGGGCGAGATTCTGGATGCGATGGCAGCGCTGGTTGACGACGGCAAAATCCGCACGACGCTGACCCGGCGACTGTCGCCGATCAATGCCGCCAATCTGAAGACGGTGCATGCACTGATCGAAAGTGGCGCGGCTAAAGGCAAGATCGTCCTCGAAGGCTTCTAACGACCGCGATCGCCAAACATCTTGTCCAACCTCAAAAAGCCGAACGGGTTATGCCCCAGCGATGAGAATCCCATGACCAAATCTATTGCCACCGCCTCGATCAACCGCGAAACCGCAGTCGCCCTCATCGACGCGGCGCTCGCTGCGGCCCGTGCCATCGGCATCCCGGCTGCCGTCGCCGTCGTCGACGCCACCGGTAACCTGCGCGCGTTCGAGCGCACCGACGATGCGCCGTTCCTTACCGTCGATGTTGCCATCGACAAGGCCTGGAGTTCCGCCTCGTTTGGGTTCCCGACCCATGTCTGGAACGACTATGTGACCAACGATCCAAAAGTGGCGCCGCTAGCCTATCGCCCTCGGATGGTCGCTGTCGGCGGCGGTTATCCGATTCTGGAGGATGGGAAGTTGATCGGCGGCATAGGCATCTCCGGAGGCAACTATCAGCAGGATCAGGATGCGTGCGTCGAGGCACTCATGAAAATCGGGTTCCAGTTGCCAGCCTGACGACTGTGAGGCCATCACCGGTGGTAATGGCCAACAGATCCAACCTTTGAGAGGCCTAATGATGGAAGCGTTCGTCGTCTTTACGCGGGAAGAAACCAGCGACCCACATGCACTCGCAACCTATTCTGCAGGCGTCGGACCATCGTTCGATGGTCACGACGTTACCTTTCTCGCCGCTTATGGCGCGATCCAGCATTTGGAGGGGCCGCCCATCGAAGGGGCCGTAATCTTGCGTTTCCCGACGATGCAGGCCGCTCGCGACTGGTATGACAGTCCCGCCTACCAAACCATCGCTGCTCAACGCTTTGCCGGTTCCCGTTACCGCGCCTTTATCATTGAAGGGCGGCGGTGACATACCGACAGAAGCACTTCGGCGCTGACCACGAGGTATCGGCGTGTGAACTCGCATCTTGGGAATCTGTGGGGGGGACCAAGACAGCGGCGCTAGGGGCTCATATCGTCGATCGGATCAGAGAGTTGCTCGGCGAGAATGGGTTATCTATTGCCGAGCTGACGGAGCGGAGCCGCCCTCTCCCAACGGATTGATTCAATCGTTGACGCTCCTCCTATCCGGATCCGGGTTTTCGCACGCTGATCAACAGAGTTACAGCGCGCAACGCCTGTAGTGGGCATCAGGGGATGGGTGGCAATCAGGATGATTGCCCACCTTCCAACGATTAACCTTGCTCAAGTTGCTTCACTAGTCGCTCCGCGTCGAGATGGAAGTCCGAGAAAACAATGCTACCGCCAGCGTCGATAACCGTAAACCACGGAGTTCCTCGTGTGCGGTAGTCTTCCATGAAGGTTGGAAACGGCGAGCCGGTCGGTTGCTCGTCGTGACCGAAAACGATAGGAAGCTCATACTTGAGCTGGTTCACGCGCAACTTCTCGAAGGTATTCTCATGCGTTCCTTCGAAGACGGTCTGGATCACTGCGAACCCCACGTCTTTTGAGCTCAACGCTGCATGCAACTTTTGTAGCGTCGGAAACCCATGCAAATGGCAACCTTGGCACCAATGCTGGAAGGCAAACAAGATTTTCGGGCCGGGCCCGATATCTGACAGTTTGAACGGCGCGATACTTTCCCCATCTTTGCCAATCCATTTTTGCACCCGCAGCTCAGGCGCTTGTCGTTCGATCTCGTTCATCTGATCCTCCAACCCCGATACAGAAGCTTAGTGGATGATCGCGCGTCGCGACGGTGCGCGAACGTCCGACCTTATTTTCCCTATTTCCTGAAGCCAGAATAGATCAGATCGACATTTCGTCCTTAATATACTCAAGCTGCCGGCGAGCGCGAACTGGGCAACCATGCGCTGGTGAGCCTTGAGCTTTGCACGCTGCCCATCCGTTTGAGAGCGAACCTGCAACTTCCGCTCCGCATACCGCAGATCAGCGTACGCAGCCTTGGGGTTATCTACGGCGGCGGCAAAAACTGAGTGCAACACCTGACCTTTCCGGTACGGTGCTGCCCCTATGTCTTATACCGAACTCAGCGTTGAAGAGCGCGCCACCATTCAAATCGGTCGTACCCAAGGCTTCAGCCTGCGCAGGATTGCCTGCTTGATCAACCGATCCCCTTCGACCATCAGCCGTGAGCTGCGCCGTAACCGAGGTGCTTGCGGTGGCTACTCGGCCCGCCTGGCCCAGCAGCAAATGCAGGCCCGCCGCCAGGTTTGTCGACCGATGCGAAAACTGTTGCCGGGTAGCGAGCGCTTCGAACTGGTGACCCATATGCTGCGTGAGCGTTTGTCTCCCGAGCAGATTGCCGGCAAGCTGCGCAGCATGAACATACCCAACCTGCGAGATGCCTACGTCTGTCGCGAGACGATCTACAACGCGATCTATGCCCTGCCAGTGGGTGAGCTGCGTAAGGAGCTGATCATCTGTCTGCGCCAAGGCAAGACGACGCGCCGGCCGCGCTCTGGTGGCGTGGATCGGCGCGGCCAGATCCCCGAGATGGTCAGTATTCATGTGCGCCCGCCGGAGATTGAAGACAGGCTGATGCCGGGGCATTGGGAAGGCGACCTGATCAAGGGCAAGGCCAACGCCTCGTCTGTAGGTACGCTGGTGGAACGCACCAGTGGCTACCTGATGTTGGTGAAGATGAACGACGCGACGGCGACTTCGGCACTGGAAGGCTTCAGCGCCGCGCTCAATAGCATGCCGCTGGAGATGCGCAAGAGCATGACTTACGACCAGGGCCGGGAGATGGCGCGACACGCCGAGATCACCCAAAGAACCGGCGTGGCGATCTACTTCTGCGACCCGCACAGCCCCTGGCAGCGCGGCAGCAACGAAAACATCAACGGCCTGATTCGCCAGTACTTGCCCAAGGGCACAGACCTGTCGGTACATAGCCAGGAGAAGCTGGACGCCATTGCGCTGCAACTGAACATGCGACCGCGCAAGCGCTTCGACTTCAAATGCCCCATCGAGGTGATGGGAGAGGTCATGCAAAATTCCATGGCAATGCGGCATGATGCTCCGGCTTCAATTCAATAACCGTGTTGCACTCAGCTCCTGCAACCGCCTACCCTATAGCCATTGGGTATTGGGAATCATGCTGGCCTGACGCTATGTTCGATACGCGATTTTTTACGATGATAGAGCATCTGTATCTGATTTTTAGTCGATTGGCTTATTCGGCGGATGTGCGGGCAAATGCTTTACGCAGAGTACTGAAATGAAGGCCGGCTTCGGTCTGCCGTATCGAGCAAGAGGGGTCACTATGGTCACCAGAGGTTTCACCGGTCGCGGTTCAGGCGACCAGTCCGATCGGATTCCGCCAGGTCAGCATCTGGTGGAGGATTTCCCTGTTCTGTCGGCCGGCCCTACGCCGAGGGTAGAGCCCTCCGACTGGAAATTCACAGTCAAAATTGGTCCGAAGCCCGTCAAAACGTGGAATTGGGGCGAATTCAACACTCTACCAAAGACCCAGGTGACAAAGGATATTCACTGCGTCACCTCTTGGTCCAAACTGGATACCGTTTGGGAGGGTGTACTCATTGAAGACATCCTTGCAGATGCAGAGCTTGATCGGCCTACCGATTTCGTCTTGGCGCACTGCTACGATAATTATTCGACAAACGTCCCTCTGACGGATCTGCTTTCCGGGAAAGCGATGGTCGCCCTCAGTTATGCGGGCAAGCCACTTTCCCGCGATCATGGGGGGCCGGCGCGTCTTCTAGTGCCGCACCTTTACTTCTGGAAATCCGCCAAATGGGTGAATGCGCTGCAATTCACGACGCGTGACGAGGCCGGCTTTTGGGAGCTGCACGGCTATCACATCTACGGCGATCCGTGGCGCGAACAACGATACACCCATGACTGAAAACGAAGCGCAAGTCCGTTCGTGGCAATCATGCGTGATCGACGACATCATCCAGCAAACACCGAGTATCAAGAGCTTCTTCCTTCGGTTGAGCAAGCCGTTCGCGCACACCGCAGGTCAGCACGTCGATATCCGGCTGACCGCGCCCGACGGCTACAGTGCAATGCGCAGCTACTCGATCGCGTCATCGGCAGTTTCGACCCCGATCGTCGAGATAGCTATCGAGCGCATGCCGGATGCCGAAGTTTCGCCGTTTTTTCACGACATCGCGGCGATTGGTGACGAAATCGAAGTTCGCGGTCCGCTCGGTGGCCATTTCCTTTGGCCTGAGCCTGCCATAGATCCGGTTCTGTTGATCGGGGGAGGCTCCGGCCTCGTGCCGTTGATGGCAATGATCCGGCAGCGCCGCGCATTGGCCCAAGCCGTTCCGACAGCGTTGCTCCTGTCCGCACGAACCGCCGAGGACGTTCTCTTCTCAGAAGAACTTCATTGCATCGAAATCAGCGATCCGGCGTTCGTCCTGGCGCTCGCGATTACGCGCGAGAAACCGGTTCGCGCATCGGACTTTGCGCGACGGATCGACGGCATGATGGTCCAAGAAATTCTAACCAGGCTTCAGGGAAAGCCGACGCAAGTGTTCGTCTGCGGGTCTAACGGATTCGTCAACATCGCAACCGATAGCGCGCTGCTGGCGGGCTTGGACGCCTCCATCATCAAGACGGAGCGCTACGGGGGCTAGCGGCGCGAGCTATCTCACGTCGCGCCGATCGTAGACGTGCGCCCTGGGAAGCTTTGGCGATCAACGTGAACCGTTTTGCCGAACACAGTCTTCGTACCCCCCGGCCTCTAGAACGCCTTCGCTCGCGATACCTGGCTCGACATCAAGCTCAATTTGAAAGTTCCTGCACTATCCGTCGTCCTGATATGCTCGACCAGCATGATGGGCGATTCGAGCGGGACCGCTTCCGTCCCAATCGAGGCTCGGTTACCTTAGAGCATCGGCTCGGCGCTACAGGAGGCGCGTGCGGCCTCTGCCTGGCGGTGAAAGCACTTTGGGCCATGTCGCCTGGATAGCGGCCAATCGTCAGCATCTGCTCCGATGTCGGCCAAGGTGCAGTCGCCATCTTTGAACGCCGCGAATTGGAGATCAACGCCATGACAGCGATCCGCGTGCAACTGCCGGAGATGCAATATGACAACTGATGTATTGCTGTACACCACGAATTGGTGCCCGTTCTGCCGCCGAGCGAAGGCGCTCCTCAAGGAAAAGGGCGTGCGATGGAAGGAGCTCGATATTGAGGCGGATCCGGCTCACCGGCAGGCCATGGCGGAAGCGTCGGGGCGAAGCTCCGTGCCGCAGATCTTCATCAATGGCACCCTTATCGGTGGCTCCGATGAGCTATTCGCGCTCGATGTCAGAGGCGAGCTCGACAAACTTCTCGGGCGCAACCCGCCTGCCACCTGAGGAGGTGCGGCTTGGGGCAGCCAGCCCGCGAGCCTTCGCCGGTTGATGAATACAAAAGGAGAGTCCGTTGGTCTCAGCCATCTGGAAAGACACTACTATCGCCACAAGCGACGAAACAGTCATCGTCGAGGGAAATCACTACTTCCCACCGTCAGGAGTCGACCTGAGCCTGCTTGAGATGAGCCCGCACACATCTGTCTGTCCGATCAAAGGCGCCGCGCGCTTCTTTCATGTTCGCGCGGGTGACGCGCTCAACGTGAACGCCGCTTGGACCTATCCCGCCCCCACTCCGGATGCCGAGGGTATCCGGGATTACATCGCTTTCTGGAAAGGCGTGGACGTTGCCTAGCAGACTGGACGGACGACTTCGCTGATAGCCATGCGGGCGCCGACATCTCAATTATCCTGCCCACCCCGGGCCTCGTCGGCTGCAGGAATCTGCCCGGCACCTTAGCGCGACCCGGCACTGGCGGTCTCGCACCCGCCGCGCCTCTGTTCTATCAATAAGGATGGATGACATGGAGCATTCCGAGTTCGATGCCGCTTTCGCGAAGCTTGCGGAGGGATACAGAGAAGGGACTTATGAAGGCCGGCGTTTCAGCTTGATCGTCCGGCGATCTGGGGACGGACGTCGCAACAGTCTGTTCGCCAGGGAGTTGGACGGGACTGACATTGTCAGCTTCAACCTCTTCCGCGTTACATCAGATAGGACATTGTTGAAGCCGTGCGAAATGTCCGCCGAAAAGGTCGTAGCGTTCGTGCTGGAGTTCCGACCGGACACCTGACGGGCAGAAGAAGATCCCGGCCAACCGGCGCGCCTGCGACGGCCGGCTATCTAAGGCTGCGCAAGCCTATAGCCGCAGCTCATTGCACTTCGTCTGGCGAGGAATTCAACATCGATACGTCGCCATCCGCGGGGATATCGGTACAGGCGCCCGTGTAAGCCAGATTGAGAAATCCTAAGCGATGACTAACACCAATGACGCCACCCTTCCGACACATTCTATTCTTGAGGAATGCACAGCGATGGCTGTCGTCAACGCTCTGAAGATTATTCTGAAGAACAGCTACGCGATCTACCTTAAGACAAAAAATGCCACTCGGGCGCATCCCGCCCCTACTTCAGGGACTTTCACTTGCTTCTCGCTCTGTCACTCACAGCATCGGCACGCCCATGACGCATGGTATCCAGGCCTCATAATTTTCCCATATAACCTTCTTGTCTTTTGCGCACCCAGAAAGACTCGAGGCTTTAACTGGACAGATGAGCCCTCGAGGGTAGTGTTCACCTGATTGGCTTTCTCATATCTGATGTTGATTCGCACAGTGTGCCAACCAGGTGATAGTTTCAAAAAACCTGCGCTTCAGAGCGAATTAGACGATCTTCGATAAGAGCGATCCGCCTCAAAATCCAAAACATCTAACATTGTCCTAGAGCCATATTTGTACCTAGTACTATGGCGCTCCCATTAACACATTTGATGATGCACAGAAAACTTAGCTCATGATAGCTTTCAGCTAACAGCTATTCGGAAGCCCGAAAGGATTCAACCGTTTAAGCGTGAACCGTCGATTATAAATACTTTCGTAAGTTAGCTTTAAAGGACGCTTTTAGTCCTTGTAAATACGCATTACGACTCCACAGCTACCAAATCCATACGGCGCCAGCAACCATTAAAACACCCGACACTACTAAAACAATAGTAGAGGCGCGATTGCTGCCTTTCAAAGTATGACCAACACCCACATCCATAACTAGGTGTCGAATTCCGGCTACGAGATGATAAATAAATGAAGAGTATACCAACCAGAAACTAACTTTGCCGAAAGGTGAAGAAAAAATCTCCTTGACTTCATTAAAACCCTTTTCTGACTCCAACGATTTGCTCAGCATATACAGTATCAGTCCCAGAAAAATAAAGAGCATAATTCCTGAAATCCGGTGCAGAATCGATGTAAGCGCCGTGAGAGGAAGCTGAATGGTTCGAATATCAAGATTAACCGGCCGCTTTTTATTCATTTTGACTCCAGTCAACAATTCTAGTGGGGGATTTCAGTTTTCGATCTCATTCATCATAGCAGCTGTAACTGGGGTTTGGGGAGCAATGGAACAGAAAGTGCACTTAAGCCCTACCAGCGCCGTTCAGAGCCTTCTTCCCAGGCATCGGCTTCGATAAAGCAGTTGCGCATGTCGGCTTCCTGGCTGATCTCGGTCAGCAAGTCATGCACGGTCTTGTCCAGCTCATCGTCGCTCCGATACGGAATGGCCAGTTCGTAGTTGCCCGACTCCAGCCGTTTCATACTGTAGGGCTCCAAGCAGTAGCGCTCGATATTTTCCTTGGCCCGTTTCCGGCCGCGAACGAACTTGCTGTTGTTCACCACCGCCAGGCGCAGCGTGACGGTGGCCACCTGCTCGGCGGCGGGCTCTGCCGGCGACGCGACATTGCGTTGCTGACCTCGCGGCTGGGCGCTCTTCTGGTGTGCGCCGATCTCAACACCACGATGGCGCAGGTAGCTGTACAGCGTGCTCTTGGAGATGTGTAACTTCTCGCCGATGGCGCTGACGCTCAGGCGGCCCTCGCGGTACAGCGTCTCGGCCGCCATGGAGGTGGCCTCGGCCTTGGCTGGGAGGCCCTTGGGACGGCCACCGATCCGGCCCCGCGCCCGCGCGGCCGACAAACCCGCCTGAGTCCGCTCGCGGATCAGCTCGCGCTCGAACTCGGCCAGCGAGGCAAACAGGTTGAACACCAAGCGACCTTGGGCGTGGGTGGTGTCGATTGGGTCATTCAGGCTCTGCAAGCCGACCTTGCGCTCTGCCAGCTCGCCGACCAGCTCGACCAGTGTTTGAGGAGCGCCCGAGGCGATCCAGCTTCCAGATCACCACGGTGTCGCCCGCTCGAACATGGGCTAGCAACTTGTCCAACTCCGGCCGGGCGCTTTTCGCGCCGCTGGCGATGTCTTGATAGATGCGTTCGCACCCGGCCTGTTTCAGGGCATCGACCTGGAGGTCGGCGTTCTGATCCCGAGTGCTCACCCGCGCATAACCGATCTTCATCAAAAGTACCGTTTACTCGACTACGTTAGTAATAGTTGAACTTTGATTAAGCGTACCAGTTATTTGAACCGTAGCGCAGGTAGGTTAACCAGCCGATTTGTCGTTTTCAGAAGACGGCTGCACTGAACGTCAGAAGCCGACTGCACTATAGCAGCGGAGGGGTTGGATCCATCAGGCAACGACGGGCTGCTGCCGGCCATCAGCGGACGCAGGGAGGACTTTCCGCAACCGGCCGTTCGATGCGGCACCGATGGCCTTCGCGCAGGGGTAGTGAATCCGCCAGGATTGACTTGCGCTGCCCTACCTCTCACTAGTGAGGGGCGGCAGCGCATCAAGCGGTGAGCGCACTCCGGCACCGCCAACTTTCAGCACATGCGTGTAAATCATCGTCGTAGAGACGTCGGAATGGCCGAGCAGATCCTGCACGGTTCGAATGTCGTAACCGCTGCGGAGCAAGGCCGTCGCGAACGAGTGGCGGAGGGTGTGCGGTGTGGCGGGCTTCGTGATGCCTGCTTGTTCTACGGCACGTTTGAAGGCGCGCTGAAAGGTCTGGTCATACATGTGATGGCGACGCACGACACCGCTCCGTGGATCGGTCGAATGCGTGTGCTGCGCAAAAACCCAGAACCACGGCCAGGAATGCCCGGCGCGCGGATACTTCCGCTCAAGGGCGTCGGGAAGCGCAACGCCGCTGCGGCCCTCGGCCTGGTCCTTCAGCCACCATGCCCGTGCACGCGACAGCTGCTCGCGCAGGCTGGGTGCCAAGCTCTCGGGTAACATCAAGGCCCGATCCTTGGAGCCCTTGCCCTCCCGCACGATGATCGTGCCGTGATCGAAATCCAGATCCTTGACCCGCAGTTGCAAACCCTCACTGATCCGCATGCCCGTTCCATACAGAAGCTGGGCGAACAAACGATGCTCGCCTTCCAGAAAACCGAGGATGCGAACCACTTCATCCGGGGTCAGCACCACCGGCAAGCGCCGCGACGGCCGAGGTCTTCCGATCTCCTGAAGCCAGGGCAGATCCGTGCACAGCACCTTGCCGTAGAAGAACAGCAAGGCCGCCAATGCCTGACGATGCGTGGAGACCGAAACCTTGCGCTCGTTCGCCAGCCAGGACAGAAATGCCTCGACTTCGCTGCTGCCCAAGGTTGCCGGGTGACGCACACCGTGGAAACGGATGAAGGCACGAACCCAGTGGACATAAGCCTGTTCGGTTCGTAAGCTATAATGCAAGTAGCGTATGCGCTCACGCAACTGGTCCAGAACCTTGACCGAACGCAGCGGTGGTAACGGCGCAGTGGCGGTTTTCATGGCTTGTTATGACTGTTTTTTTGTACAGTCTATGCCTCGGGCATCCAAGCAGCAAGCGCGTTACGCCGTGGGTCGATGTTTGATGTTATGGAGCAGCAACGATGTTACGCAGCAGGGCAGTCGCCCTAAAACAAAGTTAGACATTTAGGGCACCCATCACATGAACAATCATTATTCATTCATTGGCGGTTCCGAAGGTTCATGGCGAGTCACAAGCTGTGAAACCGTCATTGGCATGCCTCTTGAAATGGTGCAAAGGGTCAATGTCGTTAATATGCCCTCAATCAATTTGGTCGAACGTGGCACCTGGACACTTCAAGGCTTTACAAGCAATGTACGGTACGCTGAACGGCAGGAGATCAATCAACTTCGTGCAAAGCAGGAAGACTTAAATCGTCCTACGTCATCATGTGCAGCGCTCATTCCAATAAAGAAAAGTCCAGAGTGGTGGGCCATGTCGCAAGAGGAACGGCGCAATATTTTTGAAGCACAGTCACACCACACAGAGATTGGGCTGGCTTATCTTCCAGAAATCGCAAGACAACTGCATCATTCTCGTGATCTCGGTGAACCGTTCGATTTCTTAACTTGGTTCGAGTTCGCCCCGGAGCATACTGCCTTATTTAACAAACTATTGGCACAGTTACGTTCATCAAAGGAGTGGGAGTACGTCGAACGCGAAATAGATATCCGACTTGTGAAAAATTTCTAACAATTGGTTCAAATCGCTCGCTGTGCTCGCCGGGACGGGCTAAAGCCCGCCCCTTAACCAAACGTTGAACGACAGCTTTCCCAAAAGCTCTACGGCTGCTCTGGGTCGACACCGGTAATCGGATCGTTGCCGCACTGAACAGCGCCCCGTTCCAGGTCGCCTCCATTTATGCGGCTGAACCGAGGGAGAGCAGCTTTACGCCGTCTGGCCGCAGTTCGCCCTTGGGCGACACGTGCCGGTAGAGCGTCTGCCGGGTAATCCCGAGTTCTTCGCAGAGATCGCCCACCTTGGTTTCCGGTTGCCCCATGCTGGCCATCGCCAGGCGTAGCTTGGCGGCGGTCATCTTGAAGGGGCGCCCCCCTTTCCTGCCGCGAGCGCGCGCCGAGATAAGTCCAGCGACTGTTCGCTCGGAAATCAACTCACGCTCGAACTCGGCCAGCGCGGCAAAAATACCGAACACAAGCTTGCCGGCGGCAGTCGTCGTGTCGACCGCCGCACCGTGACCGGTCAGGACCTTCAGGCCCACGCTACGCGCAGTTAGGTCGTGCACGGTGTTGATCAGGTGGCGCAGATCACGGCCAAGCCGATCGAGCTTCCACACGATCAGCGTGTCCCCTTCACGAAGCGCCTTCAGGCAAGCAGCCAACCCTGGGCGATCATCGCGCCTGCCCGAGGCCAGATCCTCGTAAAGGTGCGCAAGGCTCACACCAGCGGCGATGAGCGCATCGCGTTGCAAATTGGTGGACTGGGATCCGTCCGCCTTCGATACCCGCATGTAGCCGATCAGCACCTTTTCACCCGTCACGTATACGTTCGATTATGTGACAGTGTGAGCCAGAAAGTTCTCGCCGTCAAAAACTGTCACTTAACCCGTCATTTAGTCTAAGACCTGCAAACGGCCATTCAGGCTCGTAATGTGACAAAAACTCCGGCGGGATGCCCTCCTTGGTGAACGTGGCGCGCAAACGTTCCAGGGATTCGGGGTCGCGTCGCCCGTAGGACGCCAGTGTGAACAGCAAGCGGGCCGTCTCCGGGTTGTGTCGCGCTTCAATGATGGCCTCATCGATGGCCTGGGCTGCTCGTTGCCAGTGGTTGATGGGTTCCGGCTTCGGCACCTTCGCCGGCAGGCCGTTGGTGAAACCAGTGTGCGGCTCCGTCCAACGCCGCGACGTCCGCAGCGTAGTGGTCCATGTCGTGGCCGTCGCTCACCTGAGCGGACCGGCCGTGGCCGCGCCGATCGTGCGCGATGACGCGATAGCCCAGGCCAACGAAGAACAGGGCCTGGCTATCCCAATCGTCACCGCTGAGCGGCCAGCCATGGTGGAACACGATTGGCTGGGCGTCCTTCGGGCCCCAGTCCTTGTAGAAGATCTCAACGCCATCTTGGGTAGTCACTGTGCTCATGGTCATGATTCCGCGGTTGATGGAAGGAGAGTGGACGGACGAGAGTGCAGCGAAGGACGCCGGGGAAACGGCAGCCAGGGCCGCGGCACTCAAGCCTAGCACCAGAAAATCTCGCCGGTCCGGGCTGGCAGGCCCGAAGGTTTTGGTATTGCTCATGGGTGACTCCTTGTCAGTTGGCTAGCACGGGAGCAACAAGGGCTCCCGTGCCTGGTTGGGAAATTGGTTCTACCCGCGGTCAGCGTCCTTCCAGCTTTTTCACTACCTCGTCGGTCGTCAGCAGACCGTTGGCAATGTAGCGGAAGTCGACCAGTGCACTACCGTAGCCGTCGCCGTCAGGAAGCTTCGGTCCGGCGATGGCGTCACGTACGACGACCACCTCGAAACCGCGCTCCAGAAACTCGCGAAGATGCGATTCGACGCACAGGTTGGAGGCCATACCGGCAAGGATGATCTTGTCAACCCGCTGCTTATGCAGCTGCAGCATCAGGTCGTTGCTTTGGGGGCCATACAACTTGTGCGGTGATGCGACGATGGTCTTGCCGTCTTCAATGAAGGGCTTGAACTCCTGCATGAAGTCGGCACCCGAGTTACGGAATCCATCCAGCGTCAAGGCGCCCTTGCGATCGAAGAGGCCAAGCTTGTGCTGAACGGTCTCCGTCGGCGCCTCGTACTCCCATTTATGATCGTGGGGATAGTAGTAGTGCGGCGAGATGGCGACGGTCGTTCCAGCCTTCTTGGACGCCGCGAAGAGCCGGCGCAGATTCGGGACCAGGTTTTGCTCGGTAACGCTCGCACCGAACACCGGCCAGCCTGCACCCTCCGGGCTCATGAAGTCGATCTGCGGGTCGATCACGACCAGAGCGGTTCGACTTAGATCCCATTCAAAAGTGGAGGCCGGGAGCGCGGGCTTGACCGGGTCGGCATAGGAGTTCTCGGCGGCGAAGCTGATGCCAGGCGCCATCAGGATGGCCCCCAACACGGCGGCGTAGGAGAGCATTGTCTTGGGGTGAGTCTTGTTGAAGGTCATTTGCATGTCCTCGAAGTGGGGTGGTGCGAGTACGGTACGGCGAGAGGCTGGTACGAATAGGACATTTGTCCCTGGATTTCGGCCGACAAGCGCAGCCACCTCGAGTGAGGCGGGTGCACTTGGATGGCCAGACGAGCGCTTCCAGGCGAATGGCCGGATCTGGCAACGGCCGAGCCCCGTTGTTGCACCCGTTGACCTGCCAAACAGGAGGCGCGTCTAATGACTCTTCTGCCGGGCTATTGGCGTTCAGGTCATGCCACGTCACGTTTGTTTCTTGGTTTATTCGGGCTTCGTATTGCTGGATTTGAGTGGCCCGCTCGAAGCCTTCTCCAACGCCAATAGCGCGCGCCCTTCGGGCTATCGATTCACGGTCGCTTCGCTTGAGGGCGGGTTGATCCGCGCCTCGAGCGGACTGCAGGTCGCGACCGAAGCATTGGAAGTCGTCGACCGCCTCGACACGCTCATCATCGTCGGCGCACCGGCCGCTCCGATCGGTGACTGGACGATGTCGATGGCGACCGCGATCCGGCACATGTCCCTGCGCTCTCGCCGCACGGCCAGCGTCTGTACTGGCGCCTTCGTGCTGGCCGAGAGCGGCCTGCTCGACGGTCGTGTCGCTACCACGCATTGGAACTATGCTCCGCAACTGCAGGCTCGCTATCCGTCGCTGCGCGTGGACGGAGATCGAATCTGGACCGAAGACGGGAATGTCTGGACGTCCGCAGGCATGTCGGCTGGCATCGACATGGCCTTGGCCATGATCGAGCAGGACCTGGGCAAAGAGGTGGCGCGCTCCGTCGCACGCATGCTGGTTGTCTACTATCGACGGCCAGGTGGTCAGTACCAGTTCTCTTCGCTGCTGGATTTCGACCCTGGCTCAGATCGCATCCGCACGGTGCTGAGCTATGCGCGCGATCATCTGCGTGATGATCTGTCAGTCGAGCGCTTGGCTGACGTCGCGCATATGAGCGTGCGTCAGTTTGGCCGTGTATTCGCGGCATCCATCGGGGTGACGCCGGCCAAAGCGATCGAGCGCCTTCGCATCGAGGCGGCAAGGCCGCTGGTTGAGGGCGGGCATCAGACTTTCGAGGAGATCGCCAGGAGCGCCGGATTCGGCGATGCCGATCACATGCTGCGCTGCTTCGTGCGAGTCATTGGGCGGACGCCACAAGAACTGCGCCGGAGCGTTCGTCAGGCCAACGGAGATGGCGGATCCGGGAGCAAGGCAGACCAATAGTCCGCGCTTGCGAAGGTTCGAGGGCCTGATGATGCGGCTATACGCACGCCGTGGTCGATCCCGGGAACCTCACTGACTAAAGGCCCCATCACAATGCGCGCGTTTGGCTTGCATGCATGTGGGGTGAAATTAGAGAAGCTAAAATTAATCTGTCCCCTTTACCATTGCCAGGCTGCGTGAAGGCGCGGATCAACCTTCTGCAGAATCACCGTTGAAGCCTGGCTTCGCGATTGACCCTTCCGCGAAAGGAGGCTTGCCGGAAGATGTCCGCTCGATGGAAGGGGTGGGCGTCTCCACGCAGATGCCTCTTGTCCTCAGCTCCAGGTGCTTGAGGGAACTTCGATCCAAACAGCCCGGGCCAAGGCAACGAGGCGGTCGTTCGGTGCGTAGATGGCCGTACCAGCTAGACGCTTGCGGCCCTCCACCCCCAAAGGCCAGCCGAGGACAATACAACGATCCCCAGGCTTGACGACGCCCAAGATGGAGGCGGCCAGTTCGCCGAGAACAATCGCGACGCCATCGGGTAGCGGGAAAGAAGTGAAAGCTCCCGTGCAGTCGAGCGCCGCCCACAAGAATTCTGGCCGCAGGTTTCCCGATTTGTCGGCGAGCGACGCGTCGGGCGTCCACGGCGCAGCAATCGTGGAGGTGTTGTTCAGCGGGCCAGGAAAGATACATAGGCCGTCGTTTTGCGTGCGCTCTGGCCCGCACACAAAGCAACCAGGAAACCTATGGCTTTTGAACCCAATGAACGACTGTGCTGCTTCCTCTGCTTCCTCGTACGAGGGCCCGGGGGTGCCTGAATGCTTAGTTGAGAACGCTTGGCTTCGCGTTGCCGCTGTTCCTCTGGTTGCTGTGGCTGAGCCGCGGGGCGGGGGAAGGGCGGCTCTCGCTGGCGGATGGGGCGCGCATCCTGCTGCTGGGGATGTTCGGCTATTACCTGTCCAGCCTCTTCGATTTCTACGGGCTGGAATACATCAGCGCCGGACTGGAGCGCCTGATCCTGTTCACCTATCCGACGCTGATCCTGCTCTTCCAGGTCGTGATTTTTCGCGAGCGGCCGAGCCGACGCACGCTGCTGGCCATGGGCGTCTGCTACATGGGGCTTGGGGTGGCGCTCCTGCACGACATCAGCACCGCGGGCATGGGTGGGCAGGTCATCCTGGGGGCGGCCTGGGTCTTCGCGAGTGCCGTTACCTATGCGCTGTACTATCTGGGCACCGGCGTCATGCTGAAGCGCCTCGGTTCGATGCGGCTGGCCGGTCTGGCGGGCAGTGCGTCGGCGCTGATGGTGCTGGTTCACTACGGCGCCTCGACCGACATGGCCCAGCTGCTGGTGGTGCCGCGGCCGGTATGGTGTTGGCGCTGATGGAAAATTGACCCACCCTGCCGATTGAAATTTGACCCAGGGCGGATTGCTGATTTTGTTACCAGCAACTGTGGATAAGTCTACCAGCGCAGCTGCTGTTGCCCCCACTCCTTCGTTAGCCCAGTTCAGTTGTTTAAGACCTGCCACATGCAGCCATGTAGCAGGCCGTCGTCGCCATGAAATCAGAACGGCTCATCGTCCTCCGGTTCTTGGCCGCCCTTACGCTTTCGCTCCCGTGATTTGATCTTGGCCTGGGCCGCCAAGCTACTGTGTTGCAGTCGATAGGACTCGTTACCGGTTTCGACGATGTGGCAGTGGTGGGTCAGCCGATCCAGCAGGGCGGTGGTCATCTTGGCGTCGCCGAACACGCTCGACCATTCGGCGAAGCTCAGGTTGGTGGTGATCACCACGCTGGTGTGTTCGTACAGCTTGGACAGCAGGTGAAACAGCAACGCACCGCCAGCCTGGCTGAAGGGCAGATAACCCAGTTCGTCGAGGATGACCAGATCCATGCGCAGCAGAGCTTGGGCGATCCGCCCGGCTTTGCCGTCGTGCTTTTCGCGCTCCAGCAGATTGACCAGATCGACCGTGGAGTAGAAGCGCACGCGCTTGCCGTGCCGGGTGATGCCGGACACGGCCAGCGCAGTGGCCAGGTGGGTTTTACCGGTGCCAGGCCCACCGATCAGCACCACGTTCTGCGCGGTGTCGGTAAAGGCCAGACTGGCCAGTTCGCTGATCAAACGAGCGTCTGCGCTGGAGGCGCTGAAGTCGAAGCCGGCCAGGTCGCGGTGCATCGGCAGCTTGGCCATGTTCATCTGGTGGCTCACCGAGCGCATGGCGCGATCTGTGTGCTCTTGTTCCAGCAGGTGTTCGAGCAGCCACTTGGACGAGGCTGTGTTCGACTCACCCTGCGCAGTCAACTCCGCCCAGGCCGTGGCCATGCCGTGCAGGCGCAGCTCCTTGAGTTCCGCCATCAAATCACGCATGACCGATCTCCTCGGTCTGGCCACGCAGGCGGTCGTAGCGCGCCGTGTTAGCGACGGGGGCTTCCTTGAGCGACAAGTGGGTTTCGACGCTGGGTGGTGGTTCGGTCGCGGCCAGGCGCGCCACGACATTGAGGATGTGTTCGGCGCTCAGGCTGCCGCTTTCCAGTACCAGCTCAACAGCCACCAGCACCGCATCGAGCCCGGCGACCGGTACGGCAGCCAGAACTTGCGCCATGATCCGGTCACCGCCGGCATGACGCCCCAGACCGTGCTTAAGCTGACGCAGCGGCGCCGGCAGATCAGCAAAGGGCGCGCCGTTGCGCAGCGCACCGGGCTTGCGTTCGATCAGCGGGAGGTAGTGCTGCCAGTCATAGCTGACCTGGTCGCGATCCAGCAAGCGGACATGGCTGGCGATCAGCGCGTCGTCAGCCACCACCTCGATTCGCGTCGGATACAAACGGCTGCTGACCCACTTACCCGCATACTCACACGGCACCGAGTAGCGGTTGCGCCCGACGCTGACCAGGCAGGTGCTGGAGACCCGCGCAGGCCGCTCGACGTAACCGTCGAATGGCGCTGGCACAGGCATCAGTTCAGCGCGCTCCAACTCCAGCACTTCGGCCACACTCAGCCCGCTGTATTGAGGGTGCGTCAGCTCGTTCCAAAGCGCGCGGCAGCGCTGGCCCAGCCAGGCATTGAGTTCCTCGAAGGAGTGAAACTGACAGTCCTGGGCGTCTAGCCAGATACGCCTGCGGCTGTCTTGCACGTTCTTTTCAACGATGCCCTTTTCCCAACCAGCGGCGACGTTGCAGAAGTCCGGATCGAACAGGTAATGCGCGCACATCACCGCAAAGCGCGCATTCACCGCCCGGCCTTTGCCCTTATTGACCTTGTCGACGGCGGTCTTCATGTTGTCGTAGATGCCCCGGCGCGGCACGCCGCCCAAGGAGCCGAACGAGCGTGTATGGGCGTCAAATAACATCTCATGGCCCTGGCTCGGATACGCCACAAGCCAGAACGCACGGCTGGCACACAGCTTCAGATGTGCCACCTGCATACGCCGGTAAATGCCGCCGACCAGCAAGCCTTCCTCGCTCCAGTCAAACTGAAACGCCTCGCCAAGAGCAAAGGTCAGCGGCACAAAGGCCTGCGACGCCTTGCCCTGTCCCCCTCGCCAGGCACGGATAAACGCGGTGAGCTGGCTGTAGCCACCGTCATAACCTTCGGCTTTGATTTGCGCCAACAGCGCCTTGGCACTGCGCCGCTGTTGCTTGGGCCGCAGCGAATCGGCTTTTAGCGCCTGCTCCAGCGTGGCGTGAAAAGGGCTGAGTTTGTTGAAGATCGCGCGGCGTTGGTAGACCGGCGGCTTGGCCTCAGGTGCTCTGACCCACTTGCGAATCGTGTTGCGCGCCAACCCGGTGCGCTTGGCTATCTCATGCAGCGACAGCTTGTCGCGGAAATACATCCGGCGGATTTTGCCCATCATTTCCATACTGATCACCCTGTGTTCTCCTGCTCAAAAATTGAGCAGAAGCAGTTGAACACCTGGGTCAGTTTTCAGTCGGCAGAACAGCCTCTACTGGGTCAGTTTTCGGTCAGCGGCAACAGGCGTGCACTCATTCCGGTCACATCACGCATCGACCTGATCAGTCGGAGTCGCTCATTTCATACGCAACATGGCTCATCGATGGCGTACGTCAAGGCCCCACGCCCGTATTCATCGCCGTAGCTCACATCGAAGTCGACATCAGGCTCGAGCCGCCACGACTGAGCGAACGCAAACTCTGCAACGCGACAGGCCCCGCTGGCACCAGACTTGCTTGCCTCATCCGATCGATCGCCGATCGCTCGGGCTCGTCGATCGGCAATTCCCCAGCGCTCCCTACCAGATAAGGACCACCATGCGACACTTCATTCCGTACACGATTCCTGCCCCGCTTTTGAGCAGTGCTGCCGCCATTGACGTGGAAGAACTGTCGATATCGGACGTCGGTGAAGCATTCACGCAGCGAACCTTCCTCCCGAGCGAACTCGCGGCAGCATGCCTGATGCGCATCAATCACTTGGAGCCGTATCTCAATGCCTTCATTTGGCTGAATCCCGACGTTCTCGATGACGCACGACGCGCGGATGCTGAGATCGTCGAGGGGAAGCAGCGAGGTCCACTGCACGGTGTCCCGCTCGTACTGAAGGACAACATGGACATCGCTGGCGTTAGAACTACGGCCGGCTACGCAGGGTTCGCCTCTGAGGACCGAGTCGTTGACTCTCAGCTGGGAGCGTTCAACGGTCTTGATCTGATGCCCGGGCATGACGCTGAGTTGGTGAGCCGGCTGAAGGCGGCAGGCGCCATCATTTTGGGCAAAAGCAACCTACCGGACTTCGGGCTTGATGGCCTGCGTGCCGATTCGAGTCATGCGGGAGATACCCTCAACCCTTACGACCGCCGTTACGCTCCGGGCGCATCGAGTTCCGGCAGTGCGGCTGCGGTCGCAACCGGCATGGGCATGGTCGGCATCGGGACCGATACAGCCGGGTCGATACTCTTCCCCGCTTCTGCGCAAAGCCTAGTGGGCCTGAAGCCGTCTTTCAATCTGGTGCCGACGGCAGGCATCTTTCCCGGTCTTGCCAATCACGACGTCGCGGGGCCTATTGCTCGTACTGTGACCGACGCGGCAATCACGCTGGATGTGATAGCGAATGAATCGACGGACGTGTCCGCGTTGAGGTATGCCGACTCGCTTCGTCGCGGGTCGTTTAAGGGCAAGCGCATAGGCCTGTTCGAAGCCGGGATATGGGCTGGCGCCTTGCACCCTGAAGTTCAGTCGCACTACTCGAAAATGATTCGAATCATCGAGGACCTTGGCGCGGAGACGGTCCCGGTGGTCTTTGGTGATACCGATTGGAAGTCTCGCTGGTCGTCGCGCAAGAACTTCGTAGACACGAACTGTTATCTCGCTGGGGTAGACGCCTACCTCGCTGCCCTGGGTGGAGACAACCCGAACTCACGCCTCGCTTTCAGGGCTCGAACCGGATTCGACATTGGCCTCGGGACCACTGCGCCTTTGCACGGGTTGCTGGCCAACACCGGAATCAACGTGGCAATTTCCGGTGCAGAGATGGATCGGGTGATCGAGATAGCCAAGAGCCTTCTCCGGCACTATCAAACAATCTTGAAGGACAAGCGTATCGACGCCCTTTTCATGCCTCGCTCGATAAATCCTCTGCCAGACCTCGACGGTGACACACCGAAATACTTGGGCGACCAGTCGGTCGCTACAGAAGTCAACGAACTGGGGCTTCCTGCAATCACAGTTCCCGCCGGATACCTCGACGACGGCCGACCAATCGCCGTCGACATCGTTGGGACAAGCTTAGGAAGCGATCGCGAGATTCTCTCCTTGGCCTTCGATTTCGAGCAGCACACACGATTGCGGAGGCGGCCAGCGATCTGAGTCGGACTGCCACTTCGCACGACAACAAAGACGAAATTTGCCAGGCGTTCTGAGTGCTGAGAAGCGTGCGCAAAGGAAAGTCGGCACGCCAACGCCTTGCGCCGATCCCCTGCAATGCCACGCGCCCATTTTGCGAAATCCACTTGAGTGTGCGTCGTGGGCCCGAGGGCACTTGGAACGGACACCGGGGATCCCAGCAGAGCGCGTTAAGCACCACCCCACAACCGGATCAGATACCTACCGGCTGATCATTGGCAACGTATCAGAAGCAGATACGAGGTTTTGCACATCGAGCGGGACCGCGTACCTGCCATCCCAATTTGGCTGGACCCTTTGCCACTGGGAAGCGCAAGTATTTCTATTTATGGCGGACGGAGCCCATTGCAGTTCAAAGCCGACCAAGGACGGCGCCCTACTTCGTATTGACCTCACGTTTCCGCATGAATGCTCGTATTGTCAAATCAGGTGGACGGTCTGAGATTCAGAAGGTCGAGCAGCGGCTACTTCTCTCCAGAAAAGTGGCAAGATCGAGCGCCGGAAGGGAGACAGACGCATCCGATGCACGGACCCACATCTGAACCGTTTTCAGAATCAACTTGACTTGGGCGGTTCTTTGAAAATGCATATCGACAGTTCTAATAGCACTCAGATTGTCTGTCCGGATCGCGCGTACCGGAAGCTTTCCTCGCCCGAACGCGAACCGGGGATCTCTCAGCCATCGACGTCCAGGCTGATCGCCGCACTCGAAAAGAGCATTGGGGTTTGGGGAGCAATGGAACCAAAAACCAACGTAAGCTCTGAATCCCACCGTAAAGGGGCTTTCCGATCTCCAGCTCACCCGCCAGGCATTACTCTCTGATCAGTGCCTCGATGATCGGGCAGATCGTTCCGCCGTCTCCCGCATCACATTGCTGCACCAGTTCGCCTAACAGTTGCTGCATGACGACCAAGTCGGCCATCTTCTGCTCGATCAACGCGAGCTTGCGTGCAGCCCGTGCTCGCGTTTCGGCACAGGCGCACGACTCATCCAGCGTCAGCAGTCCACCGACTTCCGAGAGCGTGAAACCCAGCGCCTGAGCCCGCTTGATGAAACGCAGTCGCTTCACCATGTCCACCGGATAGCGCCGATGGCCACCCAAGGGTTTGGCTGGTTCATCCAGCAGCCCGCGTCGCTGGTAGTAGCGGATCGTCTCGACGTTCACCCCGGCGGCGTCTGCCAGCTTGCCAATGGTCAGCTCTGTGGCCATCACTTTCTCCTTGATTCCGTACTTTGGTACGGAGTTTAGAATAGCACCTAGGCAATCAGGCTCAGGAGATGGGAATGGGGATGCAACTCACCGGGAAAGGCTCGCTGGTCGCGAGTTCGCTGACCGCCATCGGTGCGTCGGTGTGCTGTGTCGGGCCACTGGTGCTGTTGGCACTCGGTGTCGGCGGTACGTGGGTGGGCGCTCTGACCATGATGGAGCCACTACGCCCCCTCTTCATCGGGTTGACTCTACTGTTCCTGGGATTGGCATTCCGCAAGCTCTACCTGGTGCCACAGGTTTGTACGCCAGGTACACCCTGCGCCGATCCGCGCACGCTCGTGCGACAGTGACTCGTGTTCTGGATCGTCAGCGTGCTGCTGCTCGGCCTATTGGCCGTGCCGTGGCTCGCCCCGCTGTTCTACTGAAGGAGATTAACCATGCGCAAACTGCTGATCGCCGTGCTTTTCGCCTTGCCCTTCGTGGCGCTGGCGGCTCCCCCGAAAACCGTCACGCTCGACGTGCAGAACATGACGTGCGGACTCTGTCCGATCACGGTCAAGAAGTCGCTGGAGAAGGTGTCCGGCGTGAGTGACGTCCAGGTCAATTTCGACCAGAAGACGGCGACCGTCACCTACGATCCCGATAAGGCCCAGCCCGAGGCACTGACTGAGGCGACCGCGAACGCGGGATACCCCTCCACAGTGCAGAAGTGAGGTCACGATGAGCGCCATTGTCCTTGAGTCCGTGCTGACTTGCCCGCGCTGCGGCTTCGCCAAGCCGGAAACCATGCCCACGGACGCCTGCCAGTTCTATTACGAGTGCAGCAACTGCAAGGCGCTGCTGCGCCCCAACCCAGGGGATTGCTGCGTTTTCTGTTCGTTCGGCTCGGTGAAGTGCCCGCCGATCCAGCAGCAGCTTGGGTGTTGCTCATAGCGTTTAGGGGGATCACAGGTCGTCGTCTGGATTACGCAGTGGCCGCAGCTCGCCGCGCGCAACTTCTTCCGGTACCGCAAAGGAATACCGCCCGAGCATGTTGATGTGCTCGTAGATCAGCGGCGATAGCCGGGCCAAATCCTCTTCCAGCACTGGATAGCCGTGCTGCTTGAGCCGTTCCACGGCCGCCGTCATGTAGAGGGTGTTCCACAGCACGATGATGTTCACCACCAGGCCCAGAGCACCGAGCTGGTCTTCCTGGCCTTCGCGGTAGCGCTGGCGGAGCTCGCCGCGTTTGCCGTGGAACACGGCGCGGGCCAGGCTGTGCCGGCCTTCGCCTCGGTTCAACTGGGTCAGGGTGGCGCGGCGCTTGGACTCGTCGTCGATATAGGTCAACGTGTGCAGAGTCTTTTCGATCCGCCCGAATTCGGCCAGCGCCTGGGCCAGCCGGGTGGGTCTATCTCCCGTTTGCAGCGTGCGCATGATGCCAGTCGCCGGCACCCGGCCGAGTTTGAGCGAGCCGGCCAGGCGCAGCAGGTCGTCCCAGTGCTCGGCGATCAGGTCGAGTTTGACCGACTGGCGGGCCAGCCCGTTGAGCTTGCCGTAGTCCGCGTCCGGGCGCGTGCGCCAGAAGCGGGTACCGCCGACATCGGCCAGCCGCGGACTGAAGTGGTAGCCAAGTAGGCGGAAGAGCCCGAACACCACATCGCTGTAGGCCCCGGTGTCGGTCATGATTTGCGTCGGCTGCAACTCGGTCTGCTGTTCCAGCACGACCGCCAGCAACACCAGGCTGTCGCGCAGCGTGCCGGGCACGGTGATGGCGTTGAGGCCGGAGAATTGGTCGGAAATCAGGTTGTACCAGGTGACACCCCGGCCGGTGCCGAAATACTTCGGATTGGGGCCGGCATGCACGGTGCGCACCGGTACGACGAAGCGCATGCCATCGGCGGAGGCGACCTCGCCGCCACCCCAGACTTGGGCCAGTTCCAGTTGGCTTTGCGCTCCGACCAGGATGGCGTTAGCCGCTGACAGGGTGTCGTCGCGGATATAATTCTGGCTGACCCAGGACAGCCGGTCACGGCGCAGCGCCGGGTTGTCGGTGCGGATCAAGGGCTCCAGGCCGGTGTTGCAGGCCCCGCCCAACAGCACCGCGCAGAGGCTGGTGACCAGGTTGTCGGCGCGTGCATTGCGTTCGGAGACATGGGTGAAGGCCTCGGAAAAGCCAGTGCGGGCGGCGATTTCCAAGAGGATTTCCGGCAGATCGACACGCGGCATCAGGTCAGACACGGCCGCCCGCAGTTGCAGCAACGAGCAGGGCTCGTCCAGCTTGTCCAGCGCCCCGAGCGACAGTTCGGTCTTGCCCTCGGTGTTCTCGGGGTCGCCTCAGAAAACGGAAAATAAAGCACGCTAAGCCGGTTGCAGCGGTCGTAGCGGCCTGAACTTGCCCGCGCCGATCTTGGCGCTGCTGCGCCAGAGGTAATCGCCGGTGAGGTTGATGTGCTCCCAACCGAGCGGCGACAGGTACTGCAACAGCGCGTCATCAACGGCATGGCCGTTGCCACGCAGCGCGTGCGCAGCCCGTTCCAGATAGACCGTGTTCCACAACACGACGGCAGCCGTTACCAGATTGAGGCCGCTAGCCCGGTAGCGCTGTTGGCGCTGATGGAAAATTGACCCACCCTGCCGATTGAAATTTGACCCAGGGCGGATTGCTGATTTTGTTACCAGCAACTGTGGATAAGTCTACCAGCGCAGCTGCTGTTGCCCCCACTCCTTCGCTAGCCCAGTTCAGTTGTTTAAGACCTGCCACACGCAGCCATGTAGCAGGCCGTCGTCGCCATGAAATCAGAACGGCTCATCGTCCTCCGGTTCCTGGCCGCCCTTACGCTTTCGCTCCCGTGATTTGATCTTGGCCTGGGCCGCCAAGCTACTGTGTTGCAGGCGATAGGACTCGTTACCGGTTTCGACGATGTGGCAGTGGTGGGTCAGCCGATCCAGCAGGGCGGTGGTCATCTTGGCGTCGCCGAACACGCTCGACCATTCGGCGAAGCTCAGGTTGGTGGTGATCACCACGCTGGTGTGTTCGTACAGCTTGGATAGCAGGTGAAACAGCAACGCACCGCCGGCCTGGCTGAAGGGCAGATAACCCAGTTCGTCGAGGATGACCAGATCCATGCGCAGCAGAGCTTGGGCGATCCGCCCGGCTTTGCCGTCGTGCTTTTCGCGCTCCAGCAGATTGACCAGATCGACCGTGGAGTAGAAGCGCACGCGCTTGCCGTGCCGGGTGATGCCGGACACGGCCAGCGCAGTGGCCAGGTGGGTTTTACCGGTGCCAGGCCCACCGATCAGCACCACGTTCTGCGCGGTGTCGGTAAAGGCCAGACTGGCCAGTTCGCTGATCAAACGAGCGTCTGCGCTGGAGGCGCTGAAGTCGAAGCCGGCCAGGTCGCGGTGCATCGGCAGCTTGGCCATGTTCATCTGGTGGCTCACCGAGCGCATGGCGCGATCTGTGTGCTCTTGTTCCAGCAGGTGTTCGAGCAGCCACTTGGACGAGGCTGTGTTCGACTCACCCTGCGCAGTCAACTCCGCCCAGGCCGTGGCCATGCCGTGCAGGCGCAGCTCCTGAGTTCCGCCATCAAATCACGCATGACCGATCTCCTCGGTCTGGCCACGCAGGCGGTCGTAGCGCGCCGTGTTAGCGACGGGGCTTCCTTGAGCGACAAGTGGGTTTCGACGCTGGGTGGTGGTTCGGTCGCGGCCAGGCGCGCCACGACATTGAGGATGTGTTCGGCGCTCAGGCTGCCGCTTTCCAGTACCAGCTCAACAGCCACCAGCACCGCATCGAGCCCGGCGACCGGTACGGCAGCCAGAACTTGCGCCATGATCCGGTCACCGCCGGCATGACGCCCCAGACCGTGCTTAAGCTGACGCAGCGGCGCCGGCAGATCAGCAAAGGGCGCGCCGTTGCGCAGCGCACCGGGCTTGCGTTCGATCAGCGGGAGGTAGTGCTGCCAGTCATAGCTGACCTGGTCGCGATCCAGCAAGCGGACATGGCTGGCGATCAGCGCGTCGTCAGCCACCACCTCGATTCGCGTCGGATACAAACGGCTGCTGACCCACTTACCCGCATACTCACACGGCACCGAGTAGCGGTTGCGCCCGACGCTGACCAGGCAGGTGCTGGAGACCCGCGCAGGCCGCTCGACGTAACCGTCGAATGGCGCTGGCACAGGCATCAGTTCAGCGCGCTCCAACTCCAGCACTTCGGCCACACTCAGCCCGCTGTATTGAGGGTGCGTCAGCTCGTTCCAAAGCGCGCGGCAGCGCTGGCCCAGCCAGGCATTGAGTTCCTCGAAGGAGTGAAACTGGCAGTCCTGGGCGTCTAGCCAGATACGCCTGCGGCTGTCTTGCACGTTCTTTTCAACGATGCCCTTTTCCCAACCAGCGGCGACGTTGCAGAAGTCCGGATCGAACAGGTAATGCGCGCACATCACCGCAAAGCGCGCATTCACCGCCCGGCCTTTGCCCTTATTGACCTTGTCGACGGCGGTCTTCATGTTGTCGTAGATGCCCCGGCGCGGCACGCCGCCCAAGGAGCCGAACGAGCGTGTATGGGCGTCAAATAACATCTCATGGCCCTGGCTCGGATACGCCACAAGCCAGAACGCACGGCTGGCACACAGCTTCAGATGTGCCACCTGCATACGCCGGTAAATGCCGCCGACCAGCAAGCCTTCCTCGCTCCAGTCAAACTGAAACGCCTCGCCAAGAGCAAAGGTCAGCGGCACAAAGGCCTGCGACGCCTTGCCCTGTCCCCCTCGCCAGGCACGGATAAACGCGGTGAGCTGGCTGTAGCCACCGTCATAACCTTCGGCTTTGATTTGCGCCAACAGCGCCTTGGCACTGCGCCGCTGTTGCTTGGGCCGCAGCGAATCGGCTTTTAGCGCCTGCTCCAGCGTGGCGTGAAAAGGGCTGAGTTTGTTGAAGATCGCGCGGCGTTGGTAGACCGGCGGCTTGGCCTCAGGTGCTCTGACCCACTTGCGAATCGTGTTGCGCGCCAACCCGGTGCGCTTGGCTATCTCATGCAGCGACAGCTTGTCGCGGAAATACATCCGGCGAATTTTGCCCATCATTTCCATACTGATCACCCTGTGTTCTCCTGCTCAAAAATTGAGCAGAAGCAGTTGAACACCTGGGTCAGTTTTCAGTCGGCAGAACAGCCTCTACTGGGTCAGTTTTCGGTCAGCGGCAACAATGGTATGGTCTGTGCGTTCTGACTCGTCAAGGATCGGCCAATGGATCGTTTGTCTAATTTGCTCTCGCGGTTCGGCGTGCGGGCCAATCTGTTCTATGACGGCGACCTATGCGGCTCTGCATCTTACGATGGCGCCGAGCGGCGAGGTTATATCCATCTGCTTCAGGCCGGCAGCGTGACGTTGCTTGGTCCCGATCGCAAGGATTTGCAGCTCACTCGCCCTAGCTTGATTTTTATGCCACGCCCCGCCAAGCATCAATTGTTTGCGGGTGAGTCCGATGGCGCAAAGTTGTTGTGTGCTTCCATGGAGTTTGAGGGCGGAATTGATAATCCTTTGTCGGCTTCATTACCGGACTGTTTGGTGCTCGCACTCGATGATCTGCCCATGCTGGCAGACACGTTGGAGTGGATGTTTGCCGAGGCGGCAAATGTGCATTGTGGAAGGGAAGCCGCGCTTGAGCGCTTATTTGAGCTCCTAATCATTCTGTTGCTCCGTTACCTGCTCGATCATCACCAGTTGCGCACCGGAATGATGGCTGGACTGGCCGACATGCGGCTTGCCCGATCGCTTTTACAGATGCACAACTCCCCGGAACATGCCTGGTCAATAGCAGAGCTGGCCAGTGAGTCAAATATGTCACGCGCTGCGTATGCCGTGCATTTCAAGAGTGTCATCGGACAGACGCCTGCTGATTATTTGTTGAGTTGGCGAGTTAGCCTGGCTCAGAAGCTGATGCGAGAAGGGCGCTCGATTACGCTGATTGCAGCTCAAGTCGGCTACGAAAGTCCTTCGGCGCTGTCTCGCGCATTTAGACGCAAGACGGGGTTGAGCCCTCGTGACTGGTTGAAAGATCTGGCGGGGGAAAATGATGGCAAAAAGGCCTAAGGCATTACTGCCTTAAGCCATTGAAAAAATTATGCATTAATTTTACGTTTTTCCAGTTCAACCAGCGAATGGCCTGCCACAAATATCGAAACAGCAAGCAACCCTAAGTCTTTAAGCAGAAACTGACCTGGCGCAACGGAAATCGCCGGAAACCCTAAACTAGGCTCAATGACGCCCGGAGTGGAAAACATAAAGCTAAGGGTTGTGAAGAACAGGCCTGCAGACAGAGCGCCTCCTACCACGGATAGTTTGGGCGACAGCATGCGGCCTGCGATCAGAGTGCCGATCGAAATCTCTAGTATGCCGAGCAGGCTGGAGAACATGTCGACCGAAAAAATGCTATACACCCATCCCAAAAGCGGGCTGTTGCTCACCAGTGGAACCAGGCCCTCGGCCTCGTAGTGGGTAAATTTCATGCCGCCGAACCAGAAGTAAATAATAGCGAGAGCCAAGTACGCGCCATAGATACCTAGCCCCATAGTTTTGGTTCCAAGCGTTAAGTGGGCCTGTACGCTGGACTTCGAGTTTTCAATGCCTATGGTTTTCATGTCTGAGCTTCCAGTAGTGAGTGAGAGTGTGTTGGCTGCCGAACGCCGTATGCGTTGGCGATGAGATTATTATGGCTGGCATCTCTAATCAAGAGGCATCAGAAAGTATTGATTTCAGTGCAGATCGTCTTGGGCGGTGCAATTCGCGATGAAGGGGGTCGCCTCAGAAAACGGAAAATAAAGCACGCTAAGCCGGTTGCAGCGGTCGTAGCGGCCTGAACTTGCCCGCGCCGATCTTGGCGCTGCTGCGCCAGAGGTAATCGCCGGTGAGGTTGATGTGCTCCCAACCGAGCGGCGACAGGTACTGCAACAGCGCGTCATCAACGGCATGGCCGTTGCCACGCAGCGCGTGCGCAGCCCGTTCCAGATAGACCGTGTTCCACAACACCACGGCAGCCGTTACCAGATTGAGGCCGCTAGCCCGGTAGCGCTGCTGCTCGAAACTGCGGTCGCGGATTTCACCCAGGCGGTTGAAAAACACTGCCCTGGCCAGCGCATTGCGCGCCTCGCCCTTGTTCAGGCCGGCATGCACGCGGCGGCGCAGTTCCACGCTTTGCAGCCAGTCCAGGATGAACAGCGTGCGCTCGATGCGGCCCAGCTCGCGGAGCGCCACGGCCAGGCCGTTCTGGCGTGGGTAGCTGCCGAGCTTTCGGAGCATCAGGGAGGCCGTCACCGTGCCCTGCTTGATCGAGGTGGCCAGCCGCAGGATTTCGTCCCAATGGGCGCGGACGTGCTTGATGTTGAGCGTGCCGCCGATCATGGGTTTCAGCGCGTCATAGGCGGCGTCGCCCTTCGGGATGTAGAGCTTGGTGTCGCCCAGGTCGCGGATGCGCGGCGCGAAGCGGAAGCCCAGGAGGTGCATCAGGGCGAAGACGTGATCGGTGAAGCCCGCCGTGTCGGTGTAATGCTCCTCGATCCGCAAGTCGGACTCGTGGTACAGCAGGCCGTCGAGCACGTAGGTCGAATCGCGCACGCCGACGTTCACGACCTTGGTGTGAAATGGCGCGTACTGGTCAGAAATGTGGGTGTAGAACGTCCGCCCTGGGCTGCTCCCGTATTTCGGGTTGATGTGGCCGGTGCTCTCGGCCTTGCTGCCGGTGCGGAAGTTCTGGCCGTCCGACGATGAGGTGGTGCCGTCGCCCCAGTGCTCGGCGAAGGGATGGCGGAACTGTGCGTTGACCAGATCGGCCAGCGCCGCCCCGTAGGTTTCGTCGCGGATGTGCCAGGCTTGCAGCCAAGCCAGCTTGGCGTAGGTCGTGCCGGGGCAAGACTCCGCCATCTTGGTCAGGCCCAGGTTGATCGCGTCGGCGAGGATCGTGGTCAGCAACAGGTTCTTGTCTTTGGCCGGGTCGCCCGATTTCAGATGCGCGAAATGCCGAGTGAAGCCCGTCCATTCGTCCACCTCCAGCAGCAGTTCGGTGATCTTGACGTGCGGCAGGATCATTGCCGTCTGGTCGATCAGCGCTTGGGCGGTGTCGGGTACCGCCGCGTCGAGCGGCGTGATCTTCAAGCCTGACTCGGTGATGATGGCGTCCGGCAGCTCGTTGGCCGTCGCCATACGGTTGACGGTGGCAAGCTGTGTTTCCAGCAGCGTCAGCCGGTCGTTCAGGTACCGGTTGCAGTCGGTGGCCACGGCCAGCGGCAATTCGCTGGCCTGCTTGAGGCTGGCGAATTTCGCGGGCGGCACCAGGTAGTCCTCGAAGTCCTTGAACTGGCGCGACCCCTGCACCCAGATGTCGCCGGAACGCAACGCGTTCTTCATCTCCGACAGCGCGCATAGTTCGTAGTAGCGCCGGTCGATGCCGGTGTCGGTCATGACCAGCTTCTGCCAGCGCGGCTTGATGAACTCGGTCGGCGCGTCGGCGGGCACCTTGCGGGCGTTGTCGCTGTTCATGCCGCGCAGCACCTCGATGGCGTCGAGCACGTCCTTCGCGGCGGGAGCGGCCCGCAGCTTGAGCACGGCAAGGAATTCCGGCGCGTAGCGGCGCAGCGTGGCGTAGCTTTCGCCGATGCGGTGCAGGAAATCGAAGTCCTCGGGCTGCGCAAGCTTCTGCGCTTCGGTGACGCTCTCGGCGAAGGCATCCCAGGACATGACGGCCTCGATGGCGGCGAACGGATCGCGGCCCGCCTGCTTGGCCTCGATCAGCGCCTGGCCGATGCGGCCGAACAACCGCACCTTGGCGTTGATCGCCTTGCCGGACGCCTGGAATTGCTGCTGATGCTTGTTCTTGGCGGCGTTGAACAGCTTGCCCAGGATGCGGTCGTGCAGGTCGATGATTTCGTCGGTGACGGTGGCCATGCCCTCGATGGCAAGCGCCACCAGGGTGGCATAGCGTCGCTGCGCCTCGAACTTGGCCAGGTCGGCGGGCGTCATCTGGCCACCCTCACGGGCGATCTTGAGCAGGCGGTTCTGGTGCACCGACCGCTCGATGCCAGAAGGCAGGTCGAGCGCCTGCCACGCTTTGAGGCGTTCGATGTGTTCCAGCATGTGCCGCGAATTCGGTTTGACGGGCGATTGGCGCAGCCAGGCCAGCCAGGTCGTTTTGCCGTTGTCCCGACGCTTGAGCAGATCGTCGAGGCGGCGGCGATGCGCGTCCGACAGCGGTTCGGCCAAGGCATCGTAGATGCGCCGGTTGGCGCGGGTGATTGCTTCGGCGCTCGCCCGCTCGACGGCGTTGAGGGCAGGCAGAATGACCGACTGCTGCCGCAGGTGCTCGATCAAGGTGCTGGCCAGCACGATGCCCTTGTCGGTCTGCAAGGCCATCTCGGTCAGCAACTGGACGGCCTGCCGGTAGTGGCCCATGGTAAAGGGCTGGAAGCCGAACACCGTTTGCAGTTCGACCAGGTGCTCGCGCCGGGTCTGCTCCCGCTGCCCGTATTCGTCCCAGCTTTCGACGCTGACCTTGAGCTGGTCGGCGACCAGTTTCAACAAGGGCGGAAACGGCGGCTCATCGACGCCCAGGATGACACCAGGAAAGCGCAGGTAACAGAGCTGCACGGCGAAGCCCAGCCGGTTGGCCGGGCCGCGCCGCTGCCGGATGATGGAGAGGTCGGTTTCGCTGAACGTGTAGTGACGGATCAACTCATCCTTGGTGTCCGGCAACGCCAGCAGGCTTTCGCGCTCGGCGGCGGACAGGATTGAACGACGTGGCATATTTACTGATCCGTTCTCAAGTATTGATACAGGGTTTCGCGACTGATTCCGAATTCACGAGCCAGCTTGGTCTTTTGCTCGCCAGCCTCGACACGTTGGCGCAGTTCGGCAATACGCTCAGACGACAGGGATTTCTTCCTGCCACGGTAGGCCCCGCGCTGCTTGGCGAGCGCGATGCCCTCGCGCTGCCGCTCGCGGATCAAGGCGCGTTCGAACTCGGCGAACGCGCCCATTACCGACAGCATCAGGTTCGCCATCGGCGAGTCCTCGCCGGTGAAGGTCAAATGCTCCTTAAGGAACTCGATGCGTACGCCGCGCTGGGTGAGGCCCTGCACCAGGCGGCGCAGGTCGTCGAGGTTGCGCGCCAGACGATCCATGCTGTGCACCACGACCGTGTCGCCTTCGCGCACGAAGGCGAGCAGCCGTTCCAGTTCGGGCCGCCGTGTGTCCTTGCCCGACGCCTTGTCGGTGAACACTTTATCCACCTGGATCTGTTCGAGCTGCCGTTCTGGGTTCTGGTCGAAGCTGCTGACGCGGACGTAACCGATGCGCTGACCGTGCAAGGTATCCTCCTGAGGGAAATGTGTCAGGAAGAAATCTATGACCCTTGACGGCGTATGTCAATCAATTCGGAAGGCAACTCTATTCTGACGATTTAGCGCCGGATGGTCTGACGCCAAGTTAGGGTATAGCCTAGATTGACATGCGCGATGCAACCCTTAACTTGCTTGCACCTATCGTTTCCATGCTAGCTTTATCGTAACGCTAAAGAAATTGGGCTTAATGCCGAATACAATAAAATAAAACAGCCAACCCTTGAGGCTCTTATGCGCCAGAATTTACCAGTGACGGGTCGAAACTTAGAACTCCCAAAAGATACCAATATTCTTTCGACTACCTCCCCTCAAAGCCATATCACGTACATTAATCCTGACTTCATTAAAATCAGTGGTTTCACTGAGGAAGAACTATTAGGCCAGCCTCACAACATCGTAAGACACCCAGATATGCCGCCTGCTGCATTTGAGCATATGTGGAGTACATTAAAATCTGGCCGCTCATGGATGGGGCTAATAAAAAATCGCTGTAAAAATGGCGACCACTATTGGGTAAGTGCTTATGTAACGCCAATAGCTAAGAATGGTTCGATTGTTGAATACCAGTCTGTAAGGACCAAGCCTGAACCTGAGCAGGTTTTGGCTGCGGAAAAATTATATGCTCAATTGAGAAGCGGGAAGGCCGCGAGGCCGAAATGGGCTGCTAGCTTTTCCGTGAAAATACTCTTGCTCATATGGGGTAGTATTATATCAAGCGCAATGGCTGCCGGCATGCTTACTGATACATCAATAAGCAGCTTATTGTTAGCTACTTTAATGTCAGGAAGCTTAAGCTCTGTTAGTGTTTTGGCTATTCTCTCTCCTCTTGGAAGACTGGTTGAAAGAGCCAGGAATATTTCCAATAACCCATTAAGTCAATCCCTCTACACTGGGCGCACCGATGAGTTTGGCCAAATAGAGTTTGCTTTACGAATGATGCAAGCTGAAACAGGCAGCGTAGTAGGTCGCATAGGTGATGCATCAAATCGGCTTAGCGAACACACCCAAAGCCTACTAAAGGATATTGAGTCAAGCAATGTACTTACAGTTGAGCAGCAGGCAGAGACAGATCAAATAGCAACGGCAGTAAACCAAATGGCGGCAAGCATTCAAGAGGTTGCGAGCAATGCACAGCATGCTGCAGATGCGGCCGGAAGAGCAGACACTGAGACGGCATCTGGCCAGCGTCTGGTAGCCCACACAAGCCAGTCAATCATTGCCCTTGAAGGTGAAATTAGGCAAGCCGCTCAGGTTATTCATGAGCTTGAAGGTCAAAGTAACGAGATATCAAAAGTTCTTGACGTTATACGAGGGATCGCCGAGCAAACGAATTTGTTGGCACTCAACGCAGCAATTGAGGCCGCGCGTGCTGGTGAGCAGGGGCGTGGTTTTGCTGTTGTCGCCGATGAGGTTCGCAGTCTTGCTGCTCGCACCCAGCAATCGACAACGGATATTCAAAGCATGATCAGCGCTCTACAAGAGCGAGCGCAATCCGCTGTTACAGTCATGGAGCAAAGTAGTCGGCAAGCGCACACGAGTGTAGCTCACGCAGAGGAAGCAGCTACAGCTCTTGATGGAATTGGCCAACGTGTTAACGAAATTACCGACATGAACGCGCAAATAGCGACTGCGGTCGAGCAGCAGGGAGCAGTAAGTGAAGACATCAACCGCAGTATTAACAATATACGCGATGCTGCTGATACCAATGTACAGACCGGGCAGAATAATTTGCAAAGTGCGAAATCTGTCGCTCAGTTAACTAGCGCTCTGAGCGAACTGGCAAAACAGTTTTGGGAAAAACGAGGATAACGCTTTTCAGTATCTCGACAGGGATAACTTACTTTACCATCGGTTATCCCTTTTAGCCGCACAAATTTTAGCCATGGCTTTTCAGGAAGTCAGGGCTATCAGAATGGCCTTAGAAAGCCTAGTCAAAGAGCTGTCACGAGAACACCGTTAGCTTAGCGTACGATTTTTTCCGAATTCTGCGGTTCCCCCATCAAGGAGCGTTCGCAGGTCGCCATCAATGAGGGCGAACCGAAGAGCAATCCCTGGGGCGGCCAACTGGTGGGTGGTCCGACCACAGCCAGTACCGGCAATAATGTGGACGACAATATGTCGTTCAGCCAGTTTGCCTGAGTGCGCCTGACGGCCGCCTGATGGCGGCCTTGCTGCGATGAACATGCACCGCAGGGCATATGCCCTGCCGGCGCATGCCATGGTCAGCGCAGGGTGTAGCCGTTGTCGACGATCAGGTCCTGCCCGTGGATGCCCCGTGCGCCCAGCGACAGCAGGTGCAGCATGGCGTCGGCGATCATGGCGGGTTCGAGAAATGCCCCATTCAACAAACGCTGTTTCACTGTCTTGGCCACCGCCGCCAGCGCGTCGTCGCTGAGTTGCAGGGTGCCCCAGATCGGTGTTGCCGTGGGCCCTGGCGATACCATGTTGACCCGGATGTCGTCGGCTGCCAGCTCGACGGCCAGGTTGCGCGCAAAGGCTTTCAGGGCCGCCTTGGAGGCAATGTAGGCGGCGAGGCCGGGAAAGGTTGCCTGCGAGAGAAAGGTGCCGGTGAACACGACCGAGGCTGGGCGGGCCAGGTGGGCTTTCAGGCTGGCCAGGGTATTGAGCGCGCCCGCGCCATTGACGGCCCATTGCCGCTCGAAGGCTGCGGCATCCAGGCCATCGGCCAACTGGGCGATCCCGGCATTGGGGGCCAGGTAGTGTATCGGGCCCAGGGTGTGCGCATACCGGGCCAGCCTGGCGAGGTCGTCGGCGCGGCTGATGTCGCCTTCAAGCCAGGTCAGTCGTTCTCCGTAGTGTTCCTGCAAAGCCCCCAGCTCACCCTGGTGACGGCTCATGGCCAACACCCTGGCCCCGGCCTGGAGCAGGCCGGTCGTCAACGCGTAACCGATGCCCGAGCTGGCACCGGTGACCACAGCCAGGCGATTGTCGAATTCGTTGTGCTGCATGGTTTGTCCTTGCATTCAGTGGGTGAGCACTGTGCTGAACACAAACCATGCCAGTATATAAGTTGTTTAAAAACAGTAGGTTGTGATTTTTGTTGTCGTTATGACCTGGAGTTTTTGTGGTCGCGGTGACTCATCGGTGGTCGCGATGACCCGGCCAGGCGAGCGCATTGCCTCCAGGCTCGTTCCGCATAGAATGCGCAGTGGGGACAATCGGTAAAATGTTCTGCACGGACGGATAAAACCACTGTGCGCATTCGCGGCAGGATAACAGCCATGCCAGGCGCCTTTGTGGCGTTCACGCGTTGAGGGCATCGAGGCGGAGGCGCATGGCGCGCTTCCCGTAACCAGGGGGCATGTACAGTGATCAAGCTATCGAAACGCCACGGGCACCATCTTTTTGCGTTGTTGCAGTCGGCCATTACCTGTGCGATTGCCTCGGCAATTGCCAGCCGTCCGCTGTTTCCCGTGGAACGGTTCATGGGGCACTGGTCGAAGGCCTGGGTGTTGTCCTGGCTGATGATGATTCCGGTGGTGCTGTTGATCGCGCCCTGGCTTCGGCGCCTGGTCAATTACCTGACCGACAGCGACAACCTCTGAGCCCACCGCGCAGCGATGGCATCGGCGGGCCTGAGTGAAAACGCCTACAGGGTGAAAAACGATGACGGCACTCGCGAGCGTTTCCGTACGCCGGGGCAAGCCTTCTCGCCTGGGGAACAGGTACGCATCGACGGCATTCGCCTTGTTCACTAGCAGCCCTGGCCCGAACGGCGCCCCGGCCATCATCCATGGGCGCCGTTCGCGCGGACAGCTTCAATCGAGCAGCCAGTCGCTCATCTCGCCCAGGTCACGTACTTCACGGGTCGGGGTGGCGCCCAATTCATCGAACACGGCCCCCTGACGATTGACCCAGCACACCGGAAAGCCGAAGTGCCGGGCGCCGGTCGCATCCCAACTGTTGGACGAGACGAACAGCAGCCTGTCCCTGGGGATGGCCATGGTTTGTTCGGCCAGGCTGTAGACGCGGTTGTCCGGCTTGAACACCTTGACCGTTTCGACACTGATCAGGTGGTCGAATGCCCAGCCCATGTCCGAGTGGCTGACGACCTGCTCGATGGAGTGGTGCGAGCCGTTGGAGGCGATGGCCATGGGCAGGCCGCTTGCTTTCAGCCGCCGCAAGGCCGCGGTCGTGTCCGGGTGGGGAGCCAGGTGCAGGTAGGCCTGGCCGAGCTGCCGCAGAGTGGTTTCATCCGTGGCGAGCCCCAGGTGCTTGCAGGTGTAGCGCAGGGCTTCTTCGGTTCGTTGCTCGAAGCTGGCATAGCGGCCCATGAGGCTGCTCAGCCAGGTGTATTCGAGCTGCTTCTGTCGCCACAGGCGGGAGATGGCCTCACCCTGGCCCGGGTAGGCGCTTTCGCAGGCCTGGACGACGGAGTGCACGTCGTACAACGTGCCGTAGAGATCAAAAACGATGCCTTCAATGGGTTGCATGCCACACCTCTCTGGGGATCGTGTCCGGGGGTCAGCGTGCGCTGGGCACGCTGACCCGGTGAGGCTTACGCCGGGTAGTTGGAGGGGAACAGCGCGCGGCGCATCTGCTCGTCGAGGTCTTTCTTGAAGGCGTGGTCCTTGCCCACTTCACGGGCACGGGCCGCCGCCGGGCGCGCATCGATGGCCTGGAACCAGCGCTGGATGTTGGGGTAGGCGGCCAGCGGGTCGCTTTCGCCCTTGAGCACGCGCGAGGCACGGTCGATCCAGCCCCAGGCTGAGATGTCCGCCAGGGTGTAGCTGTCGCCCACGATGTAGTCGCGCCCGGCGAGGTGCTCATCCAGCACCTGGTAGTGCCGTTCGGCTTCGCGCCGGTAACGGTTGATTGCATAGGGGATGCTCTCCGGCGCGGCATACTGGAAGTGCACGGCCTGGCCGGAGAACGGCCCGATACCCGTGGCGATGAACATCAGCCACGACAGCAGTTCGGGTTTGTCGGTCGGCGCGCCCATGAGCTGCCCGGTCTTTTCGCCGAGGTAGAGCAGGATGGCGGTCGAATCGAACACCCGTGCCTCGCGGCCACCGGGGCCTTCGCTGTCGACGATGGCCGGGACCTTGCCATTGGGGTTGATGGCCCGGAACTGCGCGGTGTGCTGTTCGCCCTTGCCGGTATCGAGAGGAACCAGCTGGTAGGGCAGCCCGGTTTCTTCCAGAAACAGGGCGACCTTGGCCGGGTTGGGCGTGGGGTGGTAGTAGAAATGAATCATGCGGGTGGGGTCCTGTCTTGTGTTTTAGATCGTTCGATCTAGAATAGGGCCGTCTACAGAAAAAGGGCAACACCTGTGTTGGCCTGGCAATGGGAGTACGGATGGCTCGGCCAAGAGAGTTCGATGAGAGGGCGGTGCTCGATGCAGCCGTTCAATGTTTCTGGGCCCGTGGCTATGAGGCCACTTCGGTGCGTGACCTGGCCCAGGGCATGGGGCTGACCAGTGCCAGCCTGTACAACGCTTTTGGCGACAAGCGCTCGCTGTATCGCCGTGCGCTGGACCATTACGTCGAAGAGGGTTTTGCCGACCGGGTGCGGCGATTCGAAGGCGTCCTGCCGCCGCGCCAGGCCATCGGGGCGTTCTTCGACGAGATACTCGAACGCTCGCTCAACGACCCCCAGCACAAGGGTTGCATGCTGGTGAATTCCGCCCTTGAGGCCTCACCGGACGACCCCGACTTCCAGCGCGCCGTGGCTGCTGTCCTGATACAGATCGAGGCCTTTTTCCGGCGCTGCGTGCTGGCCGGCCAGCACAGCGGCGCCATTACCTGCGCGCAGCCGGCGGACGATCTGGCGCGCCTGCTGCTGGGCATTCTCCTGGGCGTTCGCGTCCTGGCCCGAACGCGGCCGGAGCGTGAACTGCTCGAAGGCATGGTACGGCCAGCGCTGACCCTGCTTGACAGTCACTTGAACCTTCACGGGGACCACCAACGATGATCGAGCTCTACTACTGGCCAACACCCAACGGCCACAAGATCACCCTGTTTCTGGAAGAGGCCGGCCTGGACTACCGCATCCACCCGGTGGATATCAGCGCGGGCGACCAGTTCAAACCCGATTTCCTCGCGTTCTCGCCGAACAACCGCATGCCCGCCATCATCGACACTGCGCCGGCCGATGGCGGGGAAGCAGTGACGGTGTTCGAATCCGGCGCCATCCTGCTGTACCTGGCGGAAAAAACCGGGTTGTTCCTGCCCACCGACCTGCGTGGCCGCAAGACGGTGACGGAATGGCTGTTCTGGCAAATGGGCGGGCTTGGGCCGATGGCCGGGCAGAACCATCATTTCGGGATCTATGCACCGGAAAAGATCCCCTACGCGATCAACCGCTACGTCAACGAAACCAACCGCCTCTATGGCGTGCTGGATCGTCGCCTGGCGGACAGCACCTTCGTTGCCGGCGAGCAGTACAGCATTGCCGACATGGCGTGCTACCCCTGGATCGTGCCGTGGAAGAACCAGCAGCAGAACCTCGACGACTTCCCCCATGTGCGCCGCTGGTTCGAGGCCATCGCCCAGCGCCCGGCCACGGTCAGGGCCTACGCCAGGGGTGAGCCGTTCTCCAGCCGCCCGACGGTGACCGAGGCGGGCAAGAAGATCCTCTTCGGGCAGACGGCGGGCAATGTACCGGCCGGGCAATGAGCCCCTGAGCCTGCCGTACCTGCCGTAATAGCCTTGATGCATTCAGCCGTGGGCCTCGGTTCCTGCCCCTCTCTCATAAACGGTAGAGGGGCACGGAGCGCCCACGACCTGAAGCGCACAGCATTGCCTGCGCCAGTCGCATTCAGCGAATGCGCAGCAGCCTGTCCAGCGACCACGCCCCGGCGCCCCGGCCGATGATGACCAGCAGCAATCCGGCCCAGGACAGGTGCGTTGGCCAGGCATCGGGGTAGACGAATACCTGGATGACCGCAGTCATGCCCAGCAGCGCCAGGGCAGACAGGCGCGAGAACAGGCCGACGATCAGCAGCAGCGGAAACACATGCTCGGCATAGGTCGCCAGGTGGGCGGCCAGGTGCGGTGACAGCAGCGGCAGGGCGTATTCGCTACGAAACAGCTCATAGGTACCGGGGGTGATGGTCAACAGCCCCTCGACCTTGGTGCGCCCCGAGAGAAAGAAGATCGCCGCAACGCTGATGCGCGCCACCAGGCTGAGCGTCGAGTCGCTGATCAAGCAGGTCGCAACCTGGTCCCAGCGTTGACGCACTGTGGCGCGGCTGTTGTTGGACGACGGCTGGGTGATATCCATGGCTATTTCCTTCATGCAAGAACAAGGGGAGAGAACACGCGGGCACCCAGCAAGCGGCTGAGCAGGTCGGTAAAGTCCAGGTCGCCTTGCCGCTGCAAGGCCAGGGCCGAGGCCCGCTCCAGATCGTGTCCGGCAGCGCAGGCGTCCAGAAACACGCAGCCAGCGGGTTCGAGCGCGTGCCAGGTGACGCCATCGCAATGGCCCACCAGCAAAGCGCCTTCGCCCTGCCAGGGCAGGTTGTCAGGCAGGTCCACCCCTTCGCGGTTGCAGCGCCAGAGGCTGTAGATCGGTTGCTCGTCGAACCACCGCCAGCGTGCGCTGGCGCGCGGGCGCAGGTGACAGGTTGCCAGTGCCTCGGGCGACACGCCGGCCAGGCTGGCAAGTTCCAGCGCGGGCTCCTGCACGGCACAGAAGGCCTCTATCCACAGGTAGTCGAGTTGGGCCACCGGGCCCAGGTAGGGCAGCTCCCGGGCCGGCTCGAAGGCCGCGAGAAACGCGGGAAAGTCCGCCCCGTAGAAGATCAGGCGGGCATCGCTTGGTGCGCAGGCGTTGGCATGAACGACCGCCGCCGCGCGCAGCCAGTCACGGCCGACCAGGCGTTCGACGCTGGGGAAGTTGTCACACAGCGCCTCGACGCAGCCCTTGAGTACGGTATTGCGGTACACCTGAAAGCCGGGTTGCGCGGTGAGGGCGGACAGTTCCGGGGCGGCACGTACCTGCAAGGCCTCGATGAAGGCGTCCTGGAAGTGTTCGAGACGTCTGATCATTGCGTCGCTCCCAGTCGGTCGAGCATGGCCTGGGCGTGCGCGCGTTCGCCGAGCAATGCCGTGAACGCGGGTACGTTGTCATCGCGCTCGATCAGCGTCGGGCGCGGGCCGATGCGCTGGATCAAGCGCTGATACAGGGCCCAGACCGGGTCAGCGACCGGGGCGTCGTGGGAGTCGATGAGCAACGCACCGCCGGCGTCATGGCTGTGCCCCGCCAGATGAATCTCCGCGACGGCCTGGCCCGGGAAGCGATCGATGTAGGCGGCCGGATCAAAATCGATGTTGTGCGCGCTGACGTGCACGTTGTTGATGTCGAGCAGCAGGGCGCAACCAGTGCGCTGCGTCAGCTCGGTGAGAAAGTCGATTTCATCCCAGTCGTGGCCGTCCAGGTGCAGGTAATGGCTGGGATTTTCGATGGCAATGCTGCGCCCCAGGGCATCCTGGGTACGCTGTATGTTGTCTGCGATGCGTACCAGGGCCTCGTGGCTGCGCGGGAATGGCAACAGGTCCGGGTAATAGTGATTGCGCCAGGTGGACCAGGCGAGGTGTTCGGATACCAGCGCCGGTCGCACGTGGTCTGCCAGCCTGCGCAGGCGCTGGAGGTGCGTCGGGTCGGGGGCGGCGTCCGCCGCCAGGGACAGGGAGACCCCGTGCAGCGACAGCGGATGCCGTTCGCCCACCGCTTCCAGGTGGGCCAGGCGAGCACCGCCAACCATGTAGTTCTCTGGGTGGACCTCAAACCACAGCCCGGCTGCGCTGCAGTCCCGGGCGGCGTCGTAGTGCTCGGCCTTCAAACCAAGGCCGGCACCCAGTGGCATAGGAGCGTGCATGATCGGCGGCGCCTGCGCTCAGGACTTGATCGGCGTGAGCGAGCCCATGCCCTTGGGGGTCTTGATCGAGGTGCAGGTGCCTGCCGGGACGTTCTTCCAGGCATTGCCCTGGTAGTCGACCTTGGAGGTGCCGGCGCAGCTGGTGCCGGCACCGGCGGCGCAGTCGTTCTTGCCGGCCAGGGAGACGCCGTAGCATTTTTCCACGCTTGGCGTGGCCTGGTTGTCGGCCATGGCGGTGGATGCAATGGAGGCGAGGGCGAGTGCGGCGGTAGCGAGGGCGAAGCTTTTCATGGTGTATCTCCGTGAGAGGCTCAATGGCCGCCAGCGCAACGTGACGGTCCGACCAGTAATTCGCTCTGGCGGCGCACTTGGTTACAGCACATCGAATATTTCCTTCGACGTGCTCACGCTCGCCGCCTTGACGCCTGCCCATGCCCCGGGGGCGCAACCACCTGGTGCTACAGCGCGGGAAAATTCACCCAGGCTGTAACCGTTACCCCCTTGGCAGCGAACTACCTCCACAGGGCCTGGCCGGTGCCAACGGCACCGCGCTCGGCCGCACATGGCTTCGATGGCCGGGCGCCCGCTGGTGCCAAGGCCCGCTTGGCATCGGGTAGCAGAGGTAGTTGGACGATGAGGACTGACGAGCTGATTACCCTGCTGGCGACCGGTGTGCCGGCGGTCGACAAGCACCTGTTCGGCAAGCGCTTTGCCCTGGCGCTGGTGGTCAGTGTCCTGGGGGCCGCGTTGCTGATGACCCTGCTGTTCGGGGTACGTCCCGATCTGGCGCAGGTGGCTCGCTTGCCGCTTTTCTACGCCAAGCTGGCGTTGCCGGTCGCGTTGCTGCCGGGGGCGCTGTACCTGACGCGGCGCACCGCGTGTCCGGGCGGGCGGGTCGGCGGCGCCTGGGTCATGCTGTGCATACCGTTGCTGGTGCTGTGGTTGGCCAGTGCCTATACCCTGCTGGAGGCACCGCTGGCCGCCCGCTTGCCATTGACCCTGGGTAGAACCTGGAAGGGTTGCCCGTTCAAGATCCTGCTGCTCTCGCTCCCCGGTATCGTTGCCTTTTCCTGGGCGCTGCGCGGCCTGGCGCCCACCCGGCTGCCCCTGGCCGGGGCGGGTGCCGGTGCATTGGCCGGTACGCTGGCCACCCTGGTCTATTGCCTGCACTGCCCGGAAATGACCGTGCCGTTCTGGGGCGTCTGGTATGTGCTGGGCATGGCCCTGCCCACCGCATTGGGGGCGTTGCTGGGGCGTTGTGTGTTGCGCTGGTAGGGGCTGTCGGCTCAGGCCGGGCCACGGGCCGGGCTGAATTGCCGGGCCAGGCGGGCGAGCAGGTCGGTATCGGGTTGGGGCGCAAGGTCGTCCGGGCTGCCGGTTTGCCCGGTTGCACGCAGTGCCAGGGCAGCGTCCGGGGTGGGGCGAACCAACTCGTAGCCGCTGGCGCACGAAGGGCAGAAGACATGATCGCCCTCGACGTGAGCCTGCTGTAGGACCACGGTAGGGCCGCACATCGCGCAGCGACGCAGGGGAATGCCCGCGTCGGTATGCCCCATTACGGCGTCGAGCAGGCCCTCGTGCCCCAGTTCGATGAACAGGCGGCCATAGTGCGTATTGAACTGCGTGCCGAGGTTCTGACCGATGATGCCCAGCGCCCTGTCCAGCGGCATGCCCGGGCGGTAGGCGCGGGAGCTGGTCATGGCGTCGAAGGCGTCACAGATACCGGTAATGGCGGCCATCGTGGAAATATCCGCTGCGCCGAGCCCGTGGGGATAACCGCTGCCGTCTGGGGTTTCGTGGTGCGAGGCCACGGCATCCATCACCAGCGCGGCTATCGGATGGGTTTCGAGCATGCGCCGGCCGATTTCCGGGTGCGTGCGGATCACCGCGTATTCGTCATCGTTCAGCGGGCCGGGCTTTCTCAATATGGCATCCGGGATGCCGACCTTGCCCAGGTCGTGAACGAAACCACCCAGGGCAAGGCGCGCCACCTCCGCTGGTGCGAAGCCGCTTTTTTCGGCTTCAGCGCACAGTATTGGGCAACGCGCCAGAGATGGCCGCCGGTGTAGGGATCGCGGGCTTCCACGACCCAGGCCAGCGTCAGCAGGCTGGACAGCAAGGCTTCGTCGATGACAGGGCGCGCGGGGCGCTTGCCCAGCAAGTGGAGAATGTTCATAGGCGTTCCTTGGTCGGGCCGTATGGTTTCAGTCGAATGCCTAGAACGTGAAGTGCCGTATCAGCTCGTTCAGTTCTGCGCCCAGGCTGGAGAGCTCCTGGCTGGCCGAGGCGATGCGAGCACCCGCCTTGGTCGAGTTTTCGGTGATGCTGCGCACGGTGGTGATGTTTTCGTTGATATGCTCGGAAAGCTGTGTCTGCCGGTCTGCGGCGACGACGATCTGTTGGTTGGCCGCCTGGATCGACGCCACCGACTCACGGATTTCCTCGAGTACATGCCCGGCGCTGTGCGCAAGCTGCACGCTGGTGTGGCTCATGCTTTCGCTGCGCTCCATCAGCGTGGTGGCTTCCTGGGTGCCGGTGTGCAGGGCATGGACCAGCGCTTCGATTTCCCGCGTGGAACTCTGGGTGCGCTGCGCCAGCGCCCGCACTTCATCGGCGACCACGGCGAACCCGCGCCCCGATTCACCGGCGCGGGCGGCTTCGATTGCGGCATTGAGCGCCAGCAGGTTGGTCTTGTCGGCGACGTCACGAATCACGTTGAGTACACCACTGATGCGCTCGCCATCATGGCGCAGGCGGGCCATGGCCTGGTTGCACACCTGCACATTGCTGGCCAGGGCTTCGAATTGCTCGACCGCTTCTCTGATGACCCGGTCGCCCTCGACGCTGCGGGCTTCGGTGGTGATCGCCAACTGTGAGGCCTGGCGCGCGTCCTCGGCCACATGCCGGGCGCTGGCGACCATTTCGCCCATGGCCGTCGCCACCTGTTCGGTCTGGTGGCGCTGGTCGCTGAGCCCGGCACTGCTGCGGGTCGCCACGCCCGACAGGTCGGTCGCCGATACCGTCAGGCGTTCGGTGCTCGCACCGATATGGCCTATGATCTGCCTGAGATGACGCGCCATTTCCCGCATGGCATCCATCAACTGACCCAGTTCATCGTGCAGGCGATGGTCCAGGTTGCCGGTGAGGTCCCCGGCGGCGATGTGCCGTGCCAGGGCCAGGGCCCGATGCAGTTGCGGCACGATCTGCCGGGTGATCAGCCAGGCGGCGCCGAGGCCCAGCAGCAATGCCAGTGCCTGGGCCACCAGCAGTTCGCCATGGGCGGAGCGCACATCGGTATCGCGCCCCTGCACCTGTTGCTGGTAGGCGATCGTGGCGAGTCGTTGCAGCTCCTCGGAGTGTGCGAGCAGGGTCTGCTTCACCGATTCGCTCTGGCTCACGCTGCTTTGCAACTCCTTTACCCGGTCCTGGTAGGCCAGCACGGCCCGCAACCCTTCCACCAGTTGCGCCTGCAGGGTGTCGTTGGGTAGCCGCTCCCACAGTTCATTGCCGCGATTGCGTATGCTGTCGGCGGTCTGGGCCACCCGCTGTTCGCCTTCGGCTGTGGGGCGGGCGATGTAGCTCTGGACCTGCTCGCGCAGCCGGGAAATGATGGTTTCGAGCTCAACGATCATGCGCGCCCGCTCGATGCTCTGCGGGTCGCCGCCCGGCAGCAGGTCAAACAGTGCCTGGCGGACATTGCCGAAGTGCTGCTCGATGGCCTCGATGGCGGGGAGCATGGCCTTTTCTGCGCTTGTCGCCTGGTGGCGTGCCGTTACCAGCTTGTCGAATGCTTGTTCGTAGTCTCCCGCCACGGCGCTGATGTGATCCAGGGTTTCGCGGGCCTCGGGGCCCAGGCTGGCGCGGATTTCATTCACCCGCGCACCCAGCTTCTCGACCTCGCGGGTGTAGGCCTGGGCAGCACTGCTCTGGCCATTGCGGTCGAATTCGTTTTCCTTGAGGCGAACCGCCGCGATCAGGGTGGCGAGAGAGGCACTCTCGACCAGCGCTTCGCTGCGGTCGGTCAATTGATTGATGCTGCGCAGGGCGATCCCGGACAGCGTGATCGATAGCAGTAGCACCGCGCCAAAGCCCAGGGTCAATTTGCCATGGACTGACTTACCGAAGAACCGACCCACTACGGCGAACATGCTGAACGCTCCCTGATCGTTGAAACGGCCTGGCGCGTTGCCTGTCGTATCGGCAAGGCGTCAGGGAATACACAACGTTGGTGCTTGCATCCCGCCGGGCTGCGGCCTGCATGGGCGCAGCGTGGTGACGGGCAGGCGGTGCTAAAGCGGTGCGCCGGCCACGCCACGCATCGGTGCCGTGCGGGCGTGGTCGGCAACCCCGTGGGTCAGGACTTGATCGGCGTGAGCGAACCCATGCCCTTGGGGGTCTTGATCGAGGTGCAGGTGCCTGCCGGGACGTTCTTCCAGGCATTGCCCTGGTAGTCGACCTTGGAGGTGCCGGCGCAACTGGTGCCGGCACCGGCGGCGCAGTCGTTCTTGCCGGCCAGGGACACGCCGTAGCATTTTTCCACGCTTGGCGTGGCCTGGTTGTCGGCCATGGCGGTGGATGCAATGGAGGCGAGGGCGAGTGCGGCGGTAGCGAGGGCGATGCTTTTCATGGCATATCTCCGTAATGGACTGGATGGCCGTCAGCTCGGTGTGACGGTCCGACAGGTAATTCGTCGTAGCAGTCGATACGGTTACAGCGCGGCAGAAAAATGTTGAGATTTCTTTCGGTGCACCTGCGCCGATTGAAACCTTTGGCGTTGCGGCCGATATGATGCAGTCTGGGCTCAATGAAAAATATCCACCTGCGGTGTAACTAAGGCGGCCAATGGAGCGAACTACAAGCTATGAGGTCATGGCCACGCGCGAAGAGCGCCTGCAGTCATTGCTTCTGGGTGGGTTGGCAGGCGACGAGGCCGCATACCGCGAATTCCTCACCGCGCTCAGTTCGCACCTGCGCGGTTTCCTTCGCCGACGCCTGGCGCAGCGCCCGGGAGAGGTCGAGGACCTGTTGCAAGAGGTACTGCTGGCCGTGCACAACGCAAGGCACACCTATCGCGCCGAACAGCCGCTGACCGTGTGGGTGCAGGCGATCGCCCGCTACAAGCTGGCCGATCACTTCCGTGCGTTCGCCCGCCGCGATGCGCTGTCCGATTCGCTGGACGAAGACATGTTCGAGGTGGAGGATAGCCGCCCGGCGGAGGCCCGGCGTGATCTGGGCAAGCTGTTACAGCACCTGCCCGAGCGTCAGCGTCTGCCCATCATTCATGTGAAACTGGAAGGCCGTTCGGTAGAGGAAACGGCTCAACTGACCGGTCTTTCCAGTTCTGCGGTCAAGGTAGGTATCCATCGCGGCCTGAAAGCGCTGGCGATGGTGATCAGAGGTAAACAGAGCCATGAAAACGGATGACCTGATTTCCATGCTTGCTGCGGGTGAGCCTGCAATGGACAGGCTGGCCATGGCCAAGCGTTTCGCCCTGGCACTGCTCGTCGGCGGTGTCGCGGCAGTTGTGCTGATGGCGTTGTATTTCGGGGTGCGGCCAGACCTGGCCGAAGTGGCGCGCACACCGGTGTTCTGGGCCAAGCTCGCCTTGCCCGGGAGTCTCGCCCTGGGCTCGTTGTGGCTTTCCACGCGCCTGGCTCGGCCGGGTGTCGAAGGCGGTGCGGCCTGGGCGTCGCTGTGTCTGCCCATCATCGTTGTGTGGCTGGCCGCGATAGCGGCCCTGTGGCAAGCACCGACCGAGGCACGCATGCCCATGCTGCTGGGCATAAGCTGGAAAGAATGCCCATTCAACATCGCGATGCTTTCCGTGCCGGGTTTTATCTCGGTGTTCTGGGCCTTGCGTGGCCTGGCCCCGACCCGTCTGCGCCTGGCAGGCGCAGGCGGCGGCCTGCTTGCCGGCTCCACCGCAACCCTGGCCTACTGCCTGCACTGCCCGGAAATGGAGGTACCGTTCTGGGGCGTCTGGTACCTGTCCGGCATGCTGCTGCCCGCCCTGTTCGGCGCTATCGTCGGCCCCTACCTGCTGCGCTGGTAACGAACCCGCCCGGCGCACACCTGCTGCCGGGCCAGGGCGCCGGGGCTGCGCAGGCGCGATGAACACGGCGGCAGGGCTTGAATGACGCCGCCCCTTGGGCTCACCCTTTGCACCTGCCAGAAACCACCACCCACCCGCAGGAACCCCGATGCAACCCACGCCTCCCCAGCTGATCCGCGAAACCTTCCCCGTCGGGCCTTTGCAGTGCAACTGCAAAGCCTGGCGTCATGCCGGGGCCTTAAAGTACAGCCTGTAAGCGTTAAATCCCTTTATTTCCCTGGGCTGCGTCGGCGCTCTCGATAATCGTCGATCACGCTGAATCATCATTATTCACAGCTTCAGTGTGACAAAAGTGTGCCATGGTGGTTGCGCGGATGACTGCCAATGATTAGTCTGAATACGAACGCGCCGGCGAGGTACGAGAAATGCCCTGGCCTGAGGCCCCCCACTATCTGTTAATGGTGTGGCAGCCGATGAAGGTTAGCAGGGTCCCTCGGCCCGGCACCGTGGCAGTAGTAAGCGGACGAGACTGTCACGGAAGAAAGGATGCCCTCTCTCGGGGGTAATCGCCTGATTGACACCAAGCTACCGGCATTGATGGGGCCGGAAAATAATCGGCGCGGTGCGGAGGAAAGCGTGGGCGACTGTGGGTACAACCCCGCGTCTGGATGATCGCATCCTGGAACTGAAGCAGCAGTTCCACTTGCTCAATCACCAGCGCTGCCGTGGACCCATCCAAACCTGACCTTCTGGTCGGGCGAGGATGAATCATGTCGCTCGAAAAGCTTCTCACCGTTACTGATCTCGCTGAGATCCTAGGCCGGTCTACCGGCACCATCAAAAACCAGCATTCAAAGAATCCCTCGCGCTTGCCTCCTGTTTGCCGCATTCCTGGTGCAGGCAGACTATTGTGGCGTCGTGCGGATGTTGAGAGTTGGCTGCAGCTGCATGTTGTTCAACTCGACTTAATTGACTCTGCTGGGCCTGTCGCAAAACGAAAGCCTGGTCGACCTCGGAAGTCCGAGCGAATGACTCAGCGAGGAGGCACTTATGCATAAGTGCCATAAGGTCACAAAGTCCAATAGCCTGATCGCAGCAAGCTATAGATTAACTCTCAATGAACATCGCCTAGTCTTGGCTGCTATTAGTCAGATTGATCCCAGAAAACCGTTACCTCGTCCTATTCGGGTTTGCGCTCATGATTTTGCAGAGTTGTATGATGGGGTTTGGGGAGCAATGGAACAGAAAGTGCACTTAAGCCCTACCAGCGCCGTTCAGAGCCTTCTTCCCAGGCATCGGCTTCGATAAAGCAGTTGCGCATGTCGGCTTCCTGGCTGATCTCGGTCAGCAAGTCATGCACGGTCTTGTCCAGCTCATCGTCGCTCCGATACGGAATGGCCAGTTCGTAGTTGCCCGACTCCAGCCGTTTCATACTGTAGGGCTCCAAGCAGTAGCGCTCGATATTTTCCTTGGCCCGTTTCCGGCCGCGAACGAACTTGCTGTTGTTCACCACCGCCAGGCGCAGCGTGACGGTGGCCACCTGCTCGGCGGCGGGCTCTGCCGGCGACGCGACATTGCGTTGCTGACCTCGCGGCTGGGCGCTCTTCTGGTGTGCGCCGATCTCAACACCACGATGGCGCAGGTAGCTGTACAGCGTGCTCTTGGAGATGTGTAACTTCTCGCCGATGGCGCTGACGCTCAGGCGGCCCTCGCGGTACAGCGTCTCGGCCGCCATGGAGGTGGCCTCGGCCTTGGCTGGGAGGCCCTTGGGACGGCCACCGATCCGGCCCCGCGCCCGCGCGGCCGACAAACCCGCCTGAGTCCGCTCGCGGATCAGCTCGCGCTCGAACTCGGCCAGCGAGGCAAACAGGTTGAACACCAAGCGACCTTGGGCGTGGGTGGTGTCGATTGGGTCATTCAGGCTCTGCAAGCCGACCTTGCGCTCTGCCAGCTCGCCGACCAGCTCGACCAGGTGTTTGAGGGAGCGCCCGAGGCGATCCAGCTTCCAGATCACCACGGTGTCGCCCGCTCGAACATGGGCTAGCAACTTGTCCAACTCCGGCCGGGCGCTTTTCGCGCCGCTGGCGATGTCTTGATAGATGCGTTCGCACCCGGCCTGTTTCAGGGCATCGACCTGGAGGTCGGCGTTCTGATCCCGAGTGCTCACCCGCGCATAACCGATCTTCATCAAAAGTACCGTTTACTCGACTACGTTAGTAATAGTTGAACTTTGATTAAGCGTACCAGTTATTTGAACCGTAGCGCAGGTAGGTTAACCAGCCGATTCCTGTCCACTTAAAGTTCGGCAAAACGAAGGTTTTTTTGAACCATTGCATAGCCCTTTGTGATTGGCGTATAAACACACAAACACCTACTAGCGGGGAACGCCATGAATACGATTCGCTGGAATGTCGCCGTCTCGGCCGACACCGACCAGTCGCTTCGGATGTTTCTGGCCAGCCAGGGCGGTGGCCGGAAAGGCGACCTGTCGCGCTTCATTGAAGAGGCGGTGCGGGCCCACATCCTGGAACTGACGGCCGAACAGGCCAAGGCCGCTAATGCCCATCTGAGCGAGGCAGAGCTGACCGAAGCGGTTGACGAAGCGCTCGACTGGGCACGTAAGCGCTGATGCGGGTCGTGTTGGATACCAACATCCTGTTCAGCGCACTGATCTCGCCGCATGGCGCGCCCGATGCGATCTACCGTGCCTGGCGGGCGGCGCGTTTCGAGGTAGTGACCTCGCGGATGCAGCTCGATGAAATCCGCCGAGCCAGCCGCTACCCCAAGCTCCAGGCCATCCTTCAGCCCGCCAAAGTGGGAGCCATGATCAATAACCTGCAACGGGCTGTGGTACTGGAGCGTCTGACCATCGAGGTCGAAGCCGATGATCCGGATGACTCGTTTCTGCTGGCCATGGCCCTGGCAGGCGATGCGGACTACCTGGTGACCGGTGATCGCCGCGCCGGCCTGCTGCAACGCGGGCACATCGAACGCACGCGGATTGTCACGCCCGCCGTGTTCTGCGCCGAGGTGCTGTGATCGATGCCGGTCGGTTTTCTGACCCAGGAGCAACGCGACGGTTTTGGCCGCTATGTCGATGCCCCCAGTCGTGAGGAGCTGGAACGCTACTTCCACCTGAGCGACGACGACCACAAAATCCTCCTACCGCTGCGCGGCGAGCACAACCGCCTTGGCTACGCCACCCAACTGACCAGCATCCGCTACCTGGGCACTTTTCCCGACGACTTTTCAGCCGTCCCCCAAGAGGTGCTGCAAGCGCTCAGTCGCCAGTTAGGCATTACCGATCCAACTTGTATCCTGGCCTATGCCGAAACCCGCCAACGTCAACGTCATGCCGCCGAGATTCAGGAGCGTTACGGCTATCGGGTGTTTGCTGATTCCAGCGTCGGCTTTCGACTTGCCCGCTGGCTGTATGCGCTCTGTTGGACAGGGACAGATCGTCCTGGCGAGTTGTTCAATCGGGCGACGACCTGGTTGCTGACGCACAAGGTTTTACTGCCCGGCGTCACCGTTCTGGAACGGTTCATCGCCCAACTGCGCAGCCGGGTCGAAGAACGCCTCTGGCTAACCCTTGGCCGCAGTGTGAGCGAGGCGCAACGGCAGCAGCTACAGGACTTGCTGCTGGTCGCCGAAGGCAACCGCAGTTCCCGGCTGGATCAACTGCGCTCCGGCCCGGTGATGGTCAGTGGCCCCGCACTGATTCGGGCGCTGCGCCGGCTTGATGACGTGCGCGGCATCGGCATCGCCTTGCCAGCGGCGGCGCACATCCCGCCCAGCCGTATCGCGGCCCTGGCTCGCTTCGCCAACACCGCCAAGGTCACGGCGATCAACCGGCTGCCGGCGTCGCGGCGGATGGCGACACTGGTGGCGTTCGCCCTGTGCCTGGAGGCCACCGCGCACGACGACGCCCTGGAGGTCCTGGAAGCGCTGTTACGCGACCTGTTCAGCAACGCGGAGAAGGCCGACAAGAAAGCCCGCATGCGCAGCCTGAAAGACCTGGATCGCTCGGCGGCGACGCTCGCCGCCGCGTGCAAGGTCGTGCTGGACAGCTCAATCAGCGATGACAACGTGCGCGCCCGGCTGTTCAACGACCTGCCGAGGGCCTCGCTGGAGAAAGCCCTGGAAGATGTCAATGCGCTGATCCGCCCGGTTGACGATGTGTATTTTCTCGCCCTGGAGGCGCGCTACCGCAGTGTGCGCCGTTTCCTGCCCGACCTGCTCAAGCACATCCGCTTCGGCTTCAGCCCGGCCGGCAAAGGCGTGGTCGCCGGCCTGGATTGGTTGCAGCTGAACCTGCCCCGCCGGAAACCGGAGGATGACGCGCCGCAGGAGATCGTGGCCAAGGCTTGGCAGAAGCACATTACCCGCGAGGATGGCTCCCTCGACATGGGCGCCTATGTGTTCTGCACGCTCGATGCGCTGCGCACGGCCCTGCGCCGGCGCGACGTGTTCGTCTCGCCCAGTTGGCGCTATGCCGACCCGCGTCTCGGCCTGCTCGACGGTGCCGAATGGCTGGCGGCGCGGCCGATCATCTGCCGCTCGCTGGGCCTGACCATTGACGCCGGCACCACCTTGGATGCGCTGAGCGCCGAGTTGGATGCGACCTGGCAGGCGGTCGCGGCCCGCCTACCCGACAACCCCGCGATCCAGCTGAGCGAGAACGCCGAGGGCAAGACCGAGCTCTCGCTCGGCACACTGGACAAGCTGGAGGAGCCGAACTCGCTGCTGCAACTGCGAGCAGCCGTGGCTGATCTGATGCCGCGTGTCGATCTGCCGGAAATCCTCTTGGAAATCGCCGCTCGCACCGGCTTCGCCGAGGCCTTCACCCATGTGTCCGAGCGCAATGCGCGGGCCGACAACCTGGTCACCAGCCTCTGCGCGGTGCTGCTGGGTGGGGCCTGCAACACCGGCCTGGAGCCGCTGATCCGCACCGACAATCAGGCGCTACGCCGCGACCGGCTGTCCTGGGTCAGCCAGAACTATATCCGTGACGACACGCTGTCAGTGGCAAACGCCATTCTGGTGGGGGCGCAGAGCCAACTGGAGCTGGCCCAGGTCTGGGGCGGCGGCGAGGTCGCCTCCGCCGATGGCATGCGCTTCGTGGTACCGGTGCGCACCGTGCATGCTGGCCCCAACCCGAAGTATTTCGGCACCGGCCGGGGCGTCACCTGGTACAACTTGATTTCCGATCAGTTCTCCGGCCTCAACGCCATCACCGTGCCCGGCACCCTGCGCGACAGCCTGGTGCTGCTGGCCGTGGTGCTGGAACAGCAGACCGAGTTGCAGCCGACGCAGATCATGACCGACACCGGGGCCTACAGCGATGTGGTGTTTGGGCTGTTCCGCCTGCTCGGCTACCACTTCAGCCCGCGCCTGGCCGACGTCGGCGGTACCCGTTTCTGGCGCACGCGCCCGGAGGCGGATTACGGCAAACTCAACGGCCTGGCCCGGCAGTCGGTCAAGCTCGATCTGATCGCCGAGCACTGGGACGACCTGCTACGCCTGGCCGGCTCGCTCAAGCTCGGCCGAGTGCCGGCCACCGGCATCATGCGCACCCTGCAAACAGGGGATCGTCCCACCCGCCTGGCCCAGGCGCTGGCTGAGTTCGGTCGCATCGAGAAGACCTTGCACACCCTGACCTACATCGACGACGAGTCCAAGCGCCGCGCCACCCTGACCCAGCTGAACCGGGGCGAAGGCCGCCACAGCCTGGCCCGCGCCGTGTTCCACGGCAAACGCGGCGAGCTGCGCCAGCGCTACCGCGAAGGCCAGGAGGACCAGCTCGGCGCCCTCGGCCTGGTGGTGAACATCATCGTGCTGTGGAACACCCTCTACATGACGGCGGCCGTAGAACGGCTCAGGCAGCACGGCTACCCGGTGCTGGAGGAGGATGTCGCGCGGCTCTCGCCACTGATCCACGAGCACATCAACATGCTGGGCCGTTACTCCTTCGCGGTGCCGGAAGAGGTTACCCGCGGCGAACTGCGGCCGCTGCGCAATCCGGACGACGACCAGTAGGTGTAACGGCCTGGGTTCGAAATCGGCCGGGCACCGCACTCGATGCCACTTCCAGCTCAGACGGATTGCGACTGACGGAGTCCTCGGGCTCACGCTTTCTGCGACCAGCAAGAGCCACTTTTCCGGTGCAGCGCGAATTAGCCGTCCTGACGGGTACTGACCTTTTGTGTGCAGGGGTGATCAGGCTCGGATGCCGCCCTCTTATCTGCTCGCGACATGAAACGCTGATAGCACTCCAGGCCACAGAAGTGCACGACATACTCGGAACCTTCCGGCGTCAGTGCGGCGTCAAGGGGAATGTCCTTGCAGCATTCGCAGCAGCTGATGGTGGAGGTGTTGTTTGTGTTCATGATGGGGGTTCCTCCATCGTCCAAGAAAACCTAGCAACGCTTTCCCCCCGTGACTGAGCGCCGATCGACCTGCAGCCTCCCTGCCCAACTCGGCAGTGGTGGTCGCGCCGTGCTCCGAGCGGGTCACGGTCGCTTCCGAAAGGCCTGCAATGCCGCTCGCAGGAAGAGGATGAAGAAAACCGCCAGCACGAGCGTCGCGAGGCTCCACTGCTCGCTGACGAACGCGCCGGCCGCTGTCCCCGAAAGCAGCAATGCCAGCACCGGCAGATGGCAAGGGCAGGTGAGCGCGGCGAGCACGCCCCAGGTGTAAGCACGCCAGCGGAAGACCTTGCTTGACTCAACGTGATCGGCGTTACGCATAGGCAGAACCTTCGCCGGCGCAATGAGTCAGCCCGGCCAGCTGGGTTGCCACTGCGGCTAAGGCCGCCTGCCGTGCCGTGACTAGCCGGAGCAGGCACTCGACGCAGCCGATCAAGTCGGCGCCATCGTCCGCATCGAGCGCCCGGCAGAGCCGTGCCAATTCGTCGAGCCCGATACCAGACTCGAAGGCGGCGCGCACGAAGCGCAGACGCGCCAGGGACCGCTCATCGAAAATGCCGTAACCGCTCTCCGTGCGCCGCGCGGGGTGCAGCAAGCCACGCAGCACATAGTCGCGCACCACATGCACGCTGACGCCCGCGTCCTCGGCCAGTCTGGATATGGTGTAGGCATTCATCACCGACACTCCCGGTCTTCCCCGCAAACTAGGGCGCTCAGATATTTCCTTCCGGCTAGGCGTTCAGGTAGCCAGATGAGCAATGGCGTAACCCCTAGTGCCAGGAGCAACCACAGCCGGGAGTGATACTCGCCGTTTGGGGCAAACCCATAAGCCAGCAGCGCACCCAGCGCGAGCATCAGGAAATACGGCCCGGTGATGTAGCAGTGAAGGCGGCGACAGCGCGCGGCGTTGACCAGGCAGGCGCCGCCCATCACGAGTAGCGCGGCGCTCGCTGCCAGGAACAACGCAGGGCGTCGATCCGCCAGAACAAGCGCTATGGTCGCCACGACGGCAGGCAGCCCCCATAAGCTGATTACCTGCCAGGTCTTGCGCAGGCTGTCGCGACTGCCGAGATCGCTTGCCGTGTCGTTCATGCTTCAACCTCGCGCGCTCATTACCCGGCGCAGCAGGACAGCTGCTTGACGTCCTTGGCGAAGGTTTGCGCCGCGAGCTTCAGCCCCTCGACCATCGTCAGGTAGGGGAACAACTGGTCGGCCAGTTCCTGCACCGTCATCCGCGCCCGGATGGCGATGGCGGCGGTCTGGATCAGTTCGCCCGCCTCCGGGGCCACCGCCTGCACGCCGATGAGCCGTCCGCTACCTTCCTCGATGACCAGCTTGATGAAACCCCGCGTGTCGAAGTTGGCCAGTGCGCGTGGCACGTTATCCAGGGTCAAGGTGCGGCTGTCGGTCTCGATGCCGGCGTGGTGCGCCTCCGCTTCGCTGTAGCCCACGGTGGCCACCTGCGGATCGGTGAACACCACGGCCGGCATGGCGTCGAGATTGAGCTTCGCCTCGCCGCCGGTCATGTTGAGCGCCGCACGGGTGCCTGCGGCCGCCGCCACGTAGACGAACTGCGGCTGGTCGGTACAGTCGCCGGCCGCATAGATATCCGGGGCACTGGTGCGCATGCCCGAGTCGATCTGGATGGCACCGCGTTCGTCCAGCTTCACGCCGGCGCCTTGCAGATTCATGCCTTGGGTGTTGGGCGTGCGGCCGGTGGCGACGAGTAGTCGGTCGGCATGCAGCTCGCCATGATTGGTGCTCAGGATGAACTCGCCGTCGACGTGGGACACCTGGCTGGCTTGCGTGTGTTCCAGCACTTCGATGCCCTCCATACGGAAGGCTGCCGTCAGCGCTTCACCGATGGCCGGATCTTCGCGGAAGAACAACGTGCTGCGTGCCAGGACCGTGACCTTGCTGCCCAGCCGGGCAAAGGCCTGCGCCAGTTCCACCGCCACCACCGAGGAGCCGATCACGGCGAGCCGCTTAGGAATGGTGTCGCTCGCCAGCGCCTCGTCCGAGGTCCAGTACGGGGTGTCCTTGAGTCCGGGAATCGGTAGAACGGCCGGGCTCGCGCCGGTGGCGATCAGGCAGCGGTCGAAGGCGACGATGCGCTCGCCGCCCTCGGCCAGTTCCACGCTGAGCGTGCGGCCGTCCTGGAAACGGGCGGTGCCGCGTACCAGGGTGATCGCCGGCGTGCTCTCCAGAATGCCTTCGTACTTGGCGTGGCGCAGTTCGTCGACACGACCCTGTTGCTGGGCGAGCAACCGCTCGCGCAGGACGGTCAGGCTCGTGGTGGACAGTCCGGCGTCGAACGGGCTCTCGCGCCGCAGATGGGCCACATGCGCGGCGCGAATCATGATCTTGGAGGGCACGCAGCCAACGTTGACGCAGGTGCCGCCGATGATGCCGCGCTCGATCAGGGTGACGCGCGCACCGCCTTCCACCGCCTTGAGCGCGGCCGCCATGGCGGCGCCACCGCTGCCGATGACCGCCACGTGGAGCCTGTCGCCATCTTTCCCGGCGCCAATGCTGCCGCTCAACCAGCCCCGCGCCTTGTCGAGCAGGCCTGAGCGGGTAGGTGCCGTGGCGTCTTCGAACGCCGCTCGATACCCCAGGGCCTCGACGGCGGCCTGCATCTGTTCACGGCTTACGCCCTCGTCGACCTTCAGTTCGGCCTTCCCGCTGGCGTAGGAAACATCCGCCCGATGCACGCCGGGGATCTTCTCCAAGGCCTCTTTCACATGCTCGACACAGGAGGCGCAGGTCATGCCGACGATTTGTAGTTTGGTCATAGTGTTATTCCTTCATTTTGGCGGAGTCGGACAGGACGTCGGGGAGCAACGGCGGTGGGCGGGCGACACGAGATCCCAGATGGACACCCCAAACATGAGGGCCAGGCCGATATAGAGCAGCCAGCCGCTCCGCCAGCCGTGAGCCAGCATCAAATACACCGCTATCAGCACCAGGGCCGGGCCGATCAGGCCAGGCGCAGCGCGTCGCCACTGCCGGTGACTGAACCCGCCGAGGGCATTGACGAGCAGGGCCAGCCCGGCAAATAACGGCAGCAGCGTGGTGATGAACAGGCCTTCCCACTGGCTCAGAAAGCCCAGACCGATCGCGGCCCCCAGACCGGCAAGGGCGGGGAAACACGAGGCACAGCCTATGGCAGAAATCAGCACGCCAACGGACCCGGCTTTGTCACCGATCCGCGTGAACAAATTGAAAGGGTTTGCCATCGGAATGCCCGCCTACTGCTTGACGCTGGACGGGTAGCCGGCGTCCTCGGTCGCCTTAGTCAGCGCCTGGACATTGGTCTTGGCATCATCGAAGGTGACGATGGCCTCGCGGTTCTCATAGCTCACCTCGGCCTTGGTCACGCCCTCGACCTTGGTCAGCGCCTTCTTCACCGTGATCGGGCAAGCGGCGCAGGTCATGCCCGGCACCGCCAGAGTGACGGTCTGCGTGGCCGCCCAGGCAGGTGCGGCGACTAGGGTGGCGAGGGCGAAGGATGCAAGCAGTTTTTTCATGGCGGACTCCTGATCAGTAGAACAAGGGAAGGATGTAGGGGAAGCCGAGCGCGACCAGCACCAAGGCCGTTACCAGCCCGAACAGCAGCTTGTAGGTGGTGCGTACCTGGGGCACGGCGCAGACCTCACCCGGTTTGCAGACTTGAGCCGGGCGGAAAATGCGTCGCCAGGCGAAGAACAGCGCGACTAACGCCGCACCGATGAAGAGCGGGCGGTAAGGTTCCAGCACGGTCAGGTTGCCGATCCAGGCCCCGCTGAATCCCAGTGCGATCAGAACCAGCGGCCCAAGACAGCAAGTCGAGGCGAGAATCGCCGCAAGCCCCCCGGCGACAAGAGGGGCGCGCCCGTTTGATGGTTCAGACATGCATTTCTCCTTTCGAGCATGTGAGCGATGGTTTAAGGTTACTTCCGTAGTCAAGTACGGAGTCAAGCAGTATGGAAAACACTGTGGAAAGCCTGACCATCGGCGCCTTCGCCAAGGCGGCCGGGGTCAACGTGGAAACCATCCGGTTCTATCAACGCAAGGGGCTGTTGCCCGAACCGGACAAGCCCTACGGCAGCATTCGCCGCTACGGCGAGGCGGACGTGGCCCGGGTGAAATTCGTCAAATCCGCGCAACGACTGGGCTTCAGCCTCGATGAGGTGGCCGGGCTGTTGCGATTGGATGACGGCGCTCACTGCGACGAAGCGCGCGTGCTCGCCGAGCAGAAGCTCGAGGATGTGCGGGGGAAACTCGCGGATCTGCGGCGGATCGAGTCGGTGTTGGCGCGGCTGGTTCACGATTGTTGTGCGAGCCACGGGACGGTTTCCTGTCCGCTGATCGTTTCGCTGCAGGGGGAAAAGGAACTGCGCTGACTCCGCGCGTTAACCGAGGATTTCCCGATGCGTGAGGCACCTCCGGGGTCGGCTTGCGCTTGGCAAAACAGCGGCGCTCATTGAGCGCCGCTGAATGGCCAAAGGAGCACTTGCATAGGCCACAGGTTAGTACTGCATCAGCAGCTCATGTTCTACTTTGCAGGCGGACAGCCGGGCTGCGCCTCGACCCGGCCAGCCGCCGTGGCCCCCAGTTGCTCAATCTTCTTGGCGGTTTCCGCCACCAAGGCCGCCTCAGCCTTGTCGCGCATAGCGGCGATTCGCTCGATTGAACGGTCGCTCCCGCTCTCGGCCCATACGGTGGATGACAGCAGAGTCGCACCAACTATCAGCAGTAGTCTTAGGTATTTCATAACAGCCTCCTCTCGGGTTTTCTACCCACGAGCCGACTCTATCTCCGTAGTTAAGTACGGAATCAAGGAGAGATGGAGATGAAGGTCCTGGATTATGGCGCTGAGAGGAAATGGCAGGGCTTAAGTGCACTTTCTGTTCCGTTGCTCCCCAAACCCCAATCTCGGCTCGCCCGCCGCCCTGCGCTGCAGGTAAATGTAAACACGAGCAAGCTGCATGGATTTCTGGTGATTACCCACAACTCCGACGATACCGGCTACAAAATCCTGCTCCAGGACAAGGGCCACTCGGTACCAGTCAAAACGGTCGACAATGTCATCGTGCGTAAACTTGCCGCCACACTCGTTGAGCTGATCGATGACGGCACCAAGCGTGTCGAAATCCCTTCGCAGGGCCTGGCTACGAATGCTGTCATCGCAGGGGACTACCTGCTCAGTTCTTGAACGTTCCACCTGACCCACCGTTCGCGGTGGGTTTTTTATTGGGCGCTGCAAAGCATTCCCTCAGACCAAGATGAGGGTATACAAATGACCACTACCGTACAGTTCAACCACAGCTACAAGCCTCGCGGCCGCATTGTGTTTCGCCTAACCGGAGGAGGGGAGACGGCACTTGCCGGCGTGCTCCACTTCGACCCTGCCTTTGAAATCGCCGAGGGGGCCAGCTACCTGGCGCGAATCGGCGCCAGTGGGTTTGAGGTGTTCGATACTGTTGTCGACGCTGATCTACCTGCGTACCTGGCGCCCTACAATATCGATTACCACCTGCGTGCTTGCATCTGGCGGAAGCCTGTTGCCGACGGCACCCTAATGGTGAGATTCATCCGACAGTGGGCTGGCTGCCAGAGCTGGCTGGTCTATAGTTGCGCACCAGCGTCACCGATCAGCGCGGGTGCTTATTCGGCGACCGGCCATGCTTGGTTCGATGTGACAAGGTTCGAACTCTCGCCCATCGCTGCACCGGCAGAAGAGGTGGGCCTAACCATGGCACAACTGACGACCATTCCCCCGGTATGGCCCGATTCGGATCGCGTACATCACGCGTTGTGCGCTATCCCTTTAAGCTGGCGCCCAGACTACCTGGCGTATTCGAAACTGCAGGTCGCCCTCGGCCGTGGTGAATTGAGTCGAGAGGAGTTCAAGGCACATGTGCTCAACCACGAGCGGCTGAGGCACCTATGGTCGAATCCTGGTGATGATTACTTAAATTACCTGGTGCACCTCGATGACCTGGGCGGCGTCCAGGAGGTTGGGCCGTACAACAGCCAGCAATTGCTTGAACGCAAGGAGCGGAGCCGTATGGCAATGCTCGCTGCACGCTGAAGGCAACGCTACCGACCGGCCCTTGAGGCCGGTTTTTTTTCGGGCACAAAAAACCGCTGACCTAGGTGGCCAGCGGTGGGGTATTGCGTTGGTACCTCATGCAGCAAGATTGCGCGTCTGGAAAGTCACGTGGTCCATACAGGCAAACAAGCTTTGCGCTTTCTGCTGGAATAGGCACAGGGCGATTTGCTTGAAGTCAGTTTCTTCATCCCTGCTCGGTGTTGATTCGAAGGAGAAGGTGACGGTACCGCCGTATTGGCCTCGGTTGTACAGCACCTCGATGTCAACCAGCGCAACGAGGCGGCCGCCTCGTTTGATGTGCCGTCCCTCGAACTTGTATTGCTGGTGCCGTAACAGGTCACGCCCCATCTCCACGGAGATAGGTTTAATCGTCGCAGCACCATCCTTCAGCAGGGTGATTTCGAAAACCTGCAGTGCCTCCTTCATGTCGAGCGCGCATTCCACAAACTCAGTGAGCTTGGGATGCAGGCCGAGTGAAGCCAGGTGTGTGCCGTTTTCGCGGATGACCCAAACGTATCGACCGCCGACCGTCCCAGTTTTGGTGAGGTGGAGCAGGTCAAACTGGTAAAAGTCTTGTTTGAATCCACGCAGAAGGCAGTCATCAGCCTCAACGATGGCACGCATTTGCTCAAACGCTGGTTGGAATTGCATAGGGTCTCTCCTAGAAAGGCTTTTCATGATGCAAGGAGATGTCCCACAGGCATGTAGAAGGTGGATTGTAGGGCTGTGTGGAGCATCCCCTGAAGTCAGTTAAACAACCAACTACCTGGTGCCCCTCATGAACGATCCAAAAAGCTCCCTACAAGCGGTGGAAAGCCTTCTCAGTGCCGTCAACGCGCACGCCCGAGACCTCAACGACAAAGTATTACCTCCTGATGGGGATAGCTACAACGAGCTCTTGCACTTGGTCACTGATCAGTTGAATGCGATTTTGGGCGCTGCCCAGGGCATCACTGCTGATCCTGCACCTGACACAGCGAGCGCTGTAGCTAAAGCGACTCAGGTGTGTGGTTCTCCTGTTGCCATCGTGCTGGATGCCATCGTCGGCCGGCTCTCCCTAGGCAATCTCCGGTCAATTCTCCAGGCCTATGAGTGCTGCACCCAAGAGCAGCTCAACGGTAACGCAAACTCGCAGCAAATCGCTGGAAAAGCGCTCTCTGCAGCTATTTTGCGGGGTGTCGAGTCGATGGTCGCAAGTGATCGACAACACCTTGAGCTACTGCTGGCGCCGCAAGCGTGAGCAGGTAACCCCACAGCCCGGCATTTGCCGGGTTTTTTTTCGCCCGCAGGATGAGCGTGCTTCACTGCTGGCCCCAGATGAACATGGTGTACAAAGAAAACTAGCCTTATGTTTACGCGTTAAGTATCGATATGCTCTAAGATGCATGACTCAATTGCTGCAAACACACAATGGCGCCGGAGCCTTAGGGAGGGACCCAGCATGTGCAATCGGAATCTGATTGAAGAATGGTCGTGGGATGGATCATCGATCGACGGCATCAAACGCTTTGCTGCCGAGCTCGGAATCGGCCTGCAGAAATTCGTCGAGTCATTCTTCTGCGACGGATGGCCCGAGACAGTTCCAGAGCCGTACCGCGGGGTTGTTAAAGGGCCGATCAGTCGAGATTTCACGCAAGGGGAAAATAGCCTGGCAGGCCACCAAAACTACACCCACATCCTTGCAATCGACCTTGCCGGCGCTGCACTCGTGATGGATATCACCGGCTGCCTGTACACCGATGGGGAAATACAAACCCTGGTCGAGCGCCCAGCGGCAGACGCGCTGGCCAAGGTGGACGAGTACCGTCTCGGAGGGTCTGCATATCGCCCGGAGGTGCGCGAAGCATGAACTACTTGGAACGTGCAGCAGACGACGCAGGCTATCCCAACCTCGACTTTGAAGATATGTATCAGAAGGGCCTCGCGTGCTTTCAGTGGGGCCTACCAAGGCCGTTGGTTCGCCAGGCATTCAAGTACGCATGTGCAGGGTGGACTGAGCGAGACCGCCCGATCTTGATGTGGCATGTCCGTGCATTCGTCTATGGGTTGTCCGGCCGCTGTGACGGGGGAATTCGAAAGCGCCTTGCGCCGGAGGACTACCAATGGCCAGTCCCCCCCGATCCGTCCTGGGAGCTTGTGGTGTGCACCTATCCCGACGGCACTTGTGAGCTTGACCTGGTTCATCCAGTGAGCGGCCGATTCTGGTCCGAGGACAACGGTTTTTTCGAACTCCCCACCGAGAAACGCACGTTGATGAACCCTATGTGGTTCAAGTCCATGGGTTTTGACGTAATGCACATGCAGCCGGCGCTGCAGGTCCGTATAGGCGACCCTAAAAGACCCCATCTGAAGCTGGTGTGATGTAGGGACCAGAGGACCTAATCGCACCCCAGTTCCATTGACCTAGGAGATAACCGCTATGACCGATCAAGTGATGCACATTTTCGCGCCCGACCAGTCCAAGATCACCCCGTTCATTACCAAAGTGGAGATGCTATTGGGCGGGATACCTCAGGTGATGTTCCCTGACGGCACCCTACAGTTCGCTGATCAGGACCAGCGGCCAGTGATTCTATTTTCGCCGCGGTTACCCGAGCCTGAGCTGGAAGAGTTCTGCCGCCTCAACATCAAGATGTACGAGCAGCATTACCAGCAGCACAAGGAAGCCATCGACAATTTTGAGACCCGGCCTATCACGCAGTTTTGGTGATGCCCAGACCGTTGCCAGGCGGGTGGGCTAACCCAGCGGGCCAACTCGCCGTTGCAGCACTCGATCTTCCCAGGTCCATGATCCCCGATCGCGCCATTGCCCGGATTTACCGCTCTGTGTTGCACATCTCCGGTTATACAGCCAACAGGAGATTTCCCAATGCAACATTTTCAAAAAGCAGCAGTGGACCGCACCGATCGTCAAGCGATGATCAGCTTCCTGGCTGGCCATTATCGCTATGACACCATGAACTCTTGGAACCGCGCCACGAGCTACGCTCACTGCGTGAAGATCCATGCCCTTGGCCTGGATCGGGAGCAGACAGAGAAGGCCTTTGAGCTGCTCAATGTCGACTACTGGGATGACTTGTCTCTGGTGATCGAGGACTTCGTCGTGGAAATGAATGGCGAGTTCACCATCAGCAGTAATGGCCGATCGAGCGGGTATCTGGTGCTCATGAAAAGCCAATGGGAATCCACCGGCTATCAGTCCTACTGCAAAAGCTGCTCTCAGCGCAATTACCAAGCCTGTACCGAAGGTAACAATCGCTGCGGTCGCTGTGGCGCCGAGGGTGATGCAGGTCGTTTAAACTTCCAGCATCCACCCAAAACGCTTCGTGTCTCTGGCCAGGCGTTGGACCAGGATGAAGACTTCAACGAATGGTCTCTGGACCAGCTCGCGAACCGAGTAGAGGTCGTCGAGGCATTTGACAATGCTTGTGACAGTATCCGCTCAACCTTCATCGACATGCTGAGCCTGAACGTCGTCGAAGAAACAGTGCTCATTCCGCAGAAACGCTATGTGCTGAAGTCGGCATAGCACCTACGAACGCTCCATCCGCCGCTGGTCTTCGGACTGGCGGTTTTCTTTTGCCCAAAGAAAAGCCCCGACACATGGTCGGGGCGGGTAGAGCGTTATACCTCCTCGGCATCAGCCTCAGGGTCTGCGATCAGCCGCAGCAAATCAGCGACAGGCAGAGAGCAGAGCTGGCGCATGTCGTCGTTCATGTCTTCCAGTCGTTGACGCAGGCCCTGGAGCAACTCGTGGAGCTGCTTTTTCTCCAGAAGGTTGACCGCCATGACCAAGACTCGCCATACCAGCTCGGATTCTTCATCGAGAGTGTCGGTGCGTTTGCGAAGATCCGCGAAGAAATCGAGGATCTCACTGCTGTCCAGGTGGTCGTAGACGCAATCCGGACTCCAGGTGACCTCGGTACCGTAATCAGCCGCGAGCGCAGCCGTGACCTGGTCACGCAGTTGCGGCATCGAGGCCCAGTCCCATACGCCGAGTTGCGCGGCTTTGGTGAGTGTTTCCTGGACGGTGTTCAGCGTTGCAAGCATCTGCGGGAAGAGCAACCGTCGGACTGACTTCGAACCTTCCCAAACAGCTACCTGCAGGGCATTTTGCATGTTGGTTGGAGAGGACCCACGGCGATTAGCTTCCAGCAACAGCTCACGGAGCAAGGCATCGAGCTCGTTCGGCGTGCTGCAGTCGGGTTTGATTGTTGTCGTCTGCAGTAATTGCAGCGTGACCTCGCGGCCGTGAGCATCCAGGCAGTGGAACGTGTCGTCGACCCAGCGGCCAGCCGACAGTGCCTCAGCAGTGATCAGCGTCTCGCAGTTGCTCGACCACAACAGGCGAAGCAGGATGACTGTCGAACCTGATTGCTCGACCTCCGCAGTGCAGCGCGTGGTAAGCCCGGGCAGCGTCAGCTGCACGTGGGAGGCGCTGTGCAGCAGGTTGATGAAGCTGATGAGCGATACGTTGTTCATGGCGAACTCCTGAAAGTAGTTGAACTTGCCCTCAGGGATGCCACACACGCACGAATACCCCCCTCCCTTGTTCTGTGCTCTTGAAGCCGCCGGTCCCTCTCGGCCCGCAAAGCCGGCGCCAGGCACGCCCCCATTCTGTCAGTGAAAAAACCAGGCGAGTACAAATGTTCTCCACTACACTTCACCGACATGCAATTAACAGTCAGAGCAGGCCGACCTAGCTCCCGTCCATCCTGTACCTCCGGAGTCGCCCATGAGCGCTACTGAAGACCTCTTCAAACCTGACAGTCCTTCTTGGAATGAACGGCCTAAGGAGACATTCGACCACTGGATCAGCCAGCAAGCGGGCAGAGGAACCTCAGCCCGCATTCGAATATCGTCCGCGGAGGTCTATCGCTCGCAGTGGGGCCGGTTTGTCGACTGGATTGAGCAAAAGAGCATTAAATTAGACGAAGTGGATGCAAGCGATATTTCAGACTTCCTTGATAGCCTAACCCCTGAGATCGAGAAGAACGAAAAGCGAGTTAACAATAGGCCGCAGCGCGACCGGTACCGCAAGCTAATACAACGAGTGTTGGCCGACCTGTTCAAGGAAAAGGAAGAGCCAGGTTTCCTCAACCCGGCGGCGCAGGCGTTGAGGGCTGAAGGGGTCAAATGGAAGGATGTCGACGGCAACCTGCCTACCAGCTTTCTGCGGCCCCAGGAAGCCGAGCTGCTGGCCAATCACCTGGTGGCGCCGCTGACGGCACAGAACGAGCGGGGGCGGTGGCGCGAGGCGCGGGATCGGGCGATGGTGGGTCTGTGCGTGGGGGCCGGGCTCAAGGTGCAGGACATCGTCGGCCTGACTGTTAATTGCATCACCCCGCAAGCCGCCCCATGGATCACCCTTTCCTATGCGGATTCGAAGTTCGAGCACCGGACCAAGCCGTTTGACTACGCCGCCCGGGCGCTGGCCACCTGGTTGCACATCCGCCAGCAGGCCGGTACCGAGGGCGACCTGGTATTCCCCAGCGACATCACGCCGGTGATCAAGAACGGTCGCAAAATCACCTCGATCAACCCGTCGACGGTGAACCGGATCACCGAGGCCGTGATCGTCGAGTCTGGGGTGAAGGCCATTCGCGATCCTGAGCATCGAGCTAGCCCGCAGACCCTGCGTAATACGTTTGCGGCTGAGCTGTTCGAAAGAGGGGAAACGCCGGCCCTGGTGGCGGAGTGGATGGGCTTTGCACAGCCCGTGTCGGCCGAGAGGCTTTATGAGTCCTGGAAGCTGTGGCGGCAGACCATCAAAGGCACAGAACAAGGGGAGTAAGTGGGCTAGGCAGAGGCGTGACCACCTCCGCCCAAAGGGCAGCAGACGCTTACGCGGACTGAGGAGCCTCGGCCTCCACGTCGCACACGCTGATGTGCACGTGGCCAACGGCAGAGGCATTCAGAGCGATGCGGACTTCGCGGCAAACATCCTCATAGTAGGCGTCCCGCACTTCACGGAAGGCCGAGAACAATGTGAAGAGGCCAATCATAGGAACTAGCAGGTATCGCGCCACCTCAATGATTTTGGTCAACCCCGCAGTGATCTCAGCAGGACTAGCAGACTGCAACGCAAAAAGTGCTCTGGTGACTGCTTCGGGCTCCAACAATGTCGCAAGCAGCACTAAAGCGAAAACGGCCGTTGGCAAGGCTGCAAGGGCTCCGCGCAGGGTTCGAGTCAAGGCGCCCATCACAACGATCAGGGCTTTGACGTACGTCCGAGGATCTCGCCGCACGCGGCTTCGCATCTCCTGGTACTTCTCCATCGAGAGAGAACCCACCCCTACACCGTTGACCTCCACCGTGACTTGCTTCTCGCTCATGCTCATATCCTGTGCTCCTAGTGGGGATTATTGGTCGGCCGCATGGCCAACCTGAGCAGGATAGCATTTAGATACAGTCGGTGTATGTGTTCGTGTTATAGCATCTAGGCCCAGGCCCAGCGGGTGAGACGCGCCTGATTCACGAACGCCAGAAACCACAAGGCCCACTACGAAGTAGCGGGCCTTGTGGTCGCAAGTTCAACCTTTCGGTTGATTTTCCCAGCCTTTCAGGAGATTGGGTCGGTTGAGGCTTGTTCGCCTACATGGGGCCTATTAAACACTGGTTTCGCTGGCAATGCAACATGGAACTATAAAAATATGCGAACGAGCGGTCAGAGCGCCAGAAAGCCCGTAAATACGCCGTTTCCGTTGGGTATCGAGGCCAGAGGGAGTGCCTAACTACCCTCCACTCGACCCGCGAGATACTCACAGTATCGGAATGGACAAACTGAATGCATGCATTCAGAATCATGTGGCGTATAGGTACGAGTTATGACCGCGCGAGCGCGACTTCCGCCTCAACCCAATAGGGACAACGATGGCCACCATACTCTCACACGACCAGCAGCAACGCCGGGAACACACCGAGCTCATCATGCAGCCTATAAGCCGAGCCAAGCCTCCAACCATCAGCAAAGAGTCGACGCTCTGCGAAGTATTCATCAAAGAGTTCAACCAGATCAAAGGATGGACGTGTTATCCAGAGGCTGCAGGGTTCGATGTGCTGGTGGTCAACGACGACGGCCGCCAGATCGGTGTCCAGGCAAAGCTCTCGCTGAATGCCAAGGTCGCTGAACAGATCCTTCCCAATCAAGGCGACGACTTTTGGGAAAGTCCGGGCCCAGATCACCGCCTGGTCATCGTCAGCAAAATCACCGATGCCAGTGCTGGCATTGCCAAGATGCTCCGTCGGCTTGGAGTCAAAGTACTCTGCCCATATGAGTCATGGACAGCACAAGGCTACGTGCACACGTTCGGACTTGATCATCGGCTCTTTTATGCAGAGGGCAGCGCAGGCTCTGATGAACGTATGTTCGATTGGTGGCCCTCAGTGCGCTGCCGTGTACCGGCCATCGTAACCTCCTTGCCGGCTGGAGTTCCAGCCCCGGTTCGACTCACGCCATGGAAAGAATCGGCACTGAAAGTGGTGGTCCTGATGCGTAAGCAGGGATTCATCACGGCCAAGCAAATCGCATCGTTCGGAATAGGCGTCACCGCATGGACCCAGCCGGCCGGCAGCAAGAGACCCTGGCTCGCTAAAAGCCAAATCCGCGGTCAGTGGGTGGAAACTGAACACATGCCCGGCTTCGACAAGCAGCACCCTGATATGTACGCCAAAGCGCTTGCCGAGTACGAAGCCGAGGCGGCGAAATTACAGCTGATAGCCCCAGCAGCAAACTGAATGACTGATGAGAGAAAGCATGAACTTTGAAACCCGAAAGAAAAAGCTAATGGACATAAGGAGGTGTGCGCTGGACATGCAGAACGGGACCCTTCCACCGTCCATGATGGCAAGCCTTCTCGCCTCTATTTCCACTGCCATCATTGTCGGAGTCATCATGAAACAGGACCCACTTTTGGTAGTAGGCACCAGCCTTGTGGTTGCCCTGCTGGTTTACTTTCGAGCCCCATTTTCTAAGTCGTGGGCCGAGGCTCTTGATAACCGGCTAACCGACTATGAGCCAATCGACCATGAAGCGTACGCCACTTTTCACCATGCGACACGTGAGCGGGGCGGCCTCGATCTTCCTGCGGTGTTCAGTTGGATAGAGCAGGAAATGACTGCTCTCTCCGCTATCACACCGAAAGTCCCAGATTGCGCAGCCCACAAGTTCATCAGCAAGCCAGTCAAGCCAGTGGCCAATGATCGCAGCCAGGAATAGCAGGCTATGAGCGCTCTTAGCTCAAGGCACTTGTCGTTCTAATCAGGTTCACCATAGGCCGGCCTAAGGAACGGCTGCCAATTCTCGGCTCCCTCGATGTCGACGGCCTGGCCCGCAGCGGAAATTTTAAAGCTCAGTTTTCGCTTATCGGCCACCAGAAGCCCCCTGTTTGCTAGTCCTCGGGCAATGCCAAGCACGACCAGGAGAGGAGGGTAATAACTTCGCCCGATCCATGGCTCAAATGGGTCCAAGAATTCGTTTGGCTGCTGTTGCCCCTGGTAAAGAATGCGCAGGGCAGTGAGCGACATCGGCTTGCTGGCAGGGTCAATTTTTGGTTTTTGCATAGGCAAGCCTTTCAGCACTCTGGCGACCCTCCTGCCATCAGTTGTAAGCCTGACATAAAGAGACATGAGATCGCCCAAACCGATCAGCCGGTGATCCGTGTTCAGCAAGCCGCGGCTTTCCAGGGAATGCCACGTTGAGCCGGCGCCATGACCGACCAGTTTCATCTCCGCGAGCGCGTACCGTAACGGGCCATCGTACGTCATTCTTCGGACCCGACCGTCAGGACCATATTCCAGCCACCGCCATTGGCTCGCTGGCGCAGAGCCTGGCCCAGAATTCGCCTGCTCGGCCCGCTGATCTTCGTCATACGCCACCACGAGGTAGGCACGCTGGCGCTCGTTGAGCGACTCAGCGATCTCGGTTATTCGGGTGATCAGCTTTTCCTGGGCCATGATGCTGCTGAAAATTTGGGCACTTCCTTAACTTAAGCACCGCCGCCGAGCTTTGCCTTGCCGGGCGATCGCCGGCCTGGCCGAACGCGTATACACCACTGAATCACAACCACCGTCTCAAACCGGGGCAGCTTTATAGCTCGATGCACACCATCTCCGGAGACCAGGTCACCCGCATAGACCTGCTTTTCCAGGAGATCAGTATGTCCAAGCAAATCCAAGCAAATCAAACTGCAGTTCTGGTCGCTGACCGTGAGCAAGGTACGATCCTCGCCGCACTTCGCCACTACCAGGAGATCCTCCGAAGTGGGGCGTCAGCTGCTCCGGGCCTGCTTGATATCGCAAGCAATTCCGGTCAGCTCACGCCCCTGTCGACCCAAGAGATCGAAGTGCTGTGCGAGAAAGTAAATTTCGGGTCGACCCTCAAGGAGCTCGAATCGTTCGTCGCCAACGCAAAAGCTAAGTGAAGGGTGGCGGTATGCATCCGATCATTGAAGCCTCGCGGCTTATGAAGGGCGCGCAGATCACGCGGAAAGCAGCGGTACATGCCAATGGGGGGACTATCTTCCTCTGGGAGCTCTCAACTGGTGACACCATTGAGACCATACGTTCAACCCATGGCTTCAGTTCAACCGCGTTGAAGGCCATCCCCTTTATCGATCGCGTCAATTACTACAGCGCCATGCGTGGCACCAAGGTAACTGGTAGCTACCAGCTACAAGCTTAGAAACGCTCCATCCAACCCGGCCATGCGCCGGGTTTTTTCATGTGGGTTTATAGAGAGCTGAGACTCATCTCCCGAGGCAAGTTCAACGCCTTACGGCAAGACAAGTGCCCTGGCACACCTCACATGAAAGGAGCAGGCAATGGCCACTCTCACCGCAGTTCAAGCGAAGAAGAAAATCGATGATCACCTGTTGAAAGGGGCGGGCATCTACGCCTACCACCCGAAGCTGGGATGTCGCTACTTCAAAGCACGTGTGTCAGGCGAAAAGCTGGAGGTCTGGGACGGATTCAGTTGGTTCGAGGTACCTCGCGAGACGAAGTTCAACAACGGCCATGGATCCGCGGGTGACCTGTTCACTTTTTGATTTGCCAGCAAAAAACGCCTTTCAGGAGAAACACATGAACACCCGCACCCCTATCGCGAAAATGGGCAAGACCATCAATGCTGCCGAAGTCGAATTTAAAGTCGCCCGCAGTTTTTACAAAGTAGAAGTCCCTGCCGGTACCCGCTGCTGCTACCTCGCCGGCGGAACCAACGGAGGACGCTGGGTCGTTGACGACCTGTCTTTCCTCAATCCGAACTCTGCCGTGTACCACGATGCGGACCACTACGGGATTCCGGTTCCAGAAACCAACGTAATTGAGGATCCACGCCGGACGTGAGTCGGCTGGACTCTTGCGAGTTCTCCAACTCTGCATAACTGCTTCACCCGCCCTCGAATCTATTGGTTCGGGGGTTTTCTTATGCCACCGACTGTTCCCAGGAGCTGGGCGCCGTATGAAGTGCCCCTTCCTCCGCCAGCATCTCGGCGCCTTCGCGCTCGATCGCTCCCGCAGTAGATACCTCAGGCGTTAGCGGCAGCTGGCAATCACCGCACACCAGGTTGAACTGGTCGCCGCCGAGCACAGATTTGTTGCAGCCAGCACATGTGTATTTCGTTCTGGCCCAGACTTTTTTTTGCGCGCTTCGGCGGCCAGCACCAGCAGGCCCGGCCGCACCCGCCAGATTGATGTTCAGCCCCTGATCGTGAAGCTCGCGGATGAGGAGGCTCAGGCCCCCGCCTTCGAGAAGGTAGTGCGACACCTTCTGCCCGATCACTTGGCCACCAGGCAGGCCGGTACTGGACGGCTGCAGACCGATCTCGACCATTTTATCGGCCCAGACCTGGTCGTGGTAGGCCCGCCGCGGGGGCTGTCCGGAGTGCTGCCGGTACTGATGACAGGCTTGATGCGCCAGCGATTCGATCATCTTGCTGCTCGAAAGGTGCGCCCCAACGGCGATTTGGTCCAAGGCCGGGCAGAGCTCCCCGCTCGGAAGAGCGCCAGGCCGGTAATGGCCTTCAGACCCTTGGCGTGTCGAGAATCTGATTTCACAGCCAGGTAATGACCCGGAAAAGAAGCGCTCATTGATTGCCTGATAGGCGTGGTGCAGTTGCTGCAACGGGTGAGATGGCGGCTTTGCGGTATCCATAACTCTCTTTTAATACTCGCTGCGTATAGTCACGAGTTGTCGGTATTGCTAGTATATGGTCACACGTACACATAATTCTACCGGCACCATTTATAAATCTGAGGTAACCGATGAAAAAGCTCGTTGTCGCTATCGCTCTCGCCAGTTGCTCGCTGGCTGCATTCGCCCAGGCCGAGTCGCCTGCACCCGAGGTTGCTCAGGCCCCTGCCGCAGCCACCGCTCCAGCAGCTGCGGCAGCGGCGCCAGCTGCTGACATCGAGATCATGACCGTGCTCAACACGCTCAAGGGCAAATACCCCTCCACCAACTTCACCAACGTAGAGCGGGCGCCGATCGATGGCCTCTACGAAATTACCATGGGCAAGAACATTGCCTACACCGATGCCTCAGGTCGCTACCTGTTGTTCGGCAGCGTTTACGACATGCAGACTCGCAAGGACCTGACGGCACCCAAGCGAGCTGCAGCTGAGAAAATCGACGTTTCGAAGTTTCCGCTGGCAGACGCGTTCACTCGCGTAAAGGGCAACGGCTCCCGCAAGCTCTATCTGTTCTCTGATCCTGACTGCCCGTACTGCAAGAAGCTGGAAACGGAGGTCCTCAGCAAGTTGGACAATGTCACCATTTACACCTTCATGTATCCGCTGGAGTCGCTGCACCCGCAGGCTCGCGCCAAATCTGAATCGGTCTGGTGTCTGCCTGAGGCTGGCCGTGCTGCTGCATGGGAATCCTTGGCGCAAGGCACCCAGCCGCCGGCGAAGAAATGCGATAACCCAATCGAGCGCAACATCGCGCTGGCCGAAAGCATTGGCTTCCAGGGTACTCCCGCCATGGTGAGCGAAGACGGTCGGAAGATGCCGGGGCTGGTATCGGCCGAGCGGCTCGACGCCTGGCTCAACGGCGGTTCCTGATCTCCCGCCAACAGTCTTCTCCACGTGGCCATCTCGATGGCCACGTTGGTTTCTGATCACCTGATCGTCATGAGCCCCGGGCTGGGCATTCTCATTGGAGTTGTGATGAAGCTACGCCGCTTATGCGCATCCGCTTTCCTTACCGCCCTCTACCTCGCGTCATCCACTGTTCATGCCGAAGAGCTCGGCAAGTACGGAAACACCTGGGAGATCCAGGAGCAGGATGCAATCGACATGATCCAAGGTCGGTTGAAAGCGATGGACAAGAAAGGCGAACTCGACAAGTTCTGGAACGACTACCGCGACAAGCAGTTGGCCGGAGCAGAAAACCCCAAGCCGGTACCCGGCATTGGGCCCGTCGTTGAGCCGCAGATCAGGATGTACGACCCGACCTACACGTACCCTGAGACCGTCAAAGATCATCTGGGTAACATCCTGGTGCCGGCGGGCACTCGCATCAACCCGCTGGACCACATCACCCTCAGCAAAGCGATCATCTTCATCGACGCTCGCGACCCGAAGCAGCTGCAGTACGCCAAGAAGCGCACCGATGAGCATCCCCGGGACAAAGTGATATTGGTCGCGGGTTCGTTCCTGAAGCTCAACCGGGAGTGGGGTCGCCCGGTCTACTTCGACCAGATGGGCATCCTCACGAAGAAGTTCGGGATCGAGCGCGTTCCCGCGGTCCTGACCCAAAAGGGCAGGGAACTCCAGATCGAGGAGTTGAAGCTATGAAGAAACTGCTTATGGCCCTGGGCTTTGTGGCAACGGCCCTGCTCAGTACGGTCAGCTCTGCCGATGAAGGCGTGTGCACCGGTAAATTCCCGAACCTGATTTCGGACGTCTGCTGGTCCTGCATGTTCCCGATCAAGCTTTTCGGTTCAACGGAGCTCATTTCCGATGGCCAGGAAGACTTCGACAGCGGGAACAAAAGCGCATTCTGCACGTGCGATAACCCGCCCAAGGTCGGCATTCCCACCTCGTTCTGGGAGTTCGACATGATGACCGACGTTACCACGGTGCCTGGATGCTTCCCCTTGCTCGGTGGGGTGAAAGTCAACGTAGGCGTCAACGCAGATGCATTCGGCTACATCTCTGACGATCAGAGCAGCGGCATCGGCAGCACCCGCGACTCGTTCATGCAGGTCAACTTCTATATCAACCCGGCCATGTATGTGATGGGCGCCATCCTGGACGACACGTGCATGGACAACCGCGGTATCGACGTGCCCTGGATGTCTTTCGCGGACCCAACCCACAACGATGACGAACTCGCCGGCATCCTGACCCCCTACGCGTTCCCCTTCGGGAGCATGCTGGCGATCGGGGCCATGTCCGCCGATGCCGTTGCCGCTGCTACAGGCTTCCCACTGTCCACGATCTTCTGGGCCGCCGGCTCCTACGGTCACATGTACCCGCTGACCGGTCGGAACGAGGCGCACCTGAGCATGGAGCAAACCGCCCGGCTGCAAACCACGCGAATCCTCGCGAAACTCCATGCCGCGGGTACCCAGTGGGCGGCAATGGGAGGTGACGCAATGTGCGGCTACTACCCGCAGATCATCATGGACAAGCGGCAGTACAAGCTGACTCGCCTCTACCCCAAGCCTGAGACCGCAAAAATCGCAGGCAAGTGCTGCTCTCCAATCGGGCGGTCGACAATTCTGACCGAATCGAACACTGAGTTCCCTCTCCCAGGATACAAGGACTTTGGCTATGGCATTTTCCGTAAACGCGACTGCTGCGGCGGCGCTACTCTTAGCAACTAGTTTCTTCGCCGTGCCTGCCGTGTCCCAGCAGCTGGAAATGCCTTCCAACGAAGCTATCCAGAAGATCATGCAGGAGCAGGCGGCATCTCGAAGTGCCGCTCTGAACGGGAAGATTGATCCGGTGAAGCCGGGCACGTTCAAGGCCACGGTACCGGTCATCGACGCCCCAGCGCCCACCAAGACCGAGTCGCTTGACGACGTCATTGCGCGATTCAACGCCGCAAAACAAGGTGCAAAGGGTGGCCACGGCGCGAACGACTTCATCATCTTCGTGTCGTTCTCGATGCCCAAAGACAGGCTTGAGCGGCTGGCGCAACAAGCTCGCGAAACCGGTGCTGTCATGGTCGTGAGAGGGTTCAAGAATGGCTCCCAGATGCAGACCAAACAGGCTGCGCTGGAGGTGAACAAGGCCGGTGTGCCGTGGGAGATCAATCCCAATCTGTTCAAGGCCTTCAAAGTGGAATCGGTACCAACGTTCGTCGTGGCGTCTGCAGAAGCAGAGTCCGTTCTGGACGATGGCTGCTCACCAGATGCCACCTTCACGTCGATCACCGGCGACATCAGCGCAATGTTGGCCCTGGATACCATCCGCCTCCGTGCGCAGCCTGAGATCGCAAAGCTTGCCGAGGCCAGGTTGCAGAAGATCTACAAACAACAAGCCCCTGGCACCGTCCACTGATCACGATCGAGCCCGGCATCGCGCCGGGCTTCTGGTGAAACTATGCAAACTGAACTGACCACCATTGCTTGGGAGCCTGGCTTCCAACTGAACCTGAGCTCCTGGGCTGATTTGGAGATTGCGAAGCGTCGTGGAGAAAGCCCAGGCGAACTATCAGCATGCGCTTTGAATTCCTGCATCTTCTACCTAGGCGCCTATGTCATGACTCGCGACCTGGTCGCACACGTCGAAAAGGGCATCACCTGGAACGCGCAGGTTTATGAGGCATGGAACTATGGCCGCTGCCAAGAAATTCACAAAATCTGCCGAGGGCTTGCACCATCAGATGCCGACGCCCTGTTGCATGCTAGTGGGTATGCGGACGTCAGCCTGGATGAGCTCAGCGACGCCTCGGACGAAGCAGTCCAAGAGGCATGGGCCGCGCTGTACGGCGAGTAATAAAAACCCGGCCTCAGGAGAGGCCGGGTGCTGTAAAACGTTAATCAGCTTGAGCCAAGCGCCCAGAACCGAATGCCACACGACGGGCCACTGCATTCCATTCCTGCACAGTAACCAGCATGCTGGAGCGGGCCTTCTCGTGACCGTTTACTGTCTGGCGATACTGCAAGCGCACAAAGCCAGGCGTGACACTTGGATACCCTTCGAGCTCATACACGTTACGAAAACCGTCAACATCGATGTTGCTGGCGGTGTAGATCTGCGAGAAGAACATCCTGTAATAACCGGCCTTTGCCAGCATCACAGCAATTTCGCAGAGCAGTTTCAAGCGCATGCAGCACGCGGTGATGAACAGTACGAGTTCAAGCGACAGAGCTTGAGCCTTACGTTTGCAAACATCGGTGTCGATAGTCAGTTTCATGGTCATTCTCCCGGGTTGAGTGGCTAAGCCTTGCGTTTGCCTAGTACCCGGTAATGCACATCACGCGACTACAAATCGGATTATCCCTGTGCGGCCTCCTCACCGCCGAGCGCTTCCATGAGAGCGGGTACGAGCTTTGCCAGCACGCCGGCGTAAGTCAGAAACATCGCGCCGAATGCAGCCTCCTCTTCCTCCTCATCGGGAATCTCTTTGTTCACGTTTTCGAGGAAAACAATGCGCTTGAGTGTCGACTTGTCAGTCAGCACGAAGGACACCTCTTCATTGAACGTCATGGCCAACCGTACGGGGCGCCGACCTTCGAGGAGGTGCTGTCGGATCTCCTCGCGCTCCAGGCTGATCGAGGCGTAGCCCACCTTAGATTTTTCAAGGTCCAGCCCCTGCAGGTTGACCTCACGGTCGACCGTGAATTCGTCGGGGGATTCGTTGTTCATCAACCAGGTGGCCATCGCAGAGGAGGGGTCCATCGAGGTTCGAATCAGTGATGCAGGGATATCGATGGCGTCATGTATTTGAGTGACGACATCATCGGCTTTCGCCGGTGAGCCACAGTCGATGCCGATCAGGCCCGCCGAAGTATCGATCCACACCTTCTCAGTGCTCTGTGACTCGAATGCCCTGGGCAAGAGCTCGATAAACGCCTCTTCCTTCATCGCCTTGAGCTGGTCCCGGCTCGGCTTGTAGCCCTTCTCGGAGAGCATCTTGGCCGCCTTCTTCGCCACGTGTCGCTGCAATACAGGCTCGGGTACCTTCTTTTCTTCAAAGCACAGATTTAGCAGGATCTGCTTCTGCACCTCGAACACGAGGCCACCGCCAACCCGGGGCTCCACCCAACCCTGGGTTTTGATGACGCTACCCGTACAGGGAGTGAATGCCCTTTTTTCCAGACGTTTCGCAAGCTCGGCCGTAGACAAGCTCCAGGGCTCAGTAATCCGGTAGAGGTGAAGGTTCGAAAACATGATGCAACTCACTCCTGGCCGGCTTACCGCCAGCACAATTTGGCGCACGAAAAAGAAACATGTACGCATAATACTGGCAGATTTATAATCATGCACACACCTATCCTGCCAGTGGAAAAACCATGTCTGAATTCGCCCAGGTTGAGCAACGCCTTCTTCAACTCCGTGCAGAGGTCGCTGGACACATGGATGCGTACCACCGACTCGATGCCCCGACGATCCCGGACGGAGAATTCAACCTCCTGTTTCGTGAACTGGAGCAACTGGAAGCTGCGTATCCAGATCTGGCTACCGCTGACTCACCAACGCAGCGGGTCGGTGGCCGGGTTCTGGAAGAGTTCCTCCAAGCACAACACGATGTCCCAATGCTGTCGCTCAAAGACGCCATGAACGAGGAAGAGGCCCGGGCATTTGCAAGCTCTGTGGTGGATGAGCTGTCACAGCCGGCGGACATCGAGTTCACCGCTGAACTGAAGTACGACGGCTTAGCGCTTTCGGCTCGATACTTGGCTGGCGTCCTGGTTCGCGCAGTCACCTGCGGGGATGGAACGACCGGTGAGGATGTAACGGCACAGGCCAAAACCATCCTGAACTTGCCCCTGACCCTACCAGCGGCCACTGATCTGGAGGTTCGTGGCGAGGTTGTCATACTCAATAGCGATTTTAAGATCGTGAATGAGCGCCTCAAGAGCCAGGGCTTGAAGACCCTCGCCAACCCCCGCAACGCCGCCGCCGGCAGCATGCGCCAGCTGGACCCCAAAGTAACTGCGTCCAGGAGACTGTCTTTCTACGCGTATGGCGCCCAAGAGCTCGACGGCACCCCTGCGTTCAAGGCAACCAAACAGTGGAAGATCATTGAGGGCTTGCTGGAGCTCGGATTCAGCATTGCCCCGGAAACGACCGTGGTCCACGGCTGGGATGGCATCAAAGGGTTCTACGATGCGGTGGGTGCGAATCGCCACAACCTCCCAGTAGCCATCGACGGCGTCGTATTCAAGGTCAACTCCCTCGCCGACCAAGAACGCCTTGGCTGGAACAATCGCACCCCCCGATTCGCCATTGCGTCCAAGTACCCAGCAGAGGAGGCCGTCTCCGTCGTCGAAGACATTGTGGTGCAGATCGGCCGAACGGGGCCTGCGACCCCTGTGGCAAAGCTCAAGCCTGTGCGCGTCGGTGGCGTAGTGGTATCCAGCGCCAACCTCCACAACGCCGATCAGATCGAGGCCAAGGGTATCAAGGTCGGTAGCACCGTCATCGTTCGCCGAGCGGGCGATGTGGTACCGGAGATCGTTCGGACAGTGCCCTCGATCGGCGATAAGACCCTCTCCCACTATGTGATGCCGACAGAGTGCCCGTCATGTGGTAGCCCCCTCGTTCGCCTGCAGGGCGCCGTCGAGCTGCATTGCCCAGGTGGCATTAAATGCCCGGCACAGAAGCAGGGCAAGATCGCTCACTTCGCGTCTCGGCTGGGAATGAACATCGACAACCTGGGCGACAAGTCGGTCTCAACTCTGATCGCCGCCGGCCTGATCAGCATGCCTTCCGACTTGTACAGTCTGAACGACAAGGTCATCGCACCGCTCCCCGGGTTTGGGCCGGTCTCAGCGAAGAACCTGGTCGCGGGCATTGAGGGCTCGAAAGCTCCGGACCTTCCGCGATTCATTTTCTCGCTGGGGATCGAGGGTGTCGGCGAGGCCACCAGCAAAGCTCTGGCGGCGCAGTTCGGGTCCTGGTCAGCATTCCGCGCAGCGACTTACGCGCAACTGCTGGCCATCGCGGATGTTGGGGATGGTACCGCCACCAACATCACCCGATTCTTCGAGGATTCTACTCTCGGTGCTGAGGCAGATCGGCTGGCCACGATCACCACACCCAACGACTTCGCTGCCATCGGCGGGGCCTCGCTGAAAGGGAAGGTTGTCGTCCTCACCGGCACTTTTCCAACCCTCAGCAGAGAGGCTGCCAAAGCTCTGGTCGAAGGAGCCGGGGGGAAGGTCTCAAGCAAGGTTTCAAGCAAAACCAGCTTCGTCGTTGCCGGCGAGGCAGCAGGCTCGAAACTCGAAGCCGCCAAGGACCTGGACATCGATGTGTGGGATGAAGCCCGGCTATTGGCCGCCGCCGCGGGCTGAGTATTACAGGCCGGCGTGAAGCATCACAGAGCATTAAGATTTCATCTGGAGAACCAGAAAATGTCAGTAACTAATGGACCATACAAGCGCGATGCTAATGGAGTCGCCTATGAAGTCGACTTTGAGTATGTGCGAGATAACGTCCCGCTCGACTGGTTCTTCGAGCACATGCTCGGTGCGAAAGCGAGACCATCAGCAGGTGCAATTCGGTACAACATCTGTCCAAACCCTGAATGCGGAGCTTCTTCCGTTCACTCGGTGAAGATCAGCGTGAAAAACGGCGGGTGGCTCTGCTACTCGTGCGGTGAGCAAGGTGACGTGGTCGCTGCGGCGGCATTTTACTGGGGGAAATCTCATCGGGAGGCAGGTCTTGACCTGATGGGCGCCGATGTTGAGCTGCTGAAGCACTATGTTCCGCCCAAGCCCATGGACGCGATCCAACGCGATGACAGTGCTCTTGCGCTGGTATTGCAACGCGTCGCCGAAGCTTGCAGTTATCCCTCGAAAGATGCCCTGAAGTACTTTGCTGGCCGGGGTATATCTGAGGATGTAGCCCGGGAAGCTTGCAACCGAGGCATCCTCATCACAATCCCGAACAACCCGATGGAAGCCAAGGGGTTCTTGACTGAAGTCGCAGGGCAGGAACTGATGGTGAAAGCGGGCCTGTGGAACCCCGAAAAAAAGGCGCCAGCCTGTGCATTTCGGCCACTGTGGTTTCGGTCGCAATCGCACTGTGCTGCTGAGTTTAGGCTCATGCGTGAACCCAAAGAAGGGGAGAAGAAGGCCATGCGGTACGGCGGAAAATCTCCTTGGATCTGGGAAGGCTCTGAAAGTGAGTTCATGATCGTCGAAGGTCCGATCGACATGTTATCAGCCGTCGAAATGGGGTCGAAAAGGACGATCTTCGCGCTTCCTGGTTGCGAGAATTGGGAGCCTGAATGGTTCAACATGATGGCCAAGAAGAACGTGCTTCAGGCGCTCGATCCTGATAAGCCGGGCTTCAAGGCTGCAGAGAACCTCAAGCCAGTGCTAGTGGCTCTTGAAGCCAACCTTGGCACCTTCAATCCACCCAACCGGGTCGGCGACTTAAACGAGCAGCTCAAGCACATGCGTGGCCTCCTAAACTAACCCACCAAACCCGGCTCTCGCAGCCGGGTTTTTTTGGCTTGTTACAATGCGACCCCGGGGAGTGCGTCGGTAGATTCATAACGCGTACACATACATCAATACGGGTGATAAAATCACCGCTCAGAGAAGTGGAGCCCCCCTTTTGGACCGTCGAACATTCCTGCAATATGCCCTCGGCTTGGCCGCTTCCTCAACTCCGCTGCTCTCAAGCGCCAGCACCTTCTGGGATCAACCCAGACGTCTCTGGCTGAAGCGTGAGATCAAACCCGGGCAGTGGGAGGAGGTCGACAAGGTCTATTACCAGAACGGTCGACTCGATTGGTCCGGCTATGACCCCGTGTGCCGACTGATGCGCGATGTTCACACGGGCAAGGCTGTGCAGATGAGCCCTGTGCTCCTGGACGTCGCAGGAATTCAAGGTTGGTTCAAAATTCACGGGATAACGAAGCCCATCATCGTGCTTTCAGGGTATCGCGAAGAGTCGACCAACAAGAAGGTGGGTGGCAAAAAGCACTCTGCGCACCTAAGAGGTGGCGCTTGCGACCTCACAGTGCCAGGCGTACCGGTAGACTACCTTCGACGACTAGCCCTATATCTTGAGGGCGGCGGCGTGGGCGTTTACCCAGGCCGGAACTTCATTCACGTAGACGATGGAAATTTGAGGGTCTGGCGGGGATAGTACCAGGCTCTCGCTCGATGAAGAGCCTGGCTGCCCCCGATCATGCTTAGAACATGCTGGACCAGGAGATCTGGTTGACGAGGGGCTTGTGAGGGAGCAAGGCCAGGTCCACGGCCCTCAGTGCTGGGTTACGGCCGGTGAGGTACCAGCAATCATTTTGCTGACTCAGCATGTATCGATCACACAGCCGCTCCAAAGCCGAACGATAGGCCTCTGTGACATTGCCGCCGGATGCGAGTGCCAGCAGGTCAGCCGATCGAATGCCAGGCTGCCCCCACGCTACCCGAGCAAGATCGTACCCTTCATCACCGGCCAGGATGAAGATCTCATCCGCAACAGCTTCTGGCACGGGGTCGATCATGAAAGGAAACTCGACCGGGAACACGTACCAGCGACGCCAGAACTCGTAGTGGATCCGCAGACGAATGACGTCCTTGCGAGCTCCAAGCACCTCACAGCACTTATCAAATGCCCAGTCGCCAAGGGTAGGCCCGAACACCCATTGGGCAGCTGTCACATACACATCGGTCGGCAGTTTCTTCGCGAACAAAGCCTCGACGTTGGCCTTAATGATGCGAAACGCGAGACGCGTTACGCCGTCCTCGAAATCCTCTTCATCAAGCCGGCGCAGCTCATCCTTCTTCAGTTTTCGTCTTTGCGCTCCAAGGTTCGATAGATTATTGAGTGCGGCGAGCCCAAGTTCTTCAGCAAAAGGATATGACTCGACCACAGTTTCGTCAGTCCCCAGAAAATCCACTTGAGCATCGTCTGCAGCGTTATCAAGATCGAAGGCGTCAAGACCTTCGAAAAGATTGGCGCTATCAAAGCTCTCAAGCCAGTTACGAACATCGCCAGGATCAGAAAGACCGCCAGAATCGTCAGATAGAAGCTCAGATCCGAAGACATCATTTTCTTCCTCGTTGCCCAGGGGCATATCAGTGAATTCGTTCATTGGCACCACCCTTAAACCGGAACTGTTTGCGTGAATTGATCTGCGCCAGCCATTCGGGCATGCTGGCGCCTGGCCGGCCATCTGATGTCGGCCGCTGTGGCGAACCTCACTTCACCAGGGGTGGCCACACTCGCCCAGGTCACCTGGTGCTCGCCGGAAACAATCGCGTAGTCGGTGGTGCCCATCGACAAGAGTTTTTGCATCACATCCCCTGTGCCCTGGGCTTGCTCAGGCTCCGTAGGCAACAGCTGCGAATAGACCTGCGCTGCCGACTCGGATTGAGGTTTGAACAGAACCAGGTTGCGAGCTCGACTCAGGCAGGCCTCGCGCAGATCCAGAGACTCACGCCCAAGATCGTCGAGCGAACCAGCTGCAACCCATACGCTCATCACCTGCTCAGTCTGTGGCGAGAGCAGCTGCTCGATGCTCGGGTCATTGCAACCACCTGGATCGGTGAACACAGCCAGCGCAGTGGGTGCACCAGGCTCACCGATCGACCGCAGAACAGCATCCGCCAGATTCGAGATCACGATGCGGCGGAGATTGGACGCCGCCTGGCCTCGGCCGATGTAGGGAATTGCGAGATACACGATCTTTCGTGTTACCAGCGCCTCGTGCAGCACGACGTCAGGCTGGTAGCTGTTGAACACTTCACCCGCTCTACCGGCGCCGAGCATGCACATGCTCCCAGCGAGGCCCGAGAAGCGTCCTTTCAGCTTTACCGCACAGATGTCGCCAACATCATCCTGAAAGGCCTTGCAGGCCTGCTGCAGGGCTCCCAGCTGCACTGAACGAGGGTATGCAGTGGCCATGTGTTCGATCAGCGCTGAAATAGCGTCAGGCTTCATCACGAACATACCCAGATCAAGGTACGAGTAGGGCAGGCCAGCGAGCTGCAGCGAGGACACAATCGCCCGAACAAGAGCTGCGGTTGGGGTTGAATCGTGACCTGCCGTCGCATCCTGATCCGCGAGGAAATTCAAGACATGGCTCGCGACCTTGGTAGGAGCTGTGTGCAGCACCGGGTTGTAGGTATGGCTCAAGGCGGGACTACCAGGATTCACGATGAGCAGATCAGCTCCCCGGCCAACTGCAGTGCTGGCGCCGATCATCGCTCCCAAAAGTGATTCATCGACCGATGAGCCGACCACGAAGACCGCAGCGCCGGCTGCAATGCGTCGCTGAATCACCTCCCTGATCAGTTGCCCCTGGCCCTCAGTGCTCTCATCGAGCACAAGGGTATGCCCGGGCACAACATGAGCGCCCTTAGGTTCTACGTTACTCATCTCTCAGCTGCTCCTGTTGTTTCTTCCGCCCACCAGTGGGCAGCCCGCTGCCACCCAGGTACTTGTCACTATTCTTGAAGAAGTCCGCACCCTTAACGGACGGCCTGCGGAAGTGGTTGATTCGAATAGGGCCGATTTCTTTCTGCAGCTTTCTGTCGATGCTGATCATCGGCACCCGGACGTTGAAGATCTGGTCTCCGCCGTACTGGATGATGCATTCCCCCTTACCGAGCGCTTTGAGGTCATCCGGCGAGACCTTGTACTCCTCCTGCTCTCGCTCACCGACCGATATGCCGGCGGCAGCACCGGTGCCACCCTCTGGCGCCACATTGAGAAGGGGGGTGCTACTGCTTTCGTTCTGCGTACCGCTCAATGACTTCGTGATACCGATTTTCATGCCGATGAGGTCTGCACACTCAACGGCCGTGGCCTGGGTACCGATCTTGAAAAAGATCTTGGTCCAGGTGTTACCGATGACCATCTCTTTGAAGTCAGGAGAAACCACATCCAGGTTGGCCAAGGTCTGGGCTGCGGGGAACAGTGCCATCTGCGCGCTGCGCCCCTGTTCAAAGGGGCGTGCTAGCGACTGAACGGCGTAACTGCCCAGCTCATCCATGAAATTGAAATGCGGGGGGTTAGGCCGGTCCTCTTCAGGCAGCGCCTGGATCCACGAGATAGCCGTACGCAGGTCGCCCAGGAACATCTTGCCGAAGTTGGAGGCGGCTTCGTTTTTACCCATCGTCGGGAGAGCGACGTAGATGATCTTCTTCGCCCGGATTGCTTCGAACAGGTCGATCTCGGGGGCGTAGGTGTTCATCACGTCACCGAATTTCCCCGTACCGAACAAGTACATCCGGCCGGCAAGACCGCCGAACGTTTCCTTCATCCGCTTGATGTCAACCACGTTCTCCATGCCCGGCTTTCCGCCGATCTTGTATTGCTCAAGGAACAGGGAGAAGTTCTTGGTCGCCGGGTTGTGAGGCTGGGTCTTCTTGAGCAGGGTTTCCAGTTCCTCGATCGCTTTGTGGTTCATCAACAGGATCGTGAAGTCGATGAAGTTGTAAGCGAGGCCAGCAGCTTGCATTGCCGCTACGAGGGTGGTGATGCCTTGGTTCGCCGACTGTTTGTAGTGGTCAGCGCCAGGGTTATTCTCGGTAGAGGGAATGATGGACAGGATGCGGGCGGCGATCTCATCAGGGTCACCCCTGAGGATGGGGTTGTATGTATTGCTGAGTGATGGGTTACCCGGGTTCAGAATCAGCAGATCCTGCTCGCGGCCCGCCCAGACGCAGTACTGGTAGATCGTTTGAATGTCGTCCGCATTCATCTTACCGTCGATGAACGTCAGGCCGCCGCCACGCTGGATCTGCTGGAACATCATCAGTTTGCCCAATACGGTTTTACCTACACCGGACTGGCCCAGGATAAATCCATGCCGCATGAAGTCTTCATCAGGGACACGTACAGGCTGTCCCGTGTCGGTAGTGAAGCCAAGCAGCAAGCCATCTCCGTGCGCCAGATCGGTAGCCGAGCGGATATTGATCTTCGACTCAAGGAGGAGCTGGTTCTTCCAGAAATCAAAGACACGGTTGCCCACGTACGCCGCACCCGCAGCCCCCATGGCGAGGGGGAGGGTGGCCGGCACAGAGCTGAAAAAAGGCGATGTCAGAAGTCCACCAGCACCGATCGAACTCAGTGCCAGGGTGTCTTTGAAGCCACCGATTTTCGAGCGAAGTATCTGATCCATACTCATGGAGGTGAGCCTTAAGCTACGCACAAAAAAACCCGAGCACCATGAGGCGCCCGGGTTGTGGGGGTTAGAGGAAAACGCTCGACTCGGAAGCCTGCGCATTGTCTTTCTCTGCTGCGGGTAAGCGCAGCAGCGGCGATTGCAAAAGCGTTTGGATTTCCATCTGCGACAGGAGCTTGTCCTGCTCGATGGTGGTCCGAACGCCTGGCACGTCCTTTACGGTCTGCCCGGTTTGAGCAATTTGATCCAGCTGATCCTTGTACTTCTGGTACCGAGATTTCTCTGGCGGTTGCGTCGATGTCTGCTGTTGGGTATCTGATTGAACAGTCTCAGCTGCACCTGTTGTGCCTCCAACTGATTCGTTTACCTGACCATGCTGGGCTTCCTCGCGGAGACCCTCGACATATTTGGTGTCATCGAATTTGCCAGTGAAGACATCGGCACTGAAGCCAAGCAACGAAAGGCATTTTGAAGTTGCGTCTGTGAGACTTTTCTTGGCGTGATCCTCATCACTACTGATGATTCCGTAGGAATCTCGCGTGATGTAGGTGGTAGCGCCGAACTGCTTCACTGAACCGCGGAATCCCTGTTGCAGGTACCACAGCTCAACGTACACCTTGTGAATGACTTCTTTACCAACGACCTGGCCATCCACAACGAACGGTTTCCCGTCCACGTACGCTTCACTGATCAGCTCGACACCCCAGCCAAGGCCAAAAGGTCCGAAAACCTCAGTAGCACGCTTGATCTGATAGATGGGCGCGATCGCGGTCCCCTGGAAACCACCCTTGTTGAAGGACTTGGTCTCATCAGGATTGGTCTTCTCAACCTTGTTCCACACCTGCAGGCCAATAGAAGCCGCGGCCTGGCCCTGGCTGGCCCACAGCGATTCGCCGTTGGCCGAGCTTTGGTGGGTTGCTGCGTCTGTTCTGGTTTGCATTTTTGACTCCTACGACTCTGCAAAGAGGGAATACCTAATGCAGGGGTATGAAGCACAGCTGCTGATAAGGTGGTGGGGCTAGACCGCGAAATCGCCAAAAGCGTTTGCAATACGTAACACGTCGCTATATTTTAGGCGCCACAAGAGGACGGTTGCAACAAAAAGCCAACTATCTGTATTATCGCTACGTGTTATTTAGCATTCCAAACCAACGAGTATTCTATGATCACCTTGAACAGAGCCATTCTGCTTGCGTCGCTTGCGCTCTCAGCAAGCACCGCGGGTGCCGTTGATGTGCGACAGGTAGTGGTTCCAGACAGCTACGGCGTTGCGATTGAGCCCGCGCATGCAGGGCACGCGCTTGTTGAATCCATTCGCGACACCCAGAAGAAAGCCGAATCTCCGGTCTGGACGGTGACTGAGCCAGCCAGGCCTCGGGCCCTGATGCCGGCAGAAGAGGCTCTGCTCGATGCAGAAGATGCAAAGATCGCCGAGGAGGCCCGTCACACGCGGACCACGCTCTACTTTGACTTCGACAAGAGCATGCCTACGGGCTGGTGGCCGCTGACCAACGTCATCGCTGACGCACTTCGCGTCGGCAGCACCATCACCCTGATCGGTTATGCGGACGAAGTGGGCGAGGCGATTTACAACCAGCGCCTGTCCGAGAACCGCGCCATCGAAGCTGCGCGTTACCTGGTTCGGCACGGTGTTAAGAAGAAAAACATCAAGGTTTACGGCCGGGGCAAGCGTGACCCTGTATCTAGCTCCGATAGCTCGATGAACCGTCGGGTCGAGGTCGACATCGTTAAAGCTGCGGGGAAACCTCTGTGAAGGAGATCGATATCCCGCGCTACGTTGACAGTCAGACGCAATTACTTTTTTGGGAAATCGATGAGGCTGCGATCTTCATTGGCTGCCTGGGCGCAGGTATCGCACTGGGGGGCTGGGCAACCATCGCTTCCCTCGCCGGCGGCTGGTACGCAGTAAAGCGGTTTAAGCGTTTCAAGAGCGGTGCACTGGACGGCATTCTGCATCACCTCTGCTACGAGGCAGGCGTCATGGGGCTGAATAAACACTACGACGACTCTTCGAAGCGCGACTACTTCTACTAAAGCTTTCGAACGACTTTATTTGTACGCGTTATGTATTCGATAGCGCTTTGAGGCCGCAATGAAGATCAAGAAAATGCAGAACACGATGGAAGGGCTGAAAAGTCTCAGAAACTTCCAGACCTTGTCGATCGCGTGCCTTTCGGTATCGGTTCTGCTGCTCACTTTCAACCAAATGGGGCAGCACGAAACCACACGTTTGGTGCCGCCGAACCTGGACAAGGCCGTGAAGGTTGGCTGGAACAACGCGGACGACGAGTACATCAAGTCCTTTGGCCTTTATGCCTCGACTTTGATGGGCAATGTCACGCCCAAGAACGTGAATTTCATTGCCGACTCTGTTAGCGCCTTCGTTGATCCGAAGATCTACGCAGACGTGCGCAAGAAGATGTTCGTGTTGGCCAACGACCCCGTGTTCGCAACGAATGCTGGTTCTGTGTCCTGGAACGCCACTGACATCAGCTACGAGAAGGAGACGAAGAAGGTTTTCATTCTCGGTTCGATGGAGTCTCGCAGCGCAACCGGCAAGCCCAAACCGGACTACCAAGTGGTCGAGTACGTCATCGAGATGCGTGCGGGCCGCCCTTGGATCACGGGTATGGACCACTACCCAGGCAGCACCCCAAAAACACTCAAGTGGCTTCAGTCTCACCCGCCTAAGCCAGCAGAACCAACCAAGGAGGCGCTTCAGTGAAACGCTCAGCCATTGCTCTAATCGTGCTGGCCACCATCCATGCATCCATCTCATGGGCTGATGGGATGGCGGAAGTAAAATTGCCGCCTGTTCCTACGGCAGCAAAACGAGTCAAACCTGTCGAAGCGCAGCCTCTGCCTGGCTTGGGCGTTATGCCTGGCGCCGAATCTGATTCGCGCACCCAGGTAGTTCGCGTGAGCTCGGACCGTAACGAAGTTATTTACGTTTCGAACATCTTGCCGAACCGGATTTCCACTCCGTTCGCTTCGCCTAAAGCAGTCGACCAGCAACCTGATGATTTGGATATCAGTACGATCGGTCAATCGCTTTATGCGACGATGAAGACGAAGGATAAGCCAGTCGCACTGTACGTGACTGGTTCTAATCCAAACGACCCGGTCATTTCTTTGACCCTGATTCCGAAGGAGCTCCCACAGCAGACCATTACGCTGCAACTGGACAAGCCGATGGTGGAAACTGGCGGTCATGCGTCCGAGAACCAGGCGCCCGACAGCAACAACTACACCGATACTATTCGTTACGTGTTGCGAGAAGCAGCTCTCGGCAAAACCCCTGAAGGCTTCAGTGAAGGTCTGTTGCCTGCGTCGGCCGCGAACATTGGCAACGTAATTGCCTATCCAAAAGTTCGTTACTCCGGCCCAGAGTACGATATTTATCGTTACAGCCTGCAAGGAACGTCCAAAACCGACGTCGATCTTGATGAAGGTACGTTCTACAGCGATGGTGTCCGCGCTGTGTCTTTCTTCCCGACAGCCACCCTACGTGCCGGCATGACCACTGATGTGTTCATCGTCTCTGATAAGTCGGCTACGGGGAATTAAGCATGGCTATCAAAGACCAGCTGAAAGATAAGTGGCAAGATCTTAGCCCAGGCGTTCGATCGACAATTGCAATTATTGGCCTTTTAGGCTTCTTGATGATTGTCGGCTCTGTAATTGTTGGCAATGACAAGCCCAAGAACAATACGAAAACCGAAGGCACTTCCGACACCAAGCTGCTCTTGCCTCGTGGAGATAATAATACTCCTGAGCAGATCATGGCTAAATTGGCTTTACAGGACAAACGTTTTAAAGAGATCGGCCAATCGCTCAAGCAGATGGAGCAAGATCGCAAAGATGATCGCCTACGCGCCCTTGAAGAAGAACGACTGCGGGGGCAACGGCCTGACCCTGTTACCCAGGACACGCTTCGCGAGCTGAAGCGCTTGGGTGATCGGATGGACAAACTGGAGCTTAGCAAGGGCGGTACCGCTCCAGCTCTGAATGCTGCGTTGCCAGGCTATGAAAGCGCAGCTGGCACTGGTGAAGCCCTGCAAGAGCCGAAACCGAAGGTAGCAACCCTGCGGGTCACTGGCGGTACCCAAACGGCCCGGAATGAGGCCCCGAAGCAGGCAGAGAAGCCGACCCCGGCGATGCCAGCCGGTTCGTTCTTCGAAGGTGTGCTGCTGAACGGTATGGACGCGCCAACCAGCTCCACAACGCAGAAAAACCCTGTGCCGACGACCATGCGAATCAAGTCTGACGCCGTACTGCCAAACAAGTACAGCGTCGATGTTAAAGAATGTTTTGCGCTCGCTTCTGGCTACGGTGTTCTTTCCAGTGAGCGCGCTATGCTCCGGACAGAATCTTTCTCTTGCGTACGCAAAGACGGAAAGATCATCGAAGGGAAGATGGAAGGTTACATCGTTGGCGAGGACGGGCGGGTCGGTATGCGTGGTCGACTCGTGTCCAAGCAGGGCCAGATGATTGCCAAAACTTTGGTTGCCGGCGGTCTCTCGGGCCTCGCACAGGGCATGACACCACAAACAATCCCGCAGTTGAGCCTGGGTGACAGCAGCACCACTCAAACCCAAAGCGCTGACACATCGACCATTCTGCAAACTGGTGTTGCTAAAGGGTTCTCTACTTCCGCGAATGAAATTGCCAAATTCTACATGGAGATGGCTCGCGAAATGACTCCGGTAGTTGAGATCGACGCCGGCCGCAAAGTTACGATCATGCTGGTGAAAGGGATCGAACTGAAATGATGAAAGGTAATCATATGAAACGTACTGCATTAGTCGCAGCGCTGTTGCCTATTGCTCTTCTGAGTGGTTGTTCGTCCTGGTTGAATACCGCCGGCGATGACGAGTTCTCATGCCCAGGCATGCCGCAAGGCATCATTTGTAAGTCGCCAATGGCTGTTTACAAGTCCACAGAACAGAGCCCAGCGCTGACCGACAGCGATATGCCAATTGGTCAGAAGGCACCGAACGTAAAGTACGGTGACGACATGGGAAAGACTGCCGGCTCTGAGCATAACCTCAAGGTATCCAATGGTGTGCCAGGGCCAGCTGTTGCGGATCTTGCTCGACCGGTTCGAGTTCCAGCCCAAGTCATGCGCATCTGGATCGCTCCGTGGATCGACAGCAAGGACGATTTGCACTTTCCGTCCTACCTCTTTACCGAGATTCAGCCACGCACTTGGTCGTTCGGAAAATCCGAATACTCAGGCCAAGGCATGGTTGTTCCTCACCTTGAGTTAACCGCTGTACCGCCAGTCAATGTTGCCGCCCCTAAATCGGAAAACGTTGCTGCAGAACCAACCAATTACGGACCGCAAGTTACGTCGTCCGCAATCCCATCCACAACTGACATCAATCTGAACTGATAACACTGGGAGCTACACAATGACCGCACAAATCGCACAAATCGAAACCACCGCAGTAGCCGCTGCTCCATTCAAGAAAATCGACAAACGTGCCCTGGTGAGCATGGCTGTGGTCGGTCTGGCTGTCGCCGTCGACGTGACCGCCGGCGCCGACTCCACCTTCAACGAGATCGTCATCAGCCTCGACGGTTGGATGACCGGCTCCCTCGGTAAGGTCTTTGCCCTGGGTGCCCTCGGTACCGGCCTGGCAATCGGCGTGGTCAAGCAATCGGTCATGGCCGTTGTGACCGGCGTAGCCGTAGCGCTCTCTGCAAGCGTTGGCCCAGGCGTACTGACCAACATCTTCACCGCAACGCTGTAACGCCCCTCAAGGCGCACTAGGTCGCTAGTGCGCCTTTTCAACTGGCTCTGCCTGCGGGTTGCCCTCCAGGCCTTCCAAGCCTACTCAACCACCACATATGGCGAACAGTGAAATGGCAGCTTCGAAAGCGACGCTCAAAGGGGATAGAACATCCACCCCTCAAAAAAAACTCAATGTCAGGGCTATCGACCCCGACTCAAAAGTATTCTTTTGCTCCGACGGGAATGAACATTACCTCGGGGCATGTTTTGTATCTGACGCCCTGACAGGCGCCAGCTCCTCGACCGTCGACAAGCTTCAGTCTGCCCTGAGCATGAACTTCGCGGCAGGCACCTACATTCAGATCGCAATGCTTGAAAGCCCCGATGTCGGCGAATACATCGATGCCTATTTGAACAGCAAGCCAGCGCTGAACCCGATTCTCAAGGCTCTCTCACGCCAGCACGCCAACCTGATTAACGGTGGCGTTGATAATCCGCTGGTTCAGCGGAGTGGTGTGATGCTGAATCGTCAGCGCGTCATCGTGACCGTGAAGTTCCCTTGCCGCACCGATAGCCCCGATGACGCAGACATCGCGGCGACGAAAGAATCGGCCGACCGGGTCACGGAAGCGCTCAAAGCAGCGTCGCTGAATCTGTTCCAGCTCGATGCAGTTGGCTATCTGGTGCTCATGCGAATCCTCACGAAGCTGTGGGATGCTCCTCGGTCGCACTACGATGAAGATCAACTGATCAAGGACCAGGTCTACTACCCTGGCGACTCCATCAACTACGATGACCCGTCGACCATCAATTTCAATGACGGCGCCCACTATGCGAAAGCGCTGAGTGTCAAACACTTCCCTCAGAAAACCAGCCTCGCAATCATGAACCACATGATCGGCGACCCGAACGGGCTTTCGAACCAGATCACCGACCCGTACTACATGGTGCTGACCATCCACTACCCTGACCAGGTCGTGAAGAAGGACGAAGTCAAGCAAACGTCCTCGATCATCAACCACCAGGTCTTTGGGCCCACAGCTCACCTGATACCCATCCTCAGCTACAAGAAAAAGGGCATCGACACCCTGGTTCATGAGATCGACGGCAAGGGTGCGATCATCGTTGAGGTGAACTTTACGATTTTCCTGTTCTCGCGTGACAAGCAGCGCCTGAACAAGTTGTCCGCGGGCCTGCAGGCTTACTACACCTCTCTGGCTTTCGAGCTCCGGGAAGACAGGCGCATCCTTGAAGCTCTCTGGAACAACCTGCTGCCACTCAATACGTCCAATGAAGGCGTCAAGAACCTCTATCGCTTCCATACGATGGCAGTGCGACATGCCTGTCAGTTCCTACCGATACTCGGCGAATGGACAGGTAGCGGCATGGGTGGGGCAATGCTGCTGCTCACGCGCCGTGGCCAGCCTGCTTTGGTTGATCTGTACGAGTCGAGTACCAACTACAGCGGGATCATTTTTGCTGAGGCCGGCGCTGGCAAGTCGTTCTTCACACAGAAAATCGCCGCCGACTACCTCGCTGCAGGCGCAAAATTGTGGGTGATCGACGCCGGCCGGAGTTACCTGAAGCTGTGCAAGATGGTTGGTGGCGAATTCATCGAGTTCAAGCCTGAGTCGGATGTATGCCTGAACCCGTTCACGCATGTTGAAGACTTGCACGAGGAAATGGACATCCTCAAAGCCACCATCGCCAAAATGGCCGCACCGGAGGACACGCTTAACGATTACCAGCTGTCCCGTGTCGAGCAGGCCATTACCAGTACCTGGGAGAAGTTCGGCAACGCCGCAAATATCACCGCTGTTGCAGACTGGTTCATCAATCAATCGGATGACGAAGAGTGCCGGCGCTTGGGCCGCCAGCTGTTCCCGTTTGCCGGTGGTCAGTACACCAAATGGTTCGATGGTGAGAACAACCTGGACATGAGCAACGCGTTCATCTGCATGGAGCTGAGCGATCTGAAGGGGCGCCCAGCTCTTCAGCAGGTGGTCCTCCTGCAGTTGATCTCGCGCATCAACCACGACATGTACAAGGCGCAGCTGGGTGAGCGAGGCCGGAAGAAAATCCTCATCGTCGATGAGGCCTGGGAGATGCTCGACGATCCAATGATGGCCAAGGCCATGGTTGCTGCTTACCGCAAAGCGCGGAAAGAAGATGGTGCGGTGCTGGTAGTAACGCAGGCTATTGGCGACGTCTATGCGTCGAAAAACACCGAGGCAATCGCCGCAAACTCGGCCTGGCAGTTCATCCTGCAGCAGAAGTCCGAATCGATCGACTCGGCCATCGACAGCAAGCAGTTCAAGATCGAACCTTACGGGGCTCACATGCTGAAGACGGTACACACCATGCCCGGCAAGTACAGCGAGATTATGGTCAAGCGTAGCGAAACCGATTGGGGCATCGTGCGCCTTGTTGTGGATGAGTTCCACAACGTGACGTTCTCCTCGAAAGGGGCAGCCCGCAACGAGATTCTTGATGATCTTGACCGTGGGGTCGATGCGGTAGAGGCAGTGAACAATTACATGGCCCGCCAGAGCTCTGCGGCGTAATCAGGCCAGCAAGCAGTCAGCACCTGCACCATCACCACCACTGCAATAAAAAGCCCGGCCATGCGCCGGGCTTTTTATTGCGGCAAACTGATACTGTTGTCGTAGTGCTACGTGTTATGCTTGCAAAAATAACTGCGCATTGAGCGCTACCTCTTTCCACCGCTACTAGGGAACGCCACGATGACTGATACAGCGAATAGCCAACAACAACAGCCAGGGGAGCAAATCCGCCCTGATGATGACCAGGTAAGGACTAAGCCAGCACAGGGTGGCAAAGCCCAGCAAGCACCTGCAGGGGTTTCCTTTCTGACATGCGCCTTCGTGGCTCTCGCTGTATCCGGCTTCACCAGCTTCATGGCTTATCACTTCGCCGGGCAGAACCTCAGTTCGGGAGCACAGGTAGTGCTGGTTGATGGCACCAAGCTCGCCAATGCGCAGATGAAGCGTACTCTCGATAAGGCCGGCTTAAGCCCTGAGCAAGCGCAAGCCGACGGCCTTGCATTCGTGACAGAACTTCAAAATGTACTGAAGGGGTACACAGATTCAGGGGTGCTGGTGATCAACTCATCGGTAGCCCTAAACGCACCCGCGGGGCTGAACGTTACCGGCCAGGTTGCACAGCACCTTGGCCTTGAGCTGGAGTGATCGCATGAACTCTAAAGCACTGGCGTCTCGACTGGTGTCCCCGCTCAAAACCCTTCGGACAGACAAAGCACGGCTTCGATTTCTTCGAAACTCGCTCATAGGTATCGCCGCTGCGTTCATCGTTGCAATTGCGGCCGTTACGACGTTTCGCCAGGACTACCGGATCGGTGTTGATCTTGCGTCAGTCCGTTGCCTGCCCTGGCGCCTGTACATGATCACTTATGGCCAGCCTGCTGACCTCAAACGGGGTGATTTCGTCGCATTCGTGCCGAAAGGCGGCCTCATGGGCGAGCACTTCGAAGGGAAGACCGTTGGAAAGATGGTCGCAGGCCTCCCGGGTGACAAGCTGGTCGTGAAGAACAACGTCGCCTACATCGGCGATCGACTGATCGGTGAGCTGGACCTTATCGAAAAGCTGGGCAAGAAGTCCGGCGATTTCGACCGTGTCATGACAGTACCGGCCGGCAAGATTCTGGTCATTGGGACTGAGCCAAGGAGCTATGACGGCCGCTACTGGGGCTTCCTAGATTCGAAGCTGATCATTGGCAAGGTAGGGCCCATCATCTGATGAAAGCTCCATTCGAACGACTCAAGCGTATGCGTACGCGTGAAGGATTACTAAAAAACATTCTAGTATCGGCGCTATTGTCTATCGCCGCCTTGCCCAGTGTTGTCTATGCGGATGTCGACAGCGGATCTCCGAGGTTCATCGAGCGCAAAGCTGAGGGGTGGTTTTTCTACAAAGATCCAAAAGAGACTGCACCGCCTCCGCCATTAATCCGTCAAGAGCCCAAAGCTCCCAGCGAAAAACCTGACTCCAAAGAACCGACAGTTCACCCGTTTTCTGTTTCGTGGCTGCGCGAAAACATGCCGAAGCTGTTGGACGCCGCGATCGACGACCCTAGCAAGGAAAACGTTGAGGCGTATCTCTACGCGCAGCGCGTGGCCATGGACAAGTCCCAGCGCTATGCAGAGATGACAACCCGTGTTGTGGCCGCCGATCCATTCCTGGACGAGAACAACCGAGTCCCTATCGCAACTTACACGAAACCATTCTTCCTGAGGAATGCTCAGGCCGGTGTAACTGAGGCACTAAAACATGTCGCGACCGTGGGCGGCTTGTGGGTTTTCTTCGATTCGAAGTGTGAATTCTGCCGACCTCAAGTGAACACCGTTCAGAAACTGGCCAAGGAGTATGGATTTGTCACGAAATTCATTTCCATGGATGGCAAACCTCTACCGAATGTAACGGAATTTGAGAAAAACACCGGGCAAGCGAGCATTCTGAACCTGCGCATCACGCCAACTACAGTTCTCGTTGTTCCTCCGAACAACTACTACATCGTATCGCAAGGGATGATGGCCCAAGACCAGCTCGCAGAGCGGATCATCATTGCAGCTGACAGCAACAATCTATTGCCGAAAGACATTGCACAGAAAATCAATACATATGATCGAGGCGTCTTGACCAACGAAGACACTCAAAAGGGTGCGAGTGATGATCCAAAGCAGTGGGTTAAATACCTGAAGGACAAACTGGAAGGCCGCTACGAAGGGGGGCAACAATAATGTGGAATATATTGAAACAGCTGGTATCGTTATTACTGGTGGCAACACTTACCATGGTTTCAGCACCTGCATCAGCTGGACTTGCTGATGCGCTTGACGGCATGTTCATGTCGAACAGCACCAGCGCGGGCGCCTTCACAAGCCAAAGCCGCGGCGGCATGGTAGGCGGTGGCGCAGCCCTTCGAAGCCCGGTTCGTAACATTAACCTGGTTGCTTTCGACCCGCCTCGATTCTCGGCCGGTTGCGGCGGGATTGATATGTTCGCGGGGTCATTCTCGTTCATCAACGCAGACGCCCTGGTTGCATTGTTCCGCCAAATCGCAGCGAACGCTGTTGGGGTTGCGTTCAAAGCCGCCATTGACGCTATCAACCCGGCTCTGGGCAAGCTGATGCAGGACTTCCAGAATAAGCTGCAAGCCCTGAACCAGATGATGAAGAACACATGCGCTGTGGCGAACTCCATCGTCAAGTCGTTCACAGATCCATCAGCTCGAAAAGAGATGGTTGACCAGGCATCGACGGCGGCCTCGGCAGCAACTGGCTCCTTCTCTGATCTGTTCGCTGGTTTGACAGATCTATTCAGCTCTCCGAACAGCAGTTCTGACAAAGGCACCAATGACGGAAGCTGCGAGGAGTGCGGCAACCCTGTTTGGAAAGCCCTTACCGACACCTCATCAGGCCAATACCTGGGTAACCCCGACACTGGCGAAGCTGACAGCAATCTCGCTAACGAAGTTGTGATGAGCATGATTGGCGCAGTAGTTATGACTGCGCCGGACAGCTCCTCGAAAAACTCTGACGGTTCTGAAAAGCCTAAGGTTGGTCAAATTTATAGCCCAACCTTGACACTGATGAATTTCAAAAACGGCTCAAGTTCCAACAGTACGCCGCTTAAACTCCTGCATTGCGACAACGGGTACGACCGCAACAAGTGCACTAGCATCAACCCCAATAAGACATTGAGCTTTGATGGCACCTTGGGCTACACCAACAAAATGCTGTTCGGCTACGCACAAGGCGCGACAAGTGGTACAGCTAGCACTTCGATTGTAGGCAAGCTTACAAACTGCACCAGTAACTCTTGCGACTTCACTGCAGCACAAAAACAGTTCATCAACTCTGTCAAAACACCTGCGCTTGCCTTGATTAGAAAGGTACAGCAATTCCCTGGGGCAATTCAGGGTGTTGCGGAACAAATGGCGCCAATCATCGCAAATGAACTGGCCCTGAAATATGGTGAGGCTGCTCTGTATGCAGCGAACCAGACATTCAACGGAGTTAAAGGCATCAAACCTGACTTTGTTGACCAGAACATTAACAAGCTCGTTCAGGAGCTCGCAGCCATCAGGGCGGAGGACGCAAACTTCCAACCAAGGGTTGTTGCTACCGAGCAGTGGATTAAGATGATTTTAACCAGCAACCCAGCGATCTTTGTTAAGCCGGGCCTCTAGGGATATATTATGGACTTCACTGTATTTGTACTAGGTGATGTTTCGACTTTTTACAATACGCTCAACAGCGTAGCGATGATATTCAACGCCAAGGGTTTCATGACTGGCGTGTACCTCGTTGGTGGGTTCATTGCGCTGATCTCAGGAATTATGTTTGTAATTCAGAAAGGCGCTTCGGAACAGTTCATCCCTGCAAACGGACCTGTGGGTGGCCTGTTTGGCTTCGCCATGATGGTTGCGTGTTGCACCATTAAGGCCGATGTGAAGATCGAGGATATCTACACAGGGACGGTCAACAAGGTTGATAACGTCCCCCTTGTAATCGCGGCACCAGCCAGCTTGTTCACAACGACAATGTACGGACTGTTTGAAAAAATCAACACAGCCTACCAAAGCACCTCAGGGAGTTACATGGCCGTCACTCAGAATGGCTTTGTCACTCCGTTGAAACTGCTTCTTACACTGCGCAAGGGTGTGGAGAATGTTGACCCGTACCTTGTGGCCAGCTTGAAACAATACATTATCGACTGTGTTCCTGGCTCAACGACATTCAGCATTGCGGATTTCCAAAAATCCACAAATATTGTTTCTTATGTATTAGGCCATTCCCGCGGCACGGGCCTTACCACCTATTGGGATAACGTCAATATTGGAGGCTCCGCTCTTTCTTGCCAGGAAGCACAGACCAAGATAGCACTCAAGGTTGATGCGTTCCCATCCTCCGCAGCCGCGAAACAAATGATCAATGCCGGCATGAAGGTTAAGAGCCCTTCGGGCAGTGCTTACACGCCTGACGATGTTAGTGCTGCAATTACCAACCTGGTGCCTTCGCTGTGGTCTGCCGCTCAAAGCGCTGATGATTTCATGGTGAACGCGCTGTTCTACAACTCTGTAGTAGGGACATACAACTGTCTAGATAGCGTTTCCGATCAAAACAGCTTCAATCTTTGTATGACATCGTTGACTCAGCAAGACGAGCAGTTCCGCTCCGATGCTGCGGCGTCTGGCAGTTTCTTTGCAAAGATCATGACACCGACAATGGTCTTCCTTCAGATTCTCTTCTTCGGCTTCGCGCCCATCGTCATCATTTACAGCCTGTTTAAAGGGGCTGGATCGCTGATGATGTATGTAAAGTTTCTGGGGTTCGGGATATGGACTACTTCCTGGCTGCCATTTTCCGCTGTGATTCAGATGTACATCCAAAACGATGTCGCAGAGAAACTGACTGAGTTCACAGAAGCTGGCCTAGTACCGAGCAACATGAAGGCGGTCTATTACGATGTTCTTGCAACTAGGCTGGGTATCGCATCGGATATGCTGGCCGCCACACCACTCATTTCTGCAGCAATGCTTGGCTTGACTGCTTACGGCATGGTAAGCCTTGCCAGCCGCTGGTCGGGGCGCGACCACAATGACGAGAAACTTCAGTCTCCTGATCTTGTAAAAAATGGGGCACATGTCGATGTGGCAAGCCGTAACCAGTACCAGTCAGAACATTCCGGCAGTGTAAATAACGGTCTGTCACTCAATGGCGCCAACTGGAACACGGCGGATCTAAAAAACACGCTAAGCACTTCCACCCAGAGTGCCTTCGGTTCCGACCATTCTAAGCGCAGCGAGAGCTCCTCAGCTGTCGAGGCCTCACTGCGCCAAATGTCCTCCTACAAATCCGGTGACAGCTGGACAGATCAGCGCATGCAATCGCTCGATCGCCAGCACAGCAATATTTCCCAGCAGGCGATGAAGCTGGGGGATAGCATTGGTCAGGCCTTGGGGTTCACTGGGAAGGAGATGAATTCCTTCAAAGAGGCGTTCGACGCGAAGGTGGGTTTCAGCGGTATCTTCGGCGGTGTTTCTGCTGGCATTCAGAACGCCACTGGGAAAGATATGACCAAGTCTCAGGCCTCAACCATTGCATCCCAGTTTGGTTCAGAGATCTCCAAAAATGAAAGTGACATGTCCGGGTGGAAGGCCTCAGTTGCTGATACGTTCTCTCATAGCACTGGCAGAGAAGCCGCAACTGAAAACGCCTTGGGTCGACGTCTGAGTGCAACCACCGCCGACACCCAATCGTCGTTCAATCGCTTCCAGCAAGCTACATCAGCGGAGGCCGGCGTTTCCGCAAACGCGAAGATCAGTGAGGAGACCACCGGCGGGAATCTCACCCGATCGCAGCAGGGGATGCAGGCGCTCAATCAGGCAATCGCCGGGCTCAGCGATTCGCAGCGCAGTGAATTCAACAAGAAATTCCCCGAGCTTGAAACCCGCTATGCCCAGCAATCCACTGGCATGGTTGGCGCTCGTGAGTCAGCCCAGCTGTGGGCCCTCAAGTCCATTGGGGCGGACACAGAGTTCGCGAATGTCATTTCGGCTATGACTGGAAACGTTGTGGGTGGGCCGAGCGAAGGTGATGCGGCCAAATTCCAAGGCGTAGGTGGGCGAGCAGCCCAGGTCAGTGACAACCCAGCCGGTCAGGTTTCTCGCGCTAACATCGGCAACCCGTCGACCAATGTTCCCGGGGTCAATCCGAATCAGGTCGGCCCTACTGGTGCTCCACAACCACAAGAGCTCAGGGAAGTCGCATCTGGAATGGATCCATACCGTTCCTACGAGGACCGCGAGACCTATGTATCGTCGCAAATGCCAAGCAGCCATGCCAAAGCTCAAGAGCAGATGCGGGCGGGTAAAACAGCACTCGAAAATGCGGACACTACCCTTTCCCCTGAGCAGATCCGCGACACAATGTCGGTCAAGCCAATCACGAACACCATGGTCGGCGTAGGCCAGGCCGAGCAGCAATGGGAGCAAGAAAACCCTAAAACTGCGATGGCCGTTACGGCAGCGACTATGTTTGTGCCAGGCGCAGGATGGGGTGGAGCAGCTATCAAAGGGACTCAAGCGACAAGAGCGGTTCTGGCAGCACGCAGCGCTGAAACTGCCTTGAAAGCAGCTGAAGCCGGTACCGAAGTTGCTCAGGCTGCACGCGTGGTCAATGCAGCTGGGCACGAGGTACCTGCGCTGCTTCGTGGCCAAGGCCAGGCTTCGCGGGTCGTGAACGCCGAACATGTGGCAGAAGCTGCTGAAACTGCGAAAGCCGCTGCAGCTACTGCGAAGACTGCTGGCCGCGAGGCCGCAGCCGCCACCAAGCTTGCTGGCAACGTTTCGGTTGTTCCAGGGATGATGATCGCTTCCGATCACATGGCAGACAACTACAATGCTGATGTGGCCGCCAACGGCAAGCCTGAGCGCTTTGAGCCCGGCTCAAGTGTGCGCTCAATGCTCCAGAGTGATGGCGCCACACCTGGCCCTCAAGCACAGAGTGGTCAGCCGCTTGTGACCCCAATGCCGGCGCGCGCCGACGCTCTTGCTCCCCTGGGCGGACACGCAGGCAACTTGATGGCTGCCCCGGGCGAAAATACGCAAGCTGCAGCCCATGGCCAGCCACTGGTCACACCAATTAATGCAAACGCTGAAGCGCCTGCCCCAGCACCAGCTCCAATACGACAGGAGGCGCCCCATGCACAGAGCAGTCAGCCTGTAGCAGCGGCAGCGCTCGCCGGGGGGGAGGGCAACGCACCGATCCGCCAAGACGCTGCACCTGTTCAAGCCAGCCAGCCCGTGGCGGCCGCAGCGCTGACCAGCGCCGAGGCACAGGCACCAATCCGTCAGGACGCTGCACCTGTACAAGCCAGCCAGCCCGTCGCGGCCGCAGCGCTGACCGGCGTCGAGGCTGCACCGATCACAGGTCACGCAGGGGAGCTTAGAGCGGCCCCAGGTGAGGGGCTCATGACCGCGGGGACTAGTCAGAACCTGATGGAGCCCATTGGTCACGCGTCCACCGCCGCTCACACCGGTCAACTCCATATGGGTTCGCAACCAGCCATGGCCGAGTCCCACACTGAACTACAAGCGGGCGAAATGATGACGGCATCGGGTGCTGGTTTGATGACTGCTGGTGCCCAATCGCAGGCTAGCGCTGGGCTCTCAGCAGGTGAGCCACAACTGTCCGGCTCAGATAATGGGTCAGGTAGCCCATACGGTGAAGGCATGATGGGAGCTGCGGATGCTTACGAGTCGCCGTTCAGTGGAGGAGGGAAGCCGGCACCCGTTACGCGAGTGATGACCCTGGAAAACACCGTTGTTACCCCGGAAGACAAGGGTGATGACGACGCCAAGCCGCCGACGACGAGAGGGGGCAAAAGCTAACTACAGCTGAAAAAGAAAGCCCGACTATGCCGGGCTTTCTTTTTTGTAACGCTGCCCGCCTTCGGACTGTACAGCTCTTCTTTGTAGATAGGATCCCTGGCACCGGGCTGGCCGCCAAAATGCAAAACCCCCGTGGGTACGGGGGTTTCCTGTTTTGACAATCTTTCCTGGCAGAACCAACCGTGGGCTGGGTTATTGCTCCAGCATCACCTTGGAAATCATGCCGTTGGCCAGGTTCATGTAGAGCGCACTATCGCCGGAAACATCGTCAGGTGTGATCACGTACTTCCCATTGATGACCATGGAAGGTGTGGCATCAACTCCATATGTGAGGAGCTTGGCAAAAGCCTTCTCCAGCCGCTGCTGAGTGACGTTGTGCCAGGCTTCGTTGAACCCCTGAACGTTCGAGATCGCTACAGCTTTCGTCCATGTATCAGGGCTCTCCATCGGCATGCCATTCTGCTGGATCAACGTATAGGCCGCCGACATGAATGCGTCGAGTCGGGCTGGATCTGCATCCTGGACAGCAAAAAATGCACGAGCAGCAATGTAATTGGCTTTGTCGGGGACCGCTACGGGAAGGAACTCAGCGGACCAGCCAGGCGGCATCGTTTTGGCCCACCGAGCCAAGGTCTGATCGTATGAAGCACAGACTGGACACGCAAAGGAAAAGAACACGATGACCTTGTGACTGTCTTCAGCCTGGGCCGCAACCTCTCTATACGGCAGCGACGGCAGCGACTCCTGTGCTAAGGAGAGGACTGGAGTTGCCAGCAGGGCTGCCATAGCCATCCGCGCAATAAACTTCTTCATATAAACTTTCCTTGCTGATGAGGTTCTGCTCGATGAGCATGTCGAAGATTGACTCTTGATTTCGCTCAGTGCGCCACAGCTCGACAGTATCCTTCAGTGCCCTGAAGTTGATTTTCCGGGTCGCGGCCAACTCATTCAAAAATTCCACCGCCCCCTCGGTGTAACCAAGAGCGTTCACCACGTCATCTTGTGACACAAGCGCCAGATCAATGAGGGCTTGCCCGAACTTTTTGACCTTGCCTTCAATCGTACACCGCAGCTGAAGTTCAGCTGCCTGATTTGCCTGCGTAAAGGTAATGAGGCCCTGAGCGATTAGAACATCACCGATGCGCCTAACCGCTGGCTTCACAGAATCATCTTTAATTAAGGTCCGTACCCGTCCCAAGGTTGTCAAGCCATCAGTTACCATCCGCACAGCGGATTGGCCTAATGTGTCGAATTGGCTCTGCCGTGCAGCAGCGTTCAACACAGCCATCTCTCCACCGCCACCGATAATGGCTGCACGCACTGATCTGTCTGATCTAATAAGCTCAATGATGGGGCATTTACCTGAAAACGAATCTTTCGAAGGCGCAAATGGAATATTGCCTGTGACAGGCGGCAGCCCATTCTTTTTCAACCACATGCGCTCTACGTCATTAATAGGTAGCCATTCGTGTTCTATATCAGTCCGAAGAGTCTGCACAAGTCGCTGAGCAATCACACCAATGAGTACAGACGCAAGTGTTTGGGCATCGACCCCAAGATCAACGATGCGAGGTACAGCTTGTGCTGCACTATTGGAGTGCAATGTGGCAAAGACCAAGTGGCCGGTGTTTGCAGCCTGAATGGCAATCTGTGCGGTTTCCTGGTCACGAATCTCACCAATCAGAATAACGTCCGGATCCTGACGCAACAGGGCCCGTAGACCCAATGCGAAACTGAGCTGGGGCGTTACGTTGATTTGGACAAAGCCCTTAACTACATACTCAACCGGATGCTCGATAGTACAGATGTTGAGCGTACCGTCGTTGATGGCATTGAGTGCTGCGTACAGTGTCGTGGTTTTACCTGAGCCGGTTGGGCCGGTGACAAGGATCAGCCCTTGAGGTTCGTTGATCATCTCGCGGAATGCGTGCTCGACCAGAGGCGGCATTCGAATTCGGTCAAGGCTCATCGACGCGTTTTCTTGGTCGAGCAACCGGCATACGATTTTTTGCCCATTGTGACTTGGAACCAAGCTCACACGGACCTCCAACTCCAGTCCCGGGTATCGCAATCCGATACGACCATCGAGGGGGATTTGATGCTGCGAGAGGTCCATGGTGGCCCGCGATCGAATTTTCGTATCGATCATTTTTCCCATAGCAGGCTCTACGGTTTCAAAATGCCTCAGCTGACCGTCTTGCCGTAGCTGAATATGCACGTGACCTTGAACCCACTGGAAGTGAATGTCCGGGACTTTATTCTCGGCGGCCATCCTGAACAAGTCGTTCAAATAGGTTGCCGCCGGTTTATCTGCCGGGGAGTTGTAAATAAAAAGATCTGGTTCCTTTGCCACAGTCAGCTCCTATTTAGCCTGGCCGGTAGTGCAGTTGAGTTCTGGGCCATAGAACAAGCGCGAAATGAAACTTTGCACGGATTTATCAGCCGCAATGCTCCAAATCAACAAGTCAATACGCGAATCTGTACTAAGGTAGTTCGTACCTGCCCAACGAACTGCATCAAAAACAACTCGGACCGGTAAAGCGCCACGCTCGACGCGTTCACACGGTTCCTCCGGGGATACCGTGTACAAAATCCAGCCAAATAGAAGAACAGCAAAAAAACTGCTGAATAGCTGTTTCATTTACAAACCACCGTAGTTATTCATGACTTTCTGAATGTAAATCCGCTGACTTTTCTCATTAGGGCTGTTGTATGCGCCAACCGCTTTCCAAACATGGCCGTGTGAAGCGATGTTACTTGCTAGGATCCAGGCGCCGACATTCGCGCTAACACAGCGATCTAACAGCTCCTTCTCACCAATACCGTATTTCGATAGCTTTGGAAGCCAAGAGGAATTGATCTGCATCAATCCGATATCCCAGGTCCCATCGCTATTTTTTTGGCTCACTACGTCTGCTTTGCCCGGTCGGTTCTCGGTGACCTGAATGGCGCGGAGTAGCTTCTCGCTGACCCTATATCGCGCAGCCGCCTCGGCGAAGCAGTCCGCGTGGGAGGTCGTAGGAAGCCAGGCCAATGCACCTATCAGGAGAAAAGGGAGGGATAGTTTTTTCATGCGCTAGAGAATACATTACGCGTACCAATAAACAAGGTGTATCCGATAATGCATTCACTGAATCGACTGCCGATCCTGTTGGCGCTCCCTCTAGCGTTCGTGAGCCTCACCTGTGCTGCAAGCAGCGCCCAAGACACGTCAGCAGCTGCATACTTCAGCAACGAAGCAGCAGCAGGGGGCGCCGACCTCCCAGACATCTCCACTGCTATGAAGGGCCTCCTTTCAACCGCCCGGGAGGGTGGCGAAGTACTTCGGACTTGGGCAGCCTACAAAGCTGGGGACAAAGCTGCACTGCCGAAGCTCTTCGAGCTCGCCCAAGGCGGGAATAGCCGAGCACAGAACGTAGTGGGCTATCTGCTGGATCACGGTGAAGGGGTCAAAAAAGACAGCGCCGCCGCTGCAGCATATTTCTCTGCCGCCAGCTCTGACTACCCCCTTGCTCGGTACAACCTGGCAGTACTTACTTTGCTTGGCCGCGGTGTACCGAAGGACGAGACCAAGGCGATGGAGATGTTTGAGTCGTCAGTAAAGGACGCGTCTGTCGATCTTGCAGCTGTCCGCCTGTCGCTCTACTACCTCAACAAAGGCGACCATGACAAAGCCTGGACATGGGCAAATGAGGGCGCCAACCGTGGCAACGTGACAGCCTACTACCTACTTGGGCGGATGCTCTACGAACGCGGGGGGTACCAAGAGGCATACAACTGGCTGACGAAGGCAGCGCAAGCAAGCGAACCGAATGCACCCGCCATCCTCTCTGCGATGTACAAAAATGGCCAGGGGATGAATCAAAACGTGAAGATGGCCGCATCCTGGTGGATGATCTACGTCGGTCTGAACAAGGGAAAACCGGGCATGAACTCAGCGGGAATGTCGTCCTTCGGACTGACCGCCAAAGAACAGAATGACGCAACCAGCTTCGCAACCAACTGGCTATTGACACACAAACACATGAAGCGTCCTGACTACGACGCCACGCTGCTCCAGGCCAACAGAAACGACAAGTCGTGAGTCCATACGTACAGAGCTGTAGATAGCAGACCTAGCCCCACTATCGGCCACGAGATGAGGGCTATCCGCCAGTCTGCCCTCGATGGCCAGCAGTGCAAGACAATGGGACCTGCGAGAATCCACCAGGCCAGGTCCTCAAAAGCCAGTCCCCCTACCTGATTCGTGGTGCGCCATGAGGCGAGCGCATAGAGGACTGGCAGAGCTAACAAGGGTGCAAGAGCGGTAGCCCAAGCATTCGCCCATGTCAGGCGCTCGAACTCCACGGACCCAAGGATAATTTGATTTCCTTCTCGCCGAGGTATCAGGGTCATTCCAATGGGCCTAGCCCTTGTGAGGTAGCCCACCGCGAAATGGAAGAGTTCATGGCTGAAAACACCAACCGCCCTGAGCAGAGACGCTGCAAGGGATCGAGGTGGCAGCATTCGCACGACAAATGCCATCACAAGCATTGGCACCAGGTAACCCCCAGGGCTTGCCAGCAAAAAATTCTCCAGAGCACTGTATCGCTCCATAACCATCCATCATCCCTCGCGCTAATGAAATCCCATGAAAAGCGCTTTCAATACTGACAGTATTATGCTTATGTGTCATGCGCAGACGATGTACGCAACCATGTGTCATGCGATCGGCGTTTCTAAATTTCGACAATGCTCAGGCCGATCTGACATTGAATCAAGTGCGGTACATGAAGAGGCCAAGCAATCTCAACCGGGCCGTGGGCAGGGGTAGCGAATTGGTACGAGATGGCCTGTTGGGTCCGCATTGTCGCAGTCATGCTGGAAAGGAAGTCCTCACCATCCAGCATCCGATAGCAAGGTGAATGGGATGAAAAAAGGAAAACAACGGGTGCTAACTCTGGCGGGGTTATTGGCCGTAGCCGTTGGTGCTTTAGCCGACCCGCACTCGGAAGGTACCGAACTTGGAAAATCAACTTTAGGTAAACTCTCCTCTAATGTGACTTCAGCTAACGCTAAATCGATGCCTTTTTACACTGACACACCATCGCAATCCTCTCAATTTGGCAGCAGCTCACTTTTCACTGTTGGTACAAGCCGCATCAATAGTTGTAAAACTGAAGCTGACGGCCCTGATGCGATCGCGAATCAAGAGTGTGATGCAGTAAACTTCCTAGCAAAGAACCCATATGAACGCGTTAAAGTTGATGTCGACGAAAATGATCCGATAATCAGTGGCATTGGCGAAATCATCAATAATGCAAAACCCGATGAGATCACTGAGAGCTGCGGCACGAAGACGACTACTACGCCAGACATTTACTCAACAGAAGTGTGCAACGAGTACAACCTCAGCGATCAAAAAATCTGTTCAATGGGCCAGGTTGTGGACGTTGACACAAAGGCCAACTTCCAATGCAATGTCACCCAGAACGCACTAGAAACGGTATCGTGCGACAAGTACCTTGTGCTGTCCTGCCAACCCCCAATCGCAGGCTGCACAGGATCAGGCATCGCCGTAAACTCCGCAACGATCAGTAATGGCGCCTATCAGTTTACTCTGGTCGGCTCTGCCCTGACGATCGTCAATAACGTCACGGCCATCAATGAAGTGACAGAAGCAGACTTTAACTTTTCCATCGCAGGGCTTGACCGTGTCGATGAGTTCTTCATCAACGCCATACATTCCGACAACTATGTAGGCATTGCAGTCAATGGCATCTTTATTGGTGTACACGGCCGTGCATTTGGAGGCTGGAACGCGAATGCCACTAAGCTGGTTCAAGACACCAATTACAGCCCTCCTCATGCTCGGTGGAGTGACAATCCCGCCGACCACTACAAAGCAGAGACTGGCAATAATCTCAAAACAAGCGAGCATATCGACTTGATTCCATATTTGCGAGAAGGCTCGAACGTTATAAATATTAAAGTTCTCAATGGTAAAGGCCCAGGCTATGGGATGGTTTATATCACAGCGCACCAACAGTGCCCTCCAGAATGCGAGGAAACTTGGGTTGATCAGTGCTCATCGTATGAACAACGTTCGCTATAAACCCTCACCACTGAACTACCCCGCGTATCAGCGCATGTAACCCGACCAAACGTATGCTTATGAATCAGAAGCCCGCAGATCATCTGAACTGAGGGCTTCTTTGAGCGTAACCGGCGCCAGATCACTTGCGGATACGTTCCCGATGGCTAGTGGCGTTCAGCCGGCCTCCAATCTGCCAGATTGATTTCGATACCAAAGTGCCTTACATTTACGTGTAAAATACTGTCAGTATCCGGGAAGCCGAAATGCATTTCAGAGCCAAGCTGTTGTCCCTGTGCACCTCCTTCATCGTCCTCGCCGCCGCCCCATTCGCAGCGCACGCCGACACCTCAAAAGAAATTCTGATCGAAGCTGTGAAATCCGGACATGCATCCGCTGAGCTAACCGGTGACCAGGCTGACGTCTGGATGGCTCAAACCCATTCCCGTGAACCGATCATGGTGGAAGCCAAAGTCGTAGAGCAGTTGAAGCAGCCAGGCTGTGCTCGCGTAGCCATTCAGTTCACCCAGCAGATGGTACCGAAAGTCAATGGGGGGTCCGGACCACTTGAAGTTGGCTGGGGGATGAACGTCTGTGAGGACGGAGCGCCACCGGCAGACCCGAGTTTGTTCACTCAAGAACCGCAATCGGCGACCAAGGTCAACAAGGTCCAGTCCAAATGAAATCCAGAATCAATGGCCTGCTGACCTTGGCCGCGGCTCTCGTGCTGTCAACCACAGTTGTGGCTGATCCACACTCTGAGGGGACAGAGCTCGGCAAGGCAAACCTCAGTAAACTTTCCTCCAACGTGAGCTCATCCAATGCGAAGGCGATGCCTTTCTACACAGACACGCCATCGCAGTCTTCACAGTTCGGCAGCACATCACTATTCAACGTCGGTACCGCACGGATAAACACGTGCAAGACAGAGCCAGACGGCCCCGACCAGATCGCGAACCAAGAATGCGATGCTGTCAACTTCTTGGCAAAGAATCCCTACGAACGAGTCAAAGTTGATGTCGACGAGAACGACCCGATCATCAGCGGGATCGGTGAAATCATCAACAATGCCAAGCCAGGCGATATCACTGAAAACTGCGGTACCAAAACCACAACCACCCCGGACATCTACTCGACGGAGGTATGCAACGAGTACAACTTGAGCGAAGCAAAATATTGCTCAATGGGTCAAGTCGTTGATGTCGACACAAAGGCAAATTTTCAGTGCAATGTGACACACAACGCTATCGAGAACGTCACGTGTGACCGTTACCTCACCATGGCCTGCGAGCCGCCTATTGTAGGATGCGACAACGGAGGTATTGTGCCAGGAACCACACAATCCGACATGTACACTTCCTGGAAGCTGGCCAACTCTAACGGTACCTATGCGCTTCAGTTCGGCTCCATCGGTGACAACTACTGGCGCGATGGTATTTATCCGCGTTCGCTTGAGTTCGAAGTCAAAGACCCGACAATGCTCACCGAGTTTACGCTCGCATCCGTGTACTACGACGACTACATCCTGATCAAAATCAACGGTACTTATTTGTTCAGTGGTCCTTATGGCGGTACTGAGCTGTCCCTTTTCAGCAACGGCAAAGTTAACATCGGTGATGGAGTACAGCGCAACCGGGAGCTTGGTAAAAGCTGGGGGGCGAAACCAAACATCAATCTGATTCCTTACCTGGTGGCTGGTGTCAACAAGCTTGAAACGATCACAGCTGTAGGTGGCGGAGGCGAAACTTACATCACAATGTACGCTCGGATGCTGTGCAACGGCCCCTGCACCGAAACATGGACTGATCAATGTAGCGCGCTGAATGCTCGCGCTCAGTAGGGGTTATAACGGATGAGTATTAGAAACGTTTGGAAGAAACTGATTCCGCTAATGGTGTTAGTTTTTTTTGCAACCTTCTCCCATGCGGCTGACTGCCGTAAAACAGGGGAAACATGCGTAGAGGGCGCCGAAACCCGAAATATTGCGGGCAACTTAATCTACAAGGCTTGTTGGCGATATAGATCTACATACGAATGCGTGAAGCCTGACTCTGTTGATTATTGTGCCGCCATTTCGAAGGTCGCTGGCTGTTATCAAACCTCAACATCCTGCATTTCCACCGCTTGGAACGGCACGTGCCTGGTCGAGCAGCGAACTTATCGTTGCGACAATCCGGCCACACCAAAGCCGTCCGACACCATACAGTTGGACGACACCCATACGATTATCCGCGACGAGCTCGACACCAGCCAGTGCGACCCACTCGCTACAAACCCGCTGTGCTATATCGCGTCGCACACGTGCGTTGAGGGACCGGAAACCCGGGTCATCAACGGGTTGCCGGTCTATAAGGCATGCTGGAAATACAAGGACGACTATTCCTGCATCAACCCTGACAAAAAGAACGACTGCCAGCAATACGAGGACAAGGGCTGTAAGAAAATCGTCCAGACGTGCATCGAGAGTACCGATCCGATCGGCTGCGTTATGTCCCAGATCACCTATAGTTGTATTACCAAAAAGGGTGAGACGACCACCACCGAGGATTGCAGCACGAAAGTCTCCTGCTACGAGGGTGTCTGCTGGGACACCAGCTATCCATCTGATAGCGATTTCGCCAAAGCTGTTGCAGCTAAAGAGGCAGCTCGTGAAGCCGGTGTGTATGGTTCGGACGGCGAACTGTTTGGCGGTGAAGATGAATCCTGCCGAAAAGGGTACGGTGGTATTAAAAACTGCTGCGGTAAAAGTAGCGGAGCTGAAACCAACTTCTCCATTATGGGCCAGGCAGTCTCTACTGTCGGAGGAGGCCTAGCTAGCTATGGCTCGAAATACATGTATGACTTTGCGTACAACAACGTCGAGTGGGTAAAACAAGGTGCTTCTGCTTTGGGGGCGGCGGCGCCATCTGCGCCAACACTTAGCTTCAGTGTCTACGGCTTGAGCTATGCCGTCGGTGGAACCATCCCTGCCACAGGTATGCTTGGTGGCCCTGTTTATGGCCTTGGCGGCGGCTTTTACTTCGACCCGTACAGCTTTGCGATTGCTGTCGCAATTCAAGTAGTAATGGAGCTCAAGTCCTGCGAGCCAGAGGAGCAGCAACTTGGGATGCATCGTGGCGCAAACCTGTGTCACCTGGTCGGTAGCTACTGCTCTAAAAAAGTCTTTGGTGCATGCCTCGAAACCACTGAGGCGTACTGCTGCTACAACTCTGTGCTTGCAAAAATCATCAACGAACAGGGCAAGCCACAGATAGGGAAGGGCTGGGGAACACCCGAAAGCCCTAGTTGTGGCGGATTTACAGTGGAGGAGTTCCAGCAAATTGACTTCTCAGCACTCGACCTCTCCGAGTTCGTAGATGATGTCATGAATGCAACCGTTCTTCCTGAGGTCAAAAACATTCAGGATGACATCTCACAAAAAGCCAGCGACAACACATACAACTAAAACGGAAACCCTCTAGAGCCCCGCAAATTAGCGGGGCTTTTTTTTGGCTGGGTGTGTCCGGGCAACCGATTAATACACGGCCTTGTGAAGGAAAAGAGAATGGGGCTTAAGAGATGATTTACACGGACCTATAACTGCCAATCAGTTTTTTTCGCCGCCGTTTACAAACCCGTGTGGCACATCCCGTGAGTGTAAAGCTAACCCAAGACCCATTCAGGATTGGATCACACCGTCTCGGCCGTCGCCGTCCTGTGCTCTTTCTAATTCGCACTATTAAAGCGAACAACTGACTTAAGGATAAAAATTATGAATAAAATTATCGCATCTCTGCTGATCGTCACTACTGCTGCAATGTCTGGTTGCGCCTCGAACATGACGAACCGGGATTACTCCCAAGCAACTGCCATGCAGAAGATGAAGGTTGAACTCGGTGTCGTCGACTCTGTTCGTGATGTCAAAATCAATGGGAAGCCCTCGCCAATCGGCGGCATGGCTGGTGGTGCCTTGGGCGCTATCGCCGGCAGCAATGGCGGTGGTGGTCTGGGACAACTGGCCGTGATGGTCGTCGCAGGTGCAGTTGGCGCCGCCATTGGTGCTGCGGTCGACAAAAAAGCCCACGATGCTGATGGGGTCGAGATCACCGTTAAAATGACCAGTGACGGTAGCTTGCAGGCGGTCACCCAGGCAAAAGATCCAGCTGAAACCTTCGCCCCTGGTGATTCGGTTCGCTTGATCACAGGCCAAACCGGCGACTCTCGGGTCAGCCACTAATGTTCCACCCAGCCCTAGACGACATCATTCGTCTAGGGCTTTTTTGTGCCGGCACCGGAACCAAGCGAGTGCTATTTGATTCTCTTGAGTTATAGTTACGCGTGACTATTCATATTCGATCATCAACCGCGAAATCAGATTATGCATGACATAGGCCGCCTCACACGCCTGGGGTTCACATCGCTGCCCGAGTGCCTTCTGACGGTACCGAAGGAATACAGGGATTTTCACGACCCCATTGTGGTGCTTCCCTTGCCTGACACTGGCGAAGCCTCGTACATGGCGCTCACCCTAATCGAGCGATCGATCTACGATCGCACCGGTGCGCCCTTGCAAGAGGCCAAAGGGGCGTTCCGCGGATTCGTCAAAGTGGTCGACGGGCGAGGTCAGCGTCTGCACATCAGCTTGATTGGTAAGCCTTCGATCGAACCCTGGATGGCGTACGACTTTGGCGCGACGGTGCACACCTACGGCGAGGTGGTCACCTATGAGGGCCGTCCCTCCATGTCCAACCCAATGGTCATACCCCCTGCGATGATTGGACGGGTGATGCCCGTCTATCAGGGAAAGCAGAATCAGGTGAGTGCTGAAGTTCTTGGTGAGGCCATCACCGCAGCGATGGCACACATCAACGAGGCAGCCTGCCTGCTCCTAGAACAGGCCCTGATGCACGAAGATGACTTCCGGAAGCTGACAGGCCTTGTCGACCCTGCTGACTTGCTGCGTAACCTGCACACGCCTTTGTCAGTGCGTGAGGGAGACGAGGCGGTGAGGATTGCCAAGGCCGTATGCATACAGGCGCTTGTTAATCGCGTTGAGGCTCATCGCAACCGACCAGCAGTGAAAGGAGCCCTCCTCCGAATCGACCGAGTCCAGGTTGCTGATTTAATCAGGCGTGCTCCTTTCTCGCCGTCTGCCGACCAGCTTCAAGCCATCGACGAGATCGTGTCAGACCTCAGGTCGCCCTATCCGATGCAGCGTGTCCTGTCGGGTGATGTCAGTACGGGCAAGTCATTCACGTTCATGGTTCCAGCTGCGGCAAGCTACCTCGCGGGGGCAAAGGTTGCCATCATCGCGCCCGGGCAAATCTTGGCGCAGCAACTGGCGGCCGAGTTGAGCAGCCTCTTCTACGAAATCCCCGTTGTCACTGTTGTCGGTCCGGTGGGCAAGACCAATATTGACCTGTCTGCGGGAATCGTTGTCGGCACCACTGCTGTGCTTTCTGCCGCCAAAAAAGCGGGGATAGTCTTCGACCTGGTCATCGCTGACGAGCAGCAACGATTCTCTGTGGCGCAACGGCAGAAGCTCATCGCGCCCCATACCAACTTCCTTGAATCAACGGCAACCGCGATTCCCAGAACGGTTGCACTGGTCAAGCTCGGAGGCCTGCCAATCTCAATTCTGAGGACCACGCCGGTACCGCGGGAGATCGTAACAAGGATCATCACGCACAACGCTAGGCAGAAGTTGCATGATCTCGTTATGCAGATCATCAAGCAGGGCGGACAAGCAGCGTTCGTCTATCCCGTCGTCAATGGTGAGGCTGAAACTCGCAATGCCGTGGAAGCCGCCTACGAGCGATTCAGGAGGAGCTTGGGAGACGACGTAGGCCGGGTCCATGGGGGAATGACGGATGACGAAAAGACTGACGTCATAAACAAGATGAAGGCCGGGCAACTGAAACTTTTGGTCGCCTCCACTGTGATCGAGGTAGGCGTTACCTTCCCCGGTCTGACTTTGCTAGTTGCAGTGAGCCCCGAGCACTTTGGTGTGGCTCAGTTGCACCAGCTCCGTGGTCGGGTAGCTCGTAAGGGGGGGCGTGGGTTTTTCATCATGTATCTGCCGAGCCCCATCAAACAGTCAGCGTCATCGCGCTTGCGACTTTTGACAGCCTGCAATGATGGGTTCGTGCTCGCCGAGAAAGATGCGGAGAGTCGCGGCTATGGTGATCTGAGCCTAGAGGGTGAAAAGCAATCTGGTGCCAATCGACCGTTGTTCTTCGGTTTACGGCTAAGTCATGGTGAAATCATGGCTGGCGCAGTCAAAGCGGGCCTCATACCGGCTCAGGAATAGGACAGGGGGACAAATTGGCCGCGAAATCAACACCGCTCGCTGTCAAGGTAGCGATTTACCAGCGACTACTCTCCGGGGACATAGCCCGCGACGTCGGCCGCATGTATGTCATCAGTATGCCAACCGTTTTGAAGTACGCTAATGATGCGGTTGCGGAGCTGCGCCTGCTTGAAGCGGTCGAGAGCTCTCCCATCCTGGTGGGCTTCTTAAGCCGCACCGTTAAAATCCAGTGCTACCAGTATGTGGATGACGAGGTAGTACGAGACCTGATGGCCCCGATCCTGGAGCCCTACCTGGGCCAGGCTGAGAAAATCAACTTCGCAAGCCGGGAGAGCGCTGATCAGCCATTGTCGACCCGCGTAAGCCGTACAACTGAAGAAGATTTTCAAGCGATCGTAGCTGAGATGTCGCAGTCATCCCACCCAGGCCTTACATCGTCGGCACTCCTACGTGACATTGTTGAGGACTACATTGCCCGGTACAAAGCCAACGGCCGGCCCCTACCACCCACCTTGGTCCACCAATCACAGACGCCGGCGCCAGTTGAGCCTGCAGCCCCAGCCCTCGATGGCAAAGCTCTCATGAAGGACCTGCAGTGCGCTCTTCGTGAGCAATTGCAAAAGCATGGTATCGAACTGCCACAGGGTGACGATTGATTTTCTAATCACGTGTCAAGCATTCCCCTTCGTAAGGCAAAGGCATCGCCGATGCCGTCACTCAATAGAAGGGGATATCCATGGGTCTCGCTCAAGCGCAGCTTCCTGCAACGTCCAAAGTCTCGATGCGTCACATTTACCTCTATACCCATCTGCTGATCGCGGAAGCGAACAAGCTGGGGCGACGGGTGCGTGTCATCTGGGCCAACATTAAAACTGCTTCGATTGGCCCGGATCAAAAGGTTGCTGGTGGGTTACTTCTGACCTTGCCTCTGACCGCTGCCATGGGTACTGATGAAGATCTCGAATTGATCCAAGGTCTACTCGACCATGAAATTCTCTGCCACGGCCTGCACACGGACTTTTCTGTTTTGATGAAGCCAGATATCTCCGGAACACTGCTGAACGTTCTAGAGGATCCCCGCGGCGAGCTATTGGCAAAGCCCCGCTTTCGTGGTGCCAACGCGAATATTCACAACACCTTAAAGATCCTGGTGAAAAGAGGAGTTTTTCACGGTCCAGTCGCTGGCCAAGAAACACCTCAGTCAATTCTCGTTGCCTGGTTGGTCACTGAGCTTCGTAGTGAGCTCCTTGAACAAACCTGTCTGAAGGACTTCGCTATCGCGTATCGCGCACTGGCTATTGCAACGTTCGGTGCACCTTTGGTTGAGCAAGTGAAGGCGATTGCTGTAAAGGGCTGCAATGCATCAGACACTCAGGGTGCGAACCTTGCAGCGAATGAGATTGTGGATCTACTCCAACTGACTAAGGACCAACAGAAGAGCCCCCCGCAACAAGGATCTGGTAGCCACAACCCGCAAGGTGAACCTGGTTCTCCGGGGCAACCAGGTAGTAATGGCCAACCCAGTACTCCCGGTAACATCTCCGACGCCATAAACCAAGTGCTGAACGCGAGCCAGATTGATTGTGGAAGCTATGCAAAAGGGTTAGAAGATGTCATCTGTTCCAGCCTGCCTGGCGTGAGTCAGAATCGGTTGGGAGGCTATCAGCCAGACGCCTCAAACGAGATGAAGGAATTGAGTCTTTCAAAGTCTGGTGGCTCATTTGAAAATCGTAGCCTTCTTCGGGCTGGCGCTCAGAAGACAGCTGCAATACTCTCAGCGACTTTCGAGGAACTCATAGAAACAATCACCCAAAATGAAGTATGGGCTGCAAGTGAAGGAAGGCTCAACACTCGAAAACTTTGGCGATACGCAGTGGGAGACGACCTAATCTGCACCAGAAGAAAGCAAGCGGAGGAGATTGACACCTGTTTCTACCTTTTGGGTGACGAAAGCTCTTCCATGGACAATAAATTTGGACCAATTCCAAAGAAGGATGAGAGTGACGATCGGATCTCAGCACAGGAAGCTTGCAACCGGGTTTCGGTGGCAGTAGGTGAAGTTTTGAATAACTCGGCCATTCCATTTGGAATTGCTACCTACAACACAGTAGTTCGTGAATGGCATGGGTTTGAAGAGAGCTGGGCCGGTACATTGCAACGGTACAGCCCTGAGCCCAAAAATGGTACGAAAACTCACCTTGCTGTGGTCTGGGCGCTCAAGAAACTCATCGATCGACCGGAGGCCCGCAGAATTCTGATTGTGGTTACTGACGGGGATCCTGGGAATAGCGATGTGCTGCGTTCAGCCGTTGATGAAGCAATGCTGATGGGCATCGAAGTACGCTTCGTCCTGATCGGTGATGGGTACCATAAACGCTACGCTGACCTGGGTTTGGCCTGTGGAGTGGCACAATCCGACAAAGACCTCGCGACAGCCGTTTTTGCAGCGTTGAAGCAGGGTATCGTATAGAGCCAAAACGAAAGACCAGCCGGACTCCTTGGAGTCCGGTTTTTTATGTTTCTACTCGCGTGTTAGGCATCCCCTTGTACCAGGCCTTCGCAAGAGGCCATCCATTGCCTACTGGGGATTTGACCATGACTGCTTTCCAACACATCAACGACCCGCAACTCGACGCTGGAATCGACACCCTCAATCCAATTGAAGTCCGTTTAGCACCAGAGGTTTTCGGTACAACAGCACCATTTTTCAATGGAATGCAGACCAAGATCTTTGCTGAAACACGCTTCACACCAAAAATCGTACCTTACAGCTTCGACGATGAATTGCTTACGCGCCTGATCCTTTGGGCAGCTTCAGCAGGACTTCCACAGGACTTTTTCAAGGCATCCATCAAGAAAGCGACCTACATCTACGGGCCAACCGGCGCCGGCAAAACCACGTTAGTCGAGGCCTTTGCGTCCCGTACGGGCAGGTCGGTTTTCACCGTTCAATGTTCCGAGGAAACCACTCTTTCTGACCTCTTCGGCAGTTGGAAATTGTGCGGCCCCGAAGGCATGAAGTGGATCTATGGGAAGGTGTGCCAATGGGCTAAAACCCCCAACTCCATCCTGCTCTTGGATGAGTTCGATCAGTTACCACCACAGATCCAGATGGGTCTCAACGGTATTCTGGATGGCAAGCCGATCTTTCTTGATCAGACCAACGAAGTGATCCCGATTGCTCCTGGATGCTTGATCGCTGCTACTGGCAACACAAACGGCCAAGGGTCTGCTGGCGGCAAAGGCGGTAGCGCTACTGGCTACAGGGGTACCAAGAAAATGAACATCGCGACGATGGACCGCTTCAATTCGATGTTCTGCACCTACATGGAGGAGGGTCGTGAAGCCAACCTCATTGTAGACCAGACGAATACTGATCCACTGGTTGCAAAATCCATGGCAACCCTGGCAGCCAAAGTTCGGGCGAACTTCATCGCTCTCAACGAGGATGCTGGGGCAGGGGGGATGGCCTTCAACTTCACCATTACAACCCGTAATGTGCTGAACTGGGCGATGAACTACAAGCTCCTCATGCAGATGGGCAAAACGACTGAAGAAAGCCAGAAGCTTGCTCTGCAAGTGACAGTTCTGGACTTCGCACCGCACGATGAGGCTGCTGCGATCCTGAGCACCTGGTCGACGATCGTCGGAAAAGTCTAACGCTTCACCATACCCCGGCTCGCCGGGGTTTTTTCGTTTATGGGTGCCTGTGAGGCATCTCCTGTCACTGGGTCTTTCGCAAGGGACCCGCTCTTTCAATTTCAGGAGAACCACCATGAGCACTACCAAGCAAACCGATGAATTGGGCATCAGCATCCTTCAGGATGTAGTGCTTTTTGACGTCATCATTGGTGGAAGCACCGGTGAGAAAACTGTAGATGGGGATGACTTCATCCGCGAGGTCGGGCGCATGCTGCCGTCGGGCGCATTCGCTTGGGTTAACAAATACCGATCGGAAGCCAAGCGAGAAATCCTTAAAGTAGGGGTTTCTCGAAAGGTAAACAATCGTATCCGCGGATACTTTGTACCCACCCAACACGCAGACGAGCTTGCAAAAGTGCTGCATGCGATCAAAGGAAAATATCTGGTTGAAAAGGCTTCCTTCCTAAACACTTTACCGGACCTGGTGGAGAAGTGGGCTAGCTCTCCTGCAAACGCGGTTACAACACCAGGTGGTAAATCCCGTGCAGATTTGATCCGCCAGCATGCTCCACAGGCACAAGTGCTCGAAAGACTGTTGACCTTTGACACTTCGGCGATTCGTATCAGCAACACCAGCTACTTTGGCGAAGAAGATGCACTTCAAACGGAAGTTAAAGGCTTAGTCGGCCAGGCCGCTTTGGAGATCGCGGAAGATGTAAATCGCTCCTGGACTCGCAAGGGCAACGGCAAAACGACGTCGAGAATCCTGGGTTTGATCCGTCGGGTTCAGGACAAAGCTGAAGCTATGAGCGTTCTTTCAAGCAAATTCTCTAACTTGGAGAAAATGTGTGCATCGGTGTTGGCTGCTGTTCCGAGCGGACCGAGCATTGAAGGGGTTGCTTACATCCAAGTATCTGGCTTGTTGTCCTTCTGCATGGATCCTGAAAAAATCCTTGGAGAACATGCCACCGAGTTTGATCCTTTGAATGTATCGGCTTCTGATTCAGCGCCGGCTGTTGCTGACGATAACGTCTTCTTCAGTAGCTCAGCATCTGCAACTATTCATCCTCAAGCAGAACAAAATGAAGTTACCATCGTTCCTGAGGTCTCTGTGATTCCGCCACTTCCAACTGGTCGCAAGACAGAGGAGAACCTCTTCTTTGCGGCTGAACCTGAAAAAACCCTGGTAGAGCCTGAAAAGGTTGTGCCATCGGACACCACCTCGCAGCCACCATCGGCTCCGTTCATCTTCTAACCCAAAAAAAACCCCGGTCAATGACCGGGGTTTCTTTATTCCCGCAAATTAAGCCACCGGCGGCGGTTGCACACCAGGCAGCTCGATTTCGGCCTTAGCCAACAGCTGGCGCCCAGAGAGCTGCTCATACAGCAACACCATGGTCATGCGAACGGAGAGAGGCGTTTGCGCCCATTCATCCGGCTTCGGGATATAGCCCGCCCAGGTAGGATCACTACCCATCTTCTCGATCGACAGCCAGAGCTGCTCATCAAGATCTTTCTTGTACACAAAATCTTCTGGCGTGAAGAAATCAGCCAGGTTGTAAACCTGGATGAGGGGGAGGCCAAGGAATTCAGCCACCATTTGCAGCTTTTCCTTACCCAGCGATCGTATCTGGCGGTTCCCGTTAGCCAGGGAGTTCCAGTAGATGACCGTGATACCCATGACATCGGCAATTGCACGATCAGGTAGTCCACGATCGATGATCACCTTTTTGATCATCTTGACGAGGCGAGAGCCCGGCATAGTGTTCCGAGTTTCGACTGCTGCATGTCCCTTATCTTCTGGTACTGCTGTTTTGGCCTTGGCAGAAGCACGAGGCCTCTTAGGCGTAGCAGCCTGAGGGGCTTGCGTTTTTGCAGTAGGCTTTTTAGCTACCGGCTTCGCCGCAGCTTTTGCAGCTGGTTTTGCTGGTGCTTTGGCGGGCGCTTGAGACCGCCGTCCTGTCGATTCACTTGCGGTCTTGTCGCTAGCTTTGGGCATTGTGCGGCTCCAGGTTGGTCGCGGCGTCTAACACGATTCAGGACGCTCCCTAAACAAATAAAGCAGAGAAATCCAGTATAAATTTAAAAAAGATTCTACACAGTTAACAACAAGATTCAAATCTCTTGTTCCGGTGGAAAAAGAGACTTTTGGGCTGGATGTGCCCCCTTGCAGGTAGCTCTGTGACCGCCAAGCACGCGACAAGTGCATTTTGATTCGCCTTGTATTATTGGTACGTGTTGCGTATTCTTGAGAAAACCAAGCCATTCACGTATCGAGGTACTCAATGCTGCCCCAGGACGCAAAGCGGAAGCCTGACTCCTATTCGTATCCAAACGGGATGCTCAACTCTGGCTACATCGCCGGCGTCCTGCGGTTGAATGATCCGGTCAAGGGGATCTGCTACATCCAGCAGACCCGGGCGGAAAACCACATGCTTCCCATCCACTACGATCCCAAGAAGTCGCCGATCCCCAAGGACATCAAGGAGTGGGACCTCATCATGGCGTTCGTTCACACCGATGGCGCCATCGAGGGTGATAACCGTATTGCACGGGTGAAGAGCATCCGATTCGAAGCTCCAAACCTGATGCACCTTGGAGGGCGTTTTCGAGACGACTTCATGCGGAAATGGGATGTAGCCGTGCACGCAGCGGCAAAGGACTCCGGTACTCCGGATTCTGTGGCACAGCTGGAGAGTCTACCCAGCGCTGGCACAGAAGACCGTCTCAACTCGTTCGATTGGAAGGCAATGGATCTCAACAAGAACGCCTCGAACCAGATCCGTATCGCAGGCTTCATTCAAGCCAAGTCGCTGGAACGCAACCGCAAACATCCCGTAGACGGTACTCCAATCAACGACCGCCTGGTCGTGCTGATTCGGCAGTCGAAGGACACCGATGCCTGCATCCCTGTTCGTTGGTACGGCCGTAATCTGCAGCCGCTGTCTGAGAAACTCGCCCGCGGCATGCCTATCATCGTCAACGGCGAATTCCGTATGGACGTAAAGGCAATCTCCCTGCCGGATGGTGAAACAGGGATCGCCGAAGTGTCCAAAATTCCGTTCATTCAGGCCAAGGACATGCCAGGCCCTGTGCTCCCGGACTCTGGCCACATCAAGATCGTGCCAAGCTGGGCGGCTGAGCTCTTCAAGGGCCACGGTACCCAGGCGCCGCAGCCGAAACAAGGAGATGCAGAGCGCAGCGCCATGTTCGCCTCGGCCTTTGGTTCCGACTCGGCAAGCACGCCTGCAACTCCAGGTGAGCAACAAGACGCATAGCAGCGGCCGCCTCACCTCGTTCTGTGAAGCCATCGAGATCCAGCACTGGAGTCGATGGCTTTTTTGTTTCTCACCCAGCAGCCGTCTGGCTAGGCCGGCAGCTTGGAAGAAATGTAATTCTGCACTGGAAGGCTAGTCCGCATGGGCAAGACACTGATCATCACTGAAAAAGCAACCGTAGCGGTCTCAATCGCGCAAGCGGTCGGAGGATTCAGCAAGGTGGAATCATGGCTGGAGAGCGAGAACGCTATTCTTGCCCCCGCTGCCGGCCACCTGGTTGAAATCCATTCAGAGGAAATGGCCAAGGGAGGGCGGGACATCGGCAATCTGCCTGTGATCCCAGATCAATTCGACCTGAGGGTCATTGAGCCAAAGGCCAAGTTCTATAACGTGCTGCAACGCCTAATGCGTCGGCCTGACGTCACCGCTGTTGCGAACGCGTGCGATGCCGGCCGCGAGGGCGAGCTCATATTCAGGCTCATCTACAAAATGGCTGGATGCACAAAGCCAATGCTTCGGATGTGGATGAGATCCATGGTCGATGACGCTATCCGGCAGGCGTACAAGAACATGCAGCCAGGCGCAGATTTCGACAACCTCGCCATGGCAGCAGAGATCAGAAGCGAAGGCGACTTTATCGTCGGCATCAACGCGAGCCGGGGTATCTCACGCCTCTATGAGCGAGAGACTGCTAAAGCCGAGATATTCCCGCTTGGCCGCGTGCAGACCCCAACGCTGTCCTTGGTTTGTGCTTTGGAGCTGGCAATTTTGACCTTCCGGCCCATGCCCTATTGGGAGGTTCACGGGAGCTTTGGGGTTGCTGCTGGTAAATACACCGGCAAGTGGTTGGCACCACAGACGACTGAGCAGAAGGGTGGCTCCCAGCACCGGATCATGGATCGAGCAAAAGCCGATGCTTTGATCAGCAAGTGCTCTGGAGTCGCACCGAGCAGTGTGGTGGATGAAGTCAAGCCGGCCCAGACGGGCCCTGGCAAGCTGTACGACCTCACCTCGCTGCAGCGAGAGGCGAACCGCAAGCTTGGGTTTTCTGCAGCATACACACTGGAGATTGCCCAGAAACTTTACCTGGAGCTCAGCCTCACTACTTACCCGCGGACTGACTCTGCCTACCTTCCCGATGACGCAATCAACGACACGAAGAAGGTCATGGGAATGTTTGCTGGAACCCCCTATGCAGATCACGCGCAGCGCGTGCTCGATGAAGGCTGGGTACGACCCAACAAGAAGATTTTTGACTCGACGAAGGTGTCGGACCACTTCGCTATCATTCCAACCGGAAAGCGAGCTGGGGACCTGGAGCCGGACGTTCAAAAAATCTATGACATGATCGTCAAGCGCTTCATTGCCGTGTTCCATCCAGCAGCTGAGTATTCGGTGACTGTCCGGCTTACGACGGTGGCTGACGAGCTCTTCAGGTCGACAGGTCGTGTGCTTGTGTCCCCAGGTTGGATGGTGGTTTACGGAGCCGGGATCGTCGAGGACGTAACCGATCAAAATGGTGACTCCGACGACAAGAAAGAGCTCGCACGGTACGTCAAAGGAGAGTCAGTCACTCCGCTGGGCATGGAGCTGAAGATGCTCAAAACCAAGCCTCCAGAACGGTACACCGAGGACACGTTGCTGGGCGCGATGGAGACGGCAGGGCGCCTGGTAGAGGATGAGGACCTTCGTGAGGCGATGAAGGAGCGGGGGCTGGGTACACCGGTCACGCGCTCTGCAATGATCGAATCGCTCCAATCCACCAAGGACGGCGCAGGCCGAAAAAAAGAGCCCTATCTCATCCAGCAGAAGAAGTACTTTGCTCCCAGCGCAAAGGGGATGACTGTCTACCGTTTCCTGGTCGACAACGGCATCGATGCCCTTACGTCGCCAGTTCTCACCGGGGAATGGGAGCACAAGCTCCGTCAGATGGAAAAGGGGGCGTACAAGCGTGACGCTTTCAAATCCGAGCTTGCAGAGTTGACCACGGAAATCCTCGACTCCATCAAGAAAAAATACGCAGGTGTCCAGGTCAAGAAGCTTGGCGCTCTCTGCCCCACCTGCGGCGGCGCAGTTGAGATCCAGGCCCGAACGTTCATGTGCGAGCGGCAGTGCGGATTTTCCATATGGCGGGAGATTGCCAGTCGCATGCTGAAAGTATCGGAAGCAGAAACCTTGCTCCGGGACAAGGTAGTGCTTGGGCTCAAGGGCTTTGTCAATCCGAAGAAATCCACCAAGTTCGAGGCCGGGCTGAAGCTGCTCGACACAGGCAAGGTCGAGTTTTACTTCGACCCGACGGCGAATACCCGGGACTCCAAAGGTAATGTCGTTTCCTGCCCGAAATGCCAAGGCGGCATGCGCAAAATCAAAGTCCCCAAAGGGCACTTCTGGGCCTGCGTTGATCGAGAGCAGTGCAATCACACCATGAACGATCGCGACGGCGACCCAGTGGAGCGGCCGAAGTCATTTCCATGTGACCTCTGCGGCAAACCCATGTACCTGCGGAACGCTGAAAAGTCTCCTTTCTGGGGTTGCAGTGGCTTTGTGAAGGGGGGCGGTGGGTGCTCCAACACATTAAAGGACAATAACGGGGCCCCGGTTCCGAAGGAACAACCAGCCAGTTCAGACGGGGCGCCGTCACCTACGGTCCAAACAGACAGCGGAGCTTTCCTGTGAACGCCAACAACAAGGTCATTCGCGCAACGGCCATCGTGTTCGGTTTCTGGTGGCTTCTGCTTACGGCCCGAGCCTTTGGCGGTTCTCCCATGGAGTTTTTAGAGAACTGGCCTCTGGTGGGCTATAACGTCTCACACTGGATCCTGGGCGTTGTTTCCGGTCTGATCATCGGTGTCTGGTTTATCTGGTTCACCAGGTTGTCAGCACTGAACAAGCTATACGCCGGCAAGAAAGGAAACATCCTCAACGGCGCCCGATCGACGCTCGGCAAGGTTCCCATGCCCACCTCAGCGCTACCTCGCATCGAGGTAGCGTCAAAGCGTCTCCCCATCGGCAGTGAAAAAGTGCTGGCTTGGGTTGCTGCCAATGAGAAGAAGTGGCCGGCACATGTAGCGTTTTTCTGGGCTATTTGGGACACCTATTCCGCACATGCGCACTTCCCTGCATCGCATCGCAAGGGGGGGCACGGAAATCGTCGGCTTTGGGAGCATTGTCTGGCCGTGGCAGATACCGCACTGGAGGATGCTGGCGCATACGTATTCGACGGGGTTTATGTAAAGGCCAGGGGCAAGCCCAAATTCAAAATCATTGACCTGAAAAACAAGGAATATCGGTTTGACGCCACTGATCCGCTGATCCCCATTCTGGGCCTGGCGCATGACATCGGTAAGCTGGAAGCCTATGAGCTCCTACCCGACGGCAGTGTTAAGACCCAGGAGGAGGTTGGAGCGCTCACACCGCAGGATGACAACCGGATCCAGCACGATGCCCTGGGTGCGAGAATTCTTGCACGCTTCCCGGAATACTGGGCCTTACCTGCACGCGATCGACAAGCAGTGAACCTGGTCATCGCCCACTACCACCACCCAAGCGATTTCCCGGTTGACCGCAATGGCCTCAGCCTGGACGACCGCATGACGGCGCTCATGGAGTTCCTGATCCTGGTTGACAAAAAGACCGGCATGGTCGAGTCGAGCATCACCGAGACGCTGAGTGATCACGAGATCTCAGAAGACGAGTCCAATGCCATTTATCACAGCTTCGTCGAGATCATGACGGAGTACGGCAGAGTTAACGGCACCGGTGACCAGGCCAAAGATTCCACGCTGAAGATTGCTCAGAAACACGATGGACTGATCGTCATCCGGGAAAAGGACCTTCGATCTCTCATCTTGGCCAAAATGGGCTGGTCGTTGGAGGAGGGTGATGGTCGGTACCGAATGACCCTCAATCTTATGACGACGCTCCAAGAGAAGGGGCTGCTGTACTCGCGACATAATCACGCCGACATGAGCCGATTTTTGCCGATGTACTCGGTATCGTTGCGCAACGCACAAACGGGTGCTCACCTCACGACCTGGGAACCTTGCATTATTGTCGTGCCAGTTGCCACCACCCCCGAGCTTGCGGGCCTCAGTGGATTACCCAACATGGGTACTAAGCTGGATATCGAGCGCCCATTGTTCACGCACAATCTGGGAATCACTGAAGCAGATGCGCTTCGGGAGATCGTTGCCCGTGGTTTCAGTGCTGAAATCGCCGCGAAGATGAACATCGCCGGCAAGCAAGAAGTGAAGCCACAACCAGCACCAGCACCAGCACCAGCACCAGCACCAGCACCAGCACCAGCACCAGCACCACAAGTTCGGGCTGATGAAGGATTTAGTCAACCCATAGCTGATACCGCGAGTGTTCCTCAACCTAATGCTCCAACAGTCGACTCAACCGAGCACGCAACATCTGCGCTCGCCGGCGCTGCAAGCGGTGATTCCGAGCAAAGTGACGTTCCAGGGACGCAATCCGGTATCTCCGCTGAAGCGCTAGCGGCGCAGGATGATGACCCGCTCATGAGTGGTGGTGCAGATGACGACTTGCTAGATGAGGACCTGCAGAGCTTGTCGATTAGCTCGTTCGGTCCCGGGCAGGAGGTGGAACTGGAGGAAGATTTTCTCGCCATAGAACCTGGGCACTCAGGGAGCGATGACGTCGATGATGTGGATGATGTGTTCGGCGCATTCGCGCCCAGTGAATCCTCGATCGTGGACACAGCCGAGCAAAGCGTGAATTCAACTGCAGGAGAAGAAGGGCCGGGCGCTTCGCTCATACACAATGATGGTGATCTAGGCGTACCGGCGCCGGCACCTGTGGCGGTAGCCATACCTGATCCTGATGCAACCCCAACGAAAAGGATAAGCCCTGCTGCCGAATCCGCAGCGCTCAGGGCTCTTGAAGAGGCAGGCGCCAACTTCACTGCATTCGTTGCACCAAGGAAGAAAAAGCCAGGCCCTGCTGAGCAGCTAGAGGGTATCCGCGCAGCAGTAAAAGCGGAAGAAATACCGATTTGTGGGACAAGAGATGGGTTTGATTACGTGTTGGAGTCAGACCTGATGGTCTACGACCCAAAACTGAAATTGAGCACGCTGATTCGGGCGGGGAAGTTGCCTACCGTCGAGCCTAAGCCAGGCGTGGTAATGGTGGGCATTCCGATGGCGCCGATGCAGCTGGACCTTTGACGAGCTGCCGGCTCTGATCATGACTCCCTGGCTGACATCAAGAAAGCCAGGGAGCCATGATCAGTCGTAGGTCTGAGCGTACTGCTTTTCGGTCAAACGGCTCAGCAGTTTGAAATAATTTGCTCGCGTCGACTGATCAAATACGTCGGTTTGAACTGAGAGCATGTCCAACGCAGCTGCATCCTCTCCTTTGCCCGAAGTGAAAGGAAGTGGAGCTGTGGCATAAAACACATTGCCGTTACTAGCCTGGGCCGCATCCAAGACGGCTTTAACTTCCAGGTAGCGCGGGTAACGAGTAGCAGTAAGGAAATCCCCATCATAAACGTCGAGCTCGCCTGATTGGTCCTCGACCAACACAGCCATCAATGGCCAGTTGTTTTCGGAGCCATCCTTGCGCGAACCGCCCGTATCTGGGCTAGCAAAAAAGATGACCTTACGAAAGGTGTTGGTGGCAAACACCTGCAGAAGCGCTGCCTCGTTAGATGCACTGTCCGTGCATGTCTTGCGGTTAGCCATAAAAAGTCCTCATCTAAAGTAGCACCACGCGGTGCGTTATTGGGGTTTGGGGAGCAATGGAACCAAAAACCAACGTAAGCCCTACCAACGCTTTTCGGTGTCTTCTTCCCAGGCGCCCATCTCGACAAAACAGTTGCGCATGTCGGCCTCCTGGCTGATCTCGGTCAGCAGGTCATGCACGCTCTTGTCCAGCTCATCGTCGCTCCGATACGGAATGGTCAACTCATAGTGGCCGGCATCCAGCCGCTTCATGCCATAGGGCTCCAGGCAGTAGCGCTCAATGTTCTCCGTGGCCCGCTTCCGGCCGCGCACGAACTTGCTGTTATTCACCACCGCGAGGCGCAGGGTGACGGTGGCCACCCGCTCGGCGGCGGGCGGCTCTGCCGGCGACGCGGCCGAAGGCTGCTGGTCGCGTGACCTGGCGCTCTTCTGGTACGCGCCGATCTCGACACCACGGTGGCGCAGGTAGCTGTACAGCGTGCTCTTGGAGATGTGCAGCTTCTCGCCGATCGCGCTGACGCTCAGGCGACCTTCGCGGTAGAGGGTTTCGGCCGCCATGGCGGTGGCCTCAGCCTTGGCTGGCAGGCCCTTGGGACGGCCACCGATCCGGCCACGCGCCCGTGCGGCCGACAGACCCGCCTGAGTCCGCTCGCGGATCAGCTCGCGCTCGAACTCCGCCAGCGAGGCGAACAGGTTGAACACCAGGCGGCCTTGGGCGTGGGTGGTGTCGATGGGGTCATTCAGGCTCTGTAAGCCGACCTTGCGCTCTGCCAGCTCGCCGACCAACTCGACCAGGTGCTTGAGGGAACGCCCAAGGCGATCCAGCTTCCAGATCACCACGGCATCACCCGGCCGCACGTTGGCCAGCAGTTTGTCCAACTCCGGCCGGGCGCTTTTCGCGCCGCTGGCGATGTCTTGGTAGATGCGTTCGCACCCGGCCTGTTTCAGGGCATCGACTTGTAGGTCGGCTTTCTGATCCCGAGTGCTCACTCGCGCATAACCGATCTTCATCAAAAGTACTGTTTACTCGACTACGTTAGTAATAGTTGAACTTTGATTAAGCGTACCAGTTATTTGAACCGTAGCGCGGGGAGCTTAACGAACCGAGCCATTCCTCGATAGAGTTCGGCAAAACCTTCGTTTTGTCGAACCATTGCATCGCCCTTTGTGATTGGCGTATAAACACACAAACACCTATTAGCGGAGAACGCTATGAATACCATTCGCTGGAATGTCGCCGTCTCGGCCGACACCGACCAGTCGCTTCGGATGTTTCTGGCCAGCCAGGGCGGCGGCCGTAAGGGCGACCTGTCGCGCTTCATCGAAGAAGCGGTACGGGCACACATCCTGGAGCTGAGCGCTGAGCAGGCCAAGGCCGCTAACGCCCATCTGAGTGAGGCAGAATTGACCAACGCGGTTGACGAAGCGCTCGACTGGGCACGTAAGCGCTGATGCGGGTCGTGTTGGATACCAACATCCTGTTCAGCGCCCTGATCTCGCCACATGGCGCGCCCGATGCGATCTACCGTGCCTGGCGGGCGGCGCGTTTCGAGGTGGTGACCTCGCGGATGCAACTCGATGAAATTCGTCGAGCCAGCCGCTATCCCAAGCTTCAGGCCATCCTACAGCCCGCCAAGGTGGGCGCCATGATCAATAACCTGCAACGGGCTGTGGTACTGGAGCGCCTGACCATTGAGGTCGAAGCCGATGATCCGGATGACTCGTTTTTGCTGGCCATGGCCTTGGCGGGCGATGCGGACTACCTGGTAACCGGTGATCGCCGCGCCGGCCTGCTGCAACGCGGGCACATCGAACGCACGCGGATCGTCACGCCCGCCGTGTTCTGCGTCGAGGTGCTGTGATCAATGCCGGTCGGTTTTCTGACTCAAGAGCAACGCGACGGTTTTGGCCGCTATGTTGATTCGCCCAGCCGTGAAGAGCTGGAACGTTACTTCCACCTGAGCGATGAAGACCGTGAAGCCATCCAGGTGCTGCGGGGTAACCATAACCGTCTGGGTTATGCCGTTCTGCTGACCACCGTCCGCTTCGTTGGCGTTCTGCCGGACAAGCCCGCCGCCGTGCCGGTGGAAGTCCTGCAGGTGCTTTGCCGACAACTGGCGATTCCAGACCCCGACTGCCTCCAGCGCTATAGCGATCATCGCCGCTGGATACATGCCACCGATATTCAGAACCGCTTTGGCTATCGTCATTTCACCGATCCGGGCATCGGCTTTCGCTTGAGCCGCTGGCTGTATGCCCTCTGCTGGACGGGCACCGACCGGCCGGGAGTGCTGTTTGAGCGAGCCACCTCGTGGCTGTTCACACAGAAAGTCCTCCTGCCTGGTGTGTCTCAACTAGAGCGCTTTATCGCCCAGTTGCGCAGTCGGGTCGAAGAACGCCTCTGGTTTACGCTGGGCCGCAGCGTGACTGAGGAACAGCGATTGCAACTGCAAGACTTGCTGACGGTGGCCGAAGGCAACCGCAGCTCCCGGCTGGATCAATTGCGCTCCGGCCCGGTCATGGTCAGTGGCCCCGCGTTGATTCGGGCACTGCGCCGGCTCGATGACGTGCGCGGCATCGGCATCACCTTGCCGGCGGCGGCGCACATCCCTCCCAGCCGTATCGCCGCCCTGGCCCGCTTCGCCAACACGGCCAAGGTCACCGCGATTAATCGGCTGCCGGCGTCGCGGCGGATGGCGACACTGGTGGCCTTCGCACTCTGCCTGGAGGCGACTGCGCACGACGACGCACTGGAAGTCCTGGAGGCCTTGCTGCGCGACCTGTTCAGCAACGCGGAGAAGGCCGACAAGAAAGCCCGCATGCGCAGCCTGAAAGACCTGGATCGGTCGGCCGCGACGCTCGCCGCCGCGTGCAAGGTCGTGCTGGACAGCTCGATCAGCGATGACAACGTGCGCGCCCGGCTGTTCAACGACCTGCCGAGGACCACCCTGGAAAAGGCCCTGGAAGAGGTCAACGCGCTGATCCGCCCGGTAGATGACGTCTATTTTCTTGCATTGGAAGCGCGCTACCGCAGCGTGCGCCGCTTCCTGCCCGACCTGCTCAAGCACATCCGCTTCGGCTTCAGCCCGGCCGGCAAGGGCGTGGCGGCTAGTCTGGAGTGGCTGCAACTGAACCTGCCGCGCCGGAAGCCAGAGGATGACGCGCCGCAGGAGATCGTGGCCAAGGCTTGGCAGAAGCACATCACCCGCGAAGATGGCTCCCTCGACATGGGTGCCTATGTGTTCTGCACGCTCGATGCGCTGCGCACGGCCCTGCGCCGCCGCGATGTCTTCGTCTCGCCCAGTTGGCGCTATGCCGACCCGCGTCTTGGCCTGCTCGACGGTGCCGAATGGCTGGCGGCGCGACCGATCATCTGCCGGTCACTGGGCCTGACCATCGACGCCAAAACCACCCTGGACGCCTTGTCCGTCGAGCTGGATGCAACCTGGCTGGCAGTAGCCGCGCGCCTGCCCGACAACCCGGCGATTCAACTGAGCGAGAACACCGAGGGCAAGACCGAACTGTCGCTCGGGGCGCTGGACAAGCTGGACGAGCCCTGCTCGTTGCTGCAACTGCGGGCGGCCGTGTCTGACCTGATGCCGCGTGTCGATCTGCCGGAAATCCTCTTGGAAATCGCCGCCCGCACTGGCTTTTCCGAGGCCTTCACCCATGTCTCCGAACGCAATGCACGCGCCGACAACCTGGTCACCAGCCTCTGCGCGGTGCTGTTGGGCGGGGCCTGCAACACCGGCCTGGAGCCCTTGATCCGCACCGACAACCCGGCGCTGCGCCGTGACCGGCTGTCCTGGGTCAGCCAGAATTATATCCGCGACGACACCCTGTCAGCGGCTAACGCCATCCTGGTCGGAGCGCAAAGCCAACTGGAACTGGCCCAAGTCTGGGGTGGCGGCGAGGTCGCCTCCGCCGATGGCATGCGCTTCGTCGTACCGGTGCGCACCGTGCATGCCGGCCCCAATCCGAAGTATTTCGGCACCGGCCGGGGTGTCACCTGGTACAACCTGATTTCCGACCAATTCTCCGGCCTCAACGCCATCACCGTGCCCGGCACGCTGCGCGACAGCCTGGTGTTGCTGGCGGTCGTGCTGGAACAGCAGACCGAGTTGCAGCCGACGCAAATCATGACCGACACCGGGGCCTACAGCGATGTGGTGTTCGGGCTCTTCCGCCTACTTGGCTACCACTTCAGTCCGCGGCTGGCCGATGTCGGCGGTACCCGCTTCTGGCGCACGCGCCCGGACGCGGACTACGGCAAGCTCAACGGGCTGGCCCGCCAGTCGGTCAAACTCGACCTGATCGCCGAGCACTGGGACGACCTGCTGCGCCTGGCCGGCTCGCTCAAACTCGGCCGGGTGCCGGCGACTGGCATCATGCGCACGCTGCAAACGGGAGATAGACCCACCCGGCTGGCCCAGGCGCTGGCCGAATTCGGGCGGATCGAAAAGACTCTGCACACGTTGACCTATATCGACGACGAGTCCAAGCGCCGCGCCACCCTGACCCAGTTGAACCGAGGCGAAGGCCGGCACAGCCTGGCCCGCGCCGTGTTCCACGGCAAACGCGGCGAGCTCCGCCAGCGCTACCGCGAAGGCCAGGAAGACCAGCTCGGTGCTCTGGGCCTGGTGGTGAACATCATCGTGCTGTGGAACACCCTCTACATGACGGCGGCCGTGGAACGGCTCAAGCAGCACGGCTATCCAGTGCTGGAAGAGGATTTGGCCCGGCTATCGCCGCTGATCTACGAGCACATCAACATGCTCGGGCGGTATTCCTTTGCGGTACCGGAAGAAGTTGCGCGCGGCGAGCTGCGGCCACTGCGTAATCCAGACGACGACCTGTGATCCCCCTAAACGCTATGAGCAACACCCAAGCTGCTGCTGGATCGGCGGGCACTTCACCGAGCCGAACGAACAGAAAACGCAGCAATCCCCTGGGTTGGGGCGCAGCAGCGCCTTGCAGTTGCTGCACTCGTAATAGAACTGGCAGGCGTCCGTGGGCATGGTTTCCGGCTTGGCGAAGCCGCAGCGCGGGCAAGTCAGCACGGACTCAAGGACAATGGCGCTCATCGTGACCTCACTTCTGCACTGTGGAGGGGTATCCCGCGTTCGCGGTCGCCTCAGTCAGTGCCTCGGGCTGGGCCTTATCGGGATCGTAGGTGACGGTCGCCGTCTTCTGGTCGAAATTGACCTGGACGTCACTCACGCCGGACACCTTCTCCAGCGACTTCTTGACCGTGATCGGACAGAGTCCGCACGTCATGTTCTGCACGTCGAGCGTGACGGTTTTCGGGGGAGCCGCCAGCGCCACGAAGGGCAAGGCTGCGGATTCCACGGTCATCTGGCCACCCATTCCATAAGCATCTGACCACCGATTCCACGGTGATCCGGCCACCCATTCCACGCGTATCCGACCACTGATTCCACGGTCATCCGGCCACTCAACCGGGCAGGCAGTAACGCAGGATTTCTTCACTACCATCGACCTCTTTTTCGAAGCAGAGAGGTCGTCGTGGAGCGTTTATCCATGCGTAAGATTCGCGAAGTACTTCGTCTCAAGTTCGAGGTCGGGCTATCGGCTCGCCAGATTGCCGTCAGCGTGCAGATCGGTCGTGTCACTGTCGGCGATTACCTCAACCGCTTTGCCGCCAGCGGTCTAGCCTGGCCCTGTTCGTTGTCCGATTCCGAGCTGGAGCAGCAACTGTTCCCACCGCCCCCTGCGGTGCCCAGCGAGCAACGGCCATTGCCCGATTGGTCTTGGGTGCATGCCGAGCTACGCCGGCCGGGCGTGACCTTGGCGCTGCTCTGGCAGGAGTATCGCCTGAGCCAGCCGAAAGGCTTTCAGTACAGCTGGTTCTGCGAGCACTACCGAGCCTGGCAGGGCAAGCTGGACGTGGTGATGCGCCAGGAGCATCGCGTCGGTGAGAAGCTGTTTGTCGACTACGCCGGGCAGACGGTGCCGGTGATCGACCGCCACAGCGGCGAGATCCGCCAGGCGCAGGTGTTCGTCGCGGTGCTTGGCGCGTCCAGCTACACCTTCGCCGAAGCCACTTGGTCGCAGCAGTTACCGGACTGGCTGGGCTCCCATGTCCGCTGCTTCGCCTTTCTCGGCGGCGTGCCGGAAATCGTGGTGCCGGACAACCTGCGAAGCGCGGTGAGTAAGAGCCATCGCTACGAGCCGGACATCAACCCGAGCTACCGCGATCTGGCCGAGCACTATGGCGTGGCGGTGGTGCCGGCGCGGGCGCGTAAGCCGCGCGACAAGGCTAAGGCTGAGGTCGGCGTGCAGGTGGTCGAGCGCTGGATCCTCGCCGCGCTGAGGAACCGCCAGTTCTTCTCCCTGGACGAACTCAACAGCGCCATCGCCTTATTGCTGGAGCGGCTCAACCGACGACCGTTTCGCAAGCTGCCGGGCTCCCGGCACTCGGCCTTCGAAGCCCTGGATCGTCCAGCGCTGAGCCCACTGCCGGAGCAGCCCTACGTCTATGCCGAGTGGAAGAAGGCGCGCGTGCATATCGACTATCACGTCGAGGTCGATGGGCATTACTACTCAGTGCCCTACCAGTTGGTGAAGAAACAGCTGGAAGTACGGCTGACGGCGCGCACCGTCGAGTGCTTCCACGCCAACCAGCGGGTGGCCAGCCACCTGCGCTCGCCACACAAGGGCCGGCATAGCACACAGACCGAGCACATGCCCAAGAGCCATCGCGAGCATGCCGAGTGGACGCCGCAACGGTTGATCCGCTGGGCCGAGCAGACCGGGCCGCACACCGCCGGCGTGATCAGCCACATCCTCGAACGGCGCATCCACCCAACCCAAGGCTACCGGGCCTGCCTGGGCATCCTGCGCCTGGGCAAGACCCATGGCGAAGTGCGCTTGGAGCTGGCCTGCCGACGCGCCCTCAGCCTCGGCGCGTGCAGCTACAAGAGCCTCGAATCGATCCTGCGCCAGGGGCTGGAAAACCTGCCGCTGGCCCAGCAGCACCTGCCCCTGCTGCCGGACGACCACGCCAACCTGCGCGGCCCCGGCTACTACCACTGAACACAAGGAATCCCACCATGCTGCCCCATCCGACCTTGGACAAGCTCCAGACCCTGCGCCTGACCGGCATGCTCAAGGCACTCGCCGAGCAACTGAAAACCCCCGACATCGACAGCCTGAGCTTCGTGGAACGCCTCGGCCTGTTGGTCGACCGCGAACTGACCGAGCGCGACGACAAGCGCCTCAGCAGCCGCCTGCGTCAGGCCCGGCTCAAGCACAACGCCTGCCTCGAAGACATCGACTACCGCAGCCCGCGCGGACTCGACAAGGCGCTGATCCTCCAGCTGAGCAGCGGTCAGTGGTTACGCGACGGACTCAACCTGATTATCAACGGCCCGACTGGCGTCGGTAAGACCTGGCTGGCCTGCGCCCTGGCCCACCAGGCCTGCCGAGAGGGTTACAGCGTGCGTTACCTGCGCTTGCCGCGCCTGTTGGAAGAGTTGGGCCTAGCCCACGGCGACGGGCGCTTCGCCAAGCTGATGAGCGGCTATGCCAAGACCGACCTGCTGATCCTTTTGATGACTGGGGTCTGGCCCCGTTCAACGCGGAACAGCGCCGCGACATGCTGGAGCTACTGGACGACCGCTACGGCCAGCGCTCGACCATCGTGACCAGCCAAATGCCAGTGGACAACTGGCACGAACTGATCGGTGATCCGACTCTGGCCGACGCCATCCTCGACCGCCTGGTGCACAACGCTTATCGGATCAACCTCAAGGGTGAGTCGATGCGCAAACAGACGAAGAAATTGACGACACCGGGCACCTCAGACTAACAATGCCCCCCCTGCGTCGCTGCGCTCCGACTGCCCGGCCGGATGGCCGTGGAACAGGTGGCCAGATGGCCGTGGAATGCCTGGCCAGATGAGAGCGGACTGGGTGGCCGGATGGCGTGGAATCCGCAATCTGACTCGGTTAATCGAGGATGGTTGTACTACCGGACCTCGAAAGGGCCTACGTATAAGTTACAAAGCACTGGACGGCCATTATCTACGAAGTGACCCGTTTATTGAGCTAGTACGCTCTGGCTACATCGGAACTCGTAGCGGCACGACAGAACATCTGCAGACACTTATTGAGGCAGCCTTGACCGGCGGTCGCTCAGTTGTCGCTGCAATCCAGAGTGCAATGGCCAAAGGTTGAGGTTAGATGCAGGGTACAAAAATTCCGTTCGGTGAACGTCAGGGAATGCTTTTCCGAGCCTTTGAGGTCGAGAATGGTCTTGCTTGTGGCTGTATCTGCCCGGGCTGTCACAAACCGCTAAATGCTGCGAATGGTGGCCAGAAAGTCATCCCGCATTTTCGCCACGTCCATTCTGAAAACTGTGTGAGCGGCTTCAAAGATGGTGTGCGACGGGCGGCTGTAGCTCTAATTGCTGCACAACGATCCCTTACTCTTCCGTCTTTCCATCGTCAGATAAGCGCCATGACTGGCTCAGGGCGCATCCTGTCTCGCGAAGTAAGTATCCCGGAAACGTCAGTTGCAGCTGAGACGGTCGAACGATTTGTGGATCTTGGCGACGTCACAGCTCACGCGATTCTTACCACCGGCAACCATCAACTGTTTGTTCGAATCAAAGTTTTCTCCCGATCCGAAAAAAAGCGGCACGAGCGGCTCTCTAACATCGAGGCTTCATCAGTTGAGATTGATCTCAGCGAGCTCGATTTGGGCCAGATCAACGATCCATTAACGTTTGAACGAGCCGTTCTTTTCGACCCAACCACCAGGTCTTGGATTCGATCGCTTAGGGGAGAAATGCGAATCAAGCGTGCTGAAGCTGAACTTGCGACCGAAGTTGCTCGCTGCAACGACCAATGGGAACTGGAACAGGCTCCCCTGCGGGTGATCGAGGACGCGAAACGAGTTGAGCAAGAGGCGAAGGTAGCCGAGCATAAAGCTGCATTGGCAGCGCATAGGCAGATCCAATCGGAGACTGCTGAGGCACAGCGTGCCGCAGGGATCCTTGAGAGGGATGAGCTTCCCGCTCTCAAGCGGCGAGAGGAACTGATCGTTAACCAGACTCTCCGAGCAGCCCGTGAGTGGGGTGGTAAAGCTGTAGAGTGCTCCTCTTGCTGGCTACTTAGTCCACCAGGAAATCAGTTCTGCCTCTACTGCGATAGTGAGACAAGCACAAGTCCCATTCAGTTACCAAAGGATATTGCAATCACGATTAACAATCGAATGCGTAGCTCGGCAAAGCCAGATCAATCATTACAGAAGGCGCCGACGTTGCTGGTTCAACCTGATCCTTTCACGTGAGTCTCATTTTGCAACGAAATCAATCTTGCCATACGCAGCAAGCGACCAAATTCAATCGAGGCCGAGCGGCTGCTGTGGGTTGAAAGCGGCCAGTTGCTGGAAGCCCGCAACGGCTTCCAACATCTACGTTGAGTGGCCATCCTGGGTCCTAGCGACGCCACACTCGCCCGTCAGCAGTGACCACCCAAGGCGATTGGCCCGCGATAATACGCACCCCGCCAACCCAGCGTTCTTCTGGTGTGTAATCGAGCCAGTTCTTATTTCCGAGTAACACTTGCTCTCCAAGAGGAGTCATCCGAATGAGGCGTTTTTGCCACTCTCTACCCGGCAACTCTTCGACTAGCGGATACGGAGTAACGGTGATGGTCCTTCGTAGTGTATTGAACATCTGATCGCCTAGATAAGGCAGCGGCTCGTAACTCATCATAAGGTGGCCGAACACCTTGCCAGCCGCCAACCCACCCCGCTCGGCAAGAATCCGCAGTATCAGCCGCTGGGTCATGCTCAAGCCGTCCTCTGCGCCTGGAAGCTCTTGAAGTTGCCTTGCCAAGGCTGGCCCAAGTAGCGGTAACGCCGGATGCGGCTGCACTGCCAATTGCGCCCAATCGCCCGGGTCCGTTGCCGTATAGGCATCCCAAGCTTTGCGGGCAAGCGCCAACGCATCGTCACCAAGTGGGCGCCGTTGGGTCCAGAGCCAGGCCAACAGATCCGGCGCGAGCTGACCAATGCCTAAGAATCGTTCAACACCAGGCACCCGATTGATCTCAATCAATTCGAGCCTGTGTGGCAGGACGGGCAGACTCGCCAGTAATCGAATCAGAAACAATTGGTCGTACGCATCACCTTCACACCAAAGCACCAGTTCACTGTCCTCGTTAAGTTGCGCTAGCGCCTTGCGCTGAATTGCCTGGCGCTCCTGGATATCCTTGGAAGCGAGTTGGAATGCCTGCTCCGCGAACTTCGCGCGCACCAACCAGTAATCATCATCCGCTAAAGCGGGAACCGGCCCCAGCACCATGGGATCATCGAACATATGAAATGAACCCGAGAATCCCGCTACTCGAAGGCTGTGCTCAATATCGTTGCCACAACGCCAATGCTGGATTGTTGATTCGTTTGCAGCAGCGAAGCCCGGATGCCGTGCCGCGAATGCAACGCTGTCGGTGTGAGCAATCAGTTTAGGCCAACTGGCGAAACCCGACTCGCGAGCCACCAGCCACTGCGCATCGGCGAGTCGATAGTTTGGGCCAGGTATACCCAGTGCGTGTAGCTGGGAACGGGCATCTGCGGCCTGGTTATTCTTGATGTCTTTCAAAAGGCGCTTGGCGTGTTTGCGAAGCGAAGGGAGGTCGAGTAGACCGTGATGACGGGAAGCAATAGTGGCAGGCATGCCAACTCCTTATGAGGCTCGGTCCGCCGACAAGCCGGGAGCTGGAATGAAAAAATGGGTAAGCATGCCTTGGGTGACCCCTTCGCGCGGACCGCAGGCGCAGCAAACGCCCATGTGCCGACTTTAGCCGGAAGAAGGGACAGAAGCAAAGAGTGGAGGAGCACTGATATTGAACAGCCAGTCTTGAGGTGGGACGCAAAGTGTCGCTACACCGGCGAACGCCGTGAGGGCTATGGCAGCTATCGGACATTTGCAGTCATTCGTGAACGGCAGCAATGGGTCGATTAGCGACCTCCAAACAATGCGACTGCTGATCCACCCTTGTCCTTCCTCAACCCGGAGGACAAGCCATGAACACTATCGCTTTACATCGCCATCAGCCTTGGAACAAGGGAAAGCTTGTTGGGCAGAAAGCCCCGCTTCGAGTCAGAGATATCTGGGCCATTCGGGTCAGGCTTCAGCTCGCGGAGAAGACACGGGATCTGGCTCTGTTCAACTTGGCCATCGACAGCAAACTGCGTGCCTGTGACTTAACCAAGCTACGAGTACGTGACATTGCGCATGGGGAGCATGTTTCGTCACGGGCCATCGTGATGCAGCAGAAAACTCAACATCCAGTGCAGTTTGAAATTACTGAGCAAACACGAACAGTTCTGGAGGCTTGGATGCGCCAGGCGCATCTTCGCAGTGAGGACTTTCTGTTCCCGACGCGATTGCATGACTCAGATCATCTCTCCACCCGGCAATACGCTCGAATAGTAAAAGCATGGGTAACAGCCATTGGACTTGACCCGACGATGTACGGTACCCACACGCTACGGCGAACCAAGGCTTCGTTGATCTATCGCAGGACCAAAAACTTGAGGGCAGTTCAACTCTTGCTTGGTCATACGAAACTTGAAAGCACTGTCAGGTACTTGGGCATCGAGGTAGACGATGCTCTAGAAATGGCAGAGCAGACAGACGTGTAATTACCCACTGCGACGGTCTGGGTCAGACCGTCGCTTTCCGACCCATTGCGGCCGGTCGCTAACGACTGCAAGTGGCCGGTTTCCGTCCCTTACGTCAGGCAGAAAACGGCCTAAGCTCAAGTTCATTACCAGGTATTCGCTGCCTCGGATAGCAACCACTCTCGGAAGGTTGCCAGCCTTGGCAAGCTGGCACACTCTGGTCGGTAGACAACGTAGTAAGCCAGCCCTGAAGCAACGCTAATGTCTGGGAACAGTCGAACCAGGCGGCCGCTCGCCAGGTCATCACGCGCCATTACGCTGCGGGCTAGCGCGACACCATGCCCTTCGACTGCAGCCTGCAGGACGGCAGCTGAGTTGTTGATTTGCATGCCGCGAAGGGTGGTCGTGTCCGTCACGCCAGCCTTGCGCATCCAGGTTTCCCAGGTCGGGAAGCCTGAGTGGTTATCCATCGAGAGATCGTGAATCAACATCTCCCGCACCAGGTCATCGGGCTTGTGCAGGCGCAAGTGCTCTCGCAGCAATTGCGGCGAGCACACCGGATAAATCTCTTCCTCCATCAGCTTCTCGGCAGCCAGCCCTGGCCACCTGCCCGTGCCGTAGCGCACACCAATGTCGATTTGCTGAGCAACGAAATCCACCGGCTTGAGGTTGGTGTCCAGTCGCACGTCCGTATCAGGGCAGATGACCTGGAAGCGGTCGATTCGGGGCAGTAGCCACTTGGCGGCGAAGGCCGGGCTTACGGCCACGGTAAGCACTCCACGGATCGAACTTTCCTGAAGCCGCTCCATCCCCAGGGTCAGTCTGTCGAAGCCTGCCCGGATATCCGGTAGAGCACGTTCGGCAGCATCCGTGGGAATCAGCCGTGCTTTACCGCTGGTACTGCGGACAAACAGAGGCGTTCCTAGCCAATCCTCCAGTGTACGCACGAGCTGGCCAACCGCTGCAGGCGTAACGTGCAGCTCGGCTGCAGCCGAAGAAAAACTCTGATGGCGGGCGCTGGCTTCAAAAGCACGTAGCGCGTTGAGATGAACTGGAGCCTTCATATTGATAAAGAATTTCTTTAGTGGTGAGACACTTTATCTCGTTTGTTGGCGGATTTGGAAGCGAGGAAGATTCGTTCCAAGGCCAAGGGTGCTGATGCTTAGCCACCCGAAGTCAACGGAAAGTCTTTGGAGTTTAGCTGTGTTGGAAAGTTTTTCTTCCTGATCTACAGCTTCCAGACACCCAACGTTGCACTGGCCCCTAGAGGGTACGAACTGCCTGCCGGTGACGGCGTCTTTGGCAAGTGACTCGTCCCAATCCCCGTTAGCCAGACACCTGTCGTGGGCAGGTGCAAAGAGGTCTCCCAATGAGCAATCAATTCAACGGTAAGAAACTGCTGGTCGTCGGTGGCACCAGTGGCATGGGTCTGGAAACCGCACGCCAGTTTCTCACCGAAGGCGGCAGCGTAGTGATAGTCGGTAACCGTCCGGAAAAAACTGAAGAGGCTCGTAAAGACCTCTCCGCTCTGGGCAACGTAACTGCCCTTATTGCAGATCTGACGAGCGACGAAGGCCTGGCCAAACTGATCAAGACCCTCAGCGAGCAGCACTCGGATATCGACATGCTGGTGAACGCTGCAGGTGTGTTCTTCCCGAAACCCTTCCTGGAACACCAGGATGCGGACTACGACCAGTACATGAAGCTGAACAAGGCGTTCTTCTTCATTACCCAAAAGGTTGCCGCCAACCTGGTTGAGCAAAACCGCCCAGGCGCCATCGTGAACATCGGCTCGATGTGGGCCAAGCAGGCAGTCGCCGCCACCCCGTCCTCTGCCTACTCCATGGCGAAAGCCGGCCTGCACTCCTTGACTCAGCATCTGGCGATGGAACTCGCTTCGAAGAACATTCGCGTGAATGCCGTTTCCCCGGCAGTTGTGCAGACCCCGATTTACGAGGGCTTTATTCCGAAGGCCGAGGTGCACAGCGCTCTGCAAGGCTTCAACAGCTTCCATCCGATTGGCCGTGTTGGCACCCCGCAAGATGTAGCCGGTGTAGTTGCCTTCCTCCTTTCCGAGCAAGCCAGCTGGGTTACCGGTGCCATCTGGGACGTTGACGGCGGTGTCATGGCTGGTCGCAACTAAGACCTGCGCCCAGTTTCCACCCGACCTGCCGTGACCTCACTTCCGGCCTCAACCATTACTTGGAGAAGAACCATGATGCAAGACTGGAATGCCTACCGCGAATCGCTGCTGGTGCGCGTAGGCGACTATGCCAAACAAAGCCCCGACGTTATGCGAGGCCTGATGACCATCGACAATGCGGCCGTCAAAACGGCTCATCTGGATCCGAAGATCCATGAGCTGATCGCATTGGCTGTGGCGATCACCACTCGCTGCGATGGATGCATTAGCGTCCACACCCAAAAGGCTGTTGAGCACGGTGCTTCCCTCGAGGAAATTACCGAGGCGCTGGGCGTGGCCATTGCGCTGAATGCCGGTGCAGCACTGACCTACTCGGCGCGTGTCGTCGAGGCTTACCAGCAGCTACCGGCCAGGCAATAACTCGTATCGACGAGGGCCGATCGCCTCTGTAGGGGGGATCGGCGTCTTCGCATCCCCGTTTGGATAAACCGTATGTTGATCAACGCCGACTTCACTCGCCCCGCTGTTGTGGCTCCACACGAATACCAGTGGGTTGCTTCGCCCCAGACAGGTGTCGACCGCGTGATGCTGGATCGTGTCGGTGCAGAGAGAGCGCGTGCCACTAGCATTGTGCGCTATGCCCCGAACTCTTATTTTCCAAGTCATCTGCACCCTGGTGGGGAAGAGATCCTGGTGCTGTCGGGCACTTTCTCTGACGAGGTGGGGGACTATCCTGCGGGTTGGTATCTACGCAATCCGCCTGGCTCGAGCCACCGGCCGTCCAGCACCGAGGGGGCCACCATCTTCGTCAAGTTGCAGCAGATGCCTGCCTGCGAGCAGCACCACGTGCGTATCAATACCCGAGACCCGTCCAACTGGCAGCGCCAGGGCTCGCGTGAGTTGTGCCCGTTGTTCGCTGACGATTCAGAACAGGTGAGCCTGCAACGCCTGGGAGCGAACGAGTTGCTCTACGACGAGTTGCTGAACGGCTTCGAGTTACTGGTGCTGGAGGGCAGCGTAATGGCGGACAGACAGTCCTGTGAGCGCGGCGCTTGGTTACGAATGCCAGCAGGGCGGCACTTGGATGTCGTTGGTGGCCAACAGGGAGCCACCGTTTACCTGAAAACCGGCCACCCGGCTCATCCGGAGGTGAAAGCATGACCACGCAAACCACCCGTATTGTCATTGTTGGTGCCGGATTGAGTGGGCTGTATGCGGCCTATCTGCTGCAGCAGCAAGGCATCGGTGATTTCGTTGTTCTGGAAGCTCGGGATCAGCCTGGCGGACGCATTGCGTCAATCAATGCCCAAGGGCAGGTAGTCCAGCACACTTCAACGAACAGTATCGTTGATCGTTTCGATCTTGGGCCTACCTGGTTCTGGCCGGGCTACCAGCAAGAACTGGATGAGCTTGTCGACGCGTTGGGAATTGAGCGATTCGAGCAATTTGAAGCGGGCGACATGGTAGTGGAGCGTGCGTATGAAGGCCCTGCAGTGCGCACGCGCGGTTACGTAAACTCACCGCCATCCATGCGTCTGGTCGGCGGTATGGGAGCGCTGGTCGAGGCTCTGCTCCGCAGAGTGAATCCACAGAAAATAGTCTCCGGCCAGACCGTGCACCTGCTTCGTAAGCATGACTCCTATGTCGAAGTCGAAAGCCAAAACGCAAACGGCGTAGTGACGACCTGGCGTGCCGAACATGTGTTCCTGGCGCTCCCGCCACGTCTGCTCGAAAGCACGGTCGACTTCGAGCCATCCTTGCCTGCGGAACTTGCCAGGCAGTGGCGAACGACTGCTACGTGGATGGCTCCTCACGCCAAGTACATTGCAATCTACGAGACACCGTTCTGGCGAGACCAGGGACTGTCCGGTGAGGCCCGCAGCATGCGGGGACCTCTGGGAGAAATCCATGATGCCTCGATGCCAGGCGGCAGCTCGGCACTGTTCGGCTTCATCAGTGTGCCAGCGAGTACACGCGGCAAGATCCCTGACGAAATGCTGCGAGAGCTTTGCCGAGAACAACTGGCCCGGATGTTCGGTCCCGCAGCGGCGATGCCGAAGGCCGAATTCATAAAAGACTGGGCTCAGGACTCTTGCACGGCCACCAGCGCCGATGTGAATGCGATTGCCCAGCATGCAGTCGTGCCCGCCACCAGCGCCTCTTGCGGGCCCTGGCATGGTTGCCTGACGGGCATCGCCAGCGAGTGGTCCTCTCAGTTTCCTGGATACCTCGCCGGTGCCGTAGAGGCGGCCCGATTGGGCGTGCAGGATCTGATTTCACTTAAGGAGTGATGACCATGACAAGCACCTACCGCGCCATGCAAGTCAGCCGTCCAGGGGTTCTCGAACTGGTGGAGCGTGCAACGCCAACGCCCGGTATCGGGGAAGTACTGATCGAGATTGAGGCCTGCGGCATTTGTGGCGCTGACGCCAGTGACATCGACGGGGCAGATCCAACGCTGCAGCCTCCGCGTGTGCCCGGCCATGAGGTGGTTGGTCGAATTGCTGCACTAGGTGAGCACCTTCCCTCGATTTGGCGAGTCGGCCAACGGGTTGGCATCGGGCGTCTGGGCGGACACTGCAATGAGTGCACGCAATGCCGCCAAGGGCTTTTCCAGCTCTGCCAGAACCAGCTCATCGTCGGTGCCTCCTGCGATGGTGGCTATGCCGAAATGATGATTGCCCGTGCCTCAGGGCTCGTGTCGATCCCGGACGAGTTGAACGCAGAGGAAGCCGCGCCAATTCTCTGTGCGGGTATTGCCACGTTCAACGCATTGAAGAAATCCGGAGCACAGGCCGGCGATACCGTTGCCATTCTCGGTATTGGTGGTCTTGGTCACATGGCTCTGCAGTACGCACGCCGTATGGGCTTTCGCGTGATTGGCGTTGGTCGGGGCAGCGATATCGCGCAGGACGCGATGGATCTGGGTGCCCATATCTACATCGACGCCAATGAAGAGGATGCAGCAGAGAAGCTGAAGGCCATGGGTGGTGCGCATGCCATCGTCACGACCATCGGTGTCCCTGCGGCCGTCTCCGCGCTAATGCCAGGCCTGACACCGCAAGGCCGTCTCGTACTCCTGGGTGCCGGCAAAGACCCGCTGCCCGTATCCAGCGGCCATCTGGTCGTAGGAGAGCGTAGCGTACTGGGCTCCATCACTGGTACGCCTTACGAGAACGAAAGAACGCTGGGGTTCAGTGTGCTGGCTGGCGTGCGCCCAAAGATTGAGGTGATGCCTTTGGAGCAAGCTAATGAGGCTTATCAGCGGATGAAGTCAGGTGACGTCAAGTTCCGCATGGTCTTGACCGTCGACCGGCAACGCCTCAGCCCATCCACCTCAGATGCTGGCATTGAGCTGGCTCAAGCCAAGAGCGCACAGCGCCCATGACAAACACCAGTTCCAGCATCGCCCTACAACACGACTCCTTGCTGCTTTCGTGAGCAGTTGCGTTGAGGGCTCAACGACCCGGTTCGTACGAGCCAGTACACGTTTGCCTGATGAACGTCCGCTTCTGGCCGTTTTCTGCCCGTGGTGAGAGGCAGAAAACGGCCAGGAGCGGACGCTCCAGATGCCCTCACCATCCGCTGGATCAATATGCGCGCAGCGAAAATACCAATGGCGCCATCAGGCGCCATTGGTGTTTTCATTTTAGAGAGCGAACCTGAAGGTTGCCCTCCAAAGCCTGACGAGACGACTCAAACCGCAGCAGGAATTGCCGGGAAGTCGATCGTCGTGTCGTTCACACGGTTGAACAGGTTGGTGAACATGATGACCGAGATCGCCAGGCTGATTTCCGCCAACTGCACGTCGGTGTAACCCGCAGCCTTGATGGCCGCAAAATCCTGTTGGCTCACGGTACCGCTGGTTTTGATCAGCAAGGTGACAAAGCTGATCAGGGCATCGCGTTTCACGTCGCCAGTCGGACGGCCAGCACGCACATTCTGAAGCACTTCAACGCTTAAGCCGGTCATTTTGCCGAGCATGAAATGCGCGGTTTCGCAGTAGTCGCAACCGGTCAGATGGCTGACCAGCAGCTTGATGACTTCCTGATCCTGTTTGCTCAGGGTGCCGGCGGCCAGTGCACCGTCTGCGCCCAGGATTGCACCCAGACCCGCCGGGGTCAGGGCACCGATCGCGGCGTAGGTGTTAGGCACCATGCCGACAGCCTTCTTGATGTTGCCGTACAGTTCAGCGGTAGCGCCGGTTGCGGTTTCGATTGCAGGGGTGTGAATGCGGCTCATGATGTCTCTCCAAGGTGGATGTGTATCGGGTGAGACGCTACTTTAGGAAATACATCCGATACCGATAAGATTGGAAAGACTCACAAACAACCTCATTCGTCTCAAATCAGGAGTGTTCCATGAATCCCCCTCTGGATTGGCTCAGTCAATTGCTGGCGATGATTCCGGTTTCCGGCCGACTGGACACACGATGCTATTACGGTGCGCCCTGGCAGATCACTTATGAGCCATCACCTCTGGGCGAGATGCCCTACCACATAGTCCTGACCGGCTCTGCGATGGTGAACGCACAAGGCGATTACCCGGCGCAGCAACTCCATGAAGGAGACATCATCCTTTTCGCCCATGGGTCGGCGCATATCCTTCACGATGGCGGTGAAAAAAAGGCAGGGCAGGCACTTTTCAGGCAGGAGCTGAACTTCGTCATCAGTGAAAACCTCGAGGCCGGAGAACGGCTGGAAATGCTCTGCGGGCGCTTCATCGTGAAACCGCCTTATGATCGCTTTCTACGTGCGTATCTGCCGCCCCGGTTGATCGTAAGGGCGACGCCTGCCCTCCCCGTCGATCATTCCACCGCAGGGCAATTGGCGAGTCTTGTAGGGTTGATGCGTCATGAATCGGCCAGCCCGACCCTAGGCGCTCACGCGATGCTGGGTGCACTCTCTGCGGCGTTGTTTACCCTGGCGTTGCGTCGAGCGAGAGAAGAAGCAAATACTCCCTCGGGCCTGCTGGCGATGGCGGGCCATCCTCGTCTTGCACCGGCATTGAACGCGATACTGCATGACCCGGCTCATACCTGGACACTGGAAAACCTGGCCGCGCTTTGCAACATGTCGCGGGCGACACTGGCCCGGCATTTCAAGGAGCGCATCGGCTGCACCACCAATGATCTGCTGACAGACGTTCGAATGACCCGAGCAATCAACGAGCTTAAAAACCCTTCAAACTCGACGGAACTGGTCGCCGAGCGCGTGGGGTATCAATCGATCACCGCTTTTCAAAAGACCTTTAAACAATATGTCGGAATGAGTCCCGCGCAATGGCGCAGGCTGAACAAGGCCAATGCCTGATCAAGGCCACGCACACCCAGCCAACATACGTGGGGAGCTTGATCAGGCAGGCACACCATCGGCACTCACCGATTTCATCCAGTCACGGGGATTGAGCCCCGTTCTTCGACGAAAAGCCCTGGCCAGCGCTGAGGAACTTTCGTACCCCACCTGATCGGAAATCAGTGCGATGGGGCGACCTTCGCGCAGCAGTTTCTGAGCGAGGCTGATGCGCCAACTCAAAAGGTATTCAGCCGGTGTCTGGCCCACGGTATTTTTGAAGTGAGCGGCGTAACTGGCACGCGACATATTGCACACCACAGCCAGTTCCGCTATCGACCAGGGGTGCTGCGGGTCTTCATGAATCTTCACCAGCGACCGAGCCAGACGAGGATCGGCCAGCCCCGCGATCAACCCTGACTTGAGCTGCTGGTGATCGAGCAAATGCCGGAACAACTGGATCACCACCAATTCAAACAACCGATCCAGAGCCGCCTGACGGCCACACTGATCGGCTGCTGCCTCCTTGAACAGCCAATTCAACGTGTCGGTGAGCATGGGCAGTTCAACCAGGGGCATAACGATCAGGTCCGGCAAGGAGGCTGCCAGGGGATTATTAACCCCGCCTGCAAATTGCAAGGACGCACACTGCAAATTCGCGACTCCCGCATCGCCGCTGATCAACCGGTGCCGGCTGGGCCTGGGCACGAAAATCAGACTCGGCTCGGTCAGCACCTGCGTTGGCTGGCCTGAAATTTCGAGCCTCATCTCACCTGCCTGCAGCAAATGGATGTGCCCTCTCTGATCGTTGCCATCGAACGCACTTACGCCACAGAGCTCTCCGCTATAGAACAGATTTGCGCGTACCCCGAACAGTGACAACAGCGTGGACAATCGATCCATAAATTCACCGAATTAGACGATTAGCATCATATCTTTGACTATTTGCGTCCTTAGCGATCAATTCTCGAAGCAGTATAGCCCCGTACCCAACGCGGGCTGCGCGGTGCGACCGGAGACTGAAGGATGTCTCACCAGGTCAAACTGGCCATGGAGGAAGTCACTCCCTGGCCTCGTCTGAAGACGTCGTCGCCCACTTTGCGTCCTCCTGAAAAAGGTCGATGGCGATCTCACGTATCACGCCTCGCCAACCTCAACCCTTTAGACGACGTTACCGGAGAAACAACATGAGCACTTCCACTGTGAACCAAGGCAACACCACCGCTGGCCTTCTGAAACAAGGGCTCGGCGACAAAGTTACCCAACTCGGCATAGGCAGTCTCTACTTCGCAATGACCGTCATTTACTTGTGGTTTGGCGGCATGAAGTTTTCTGCGTATGAAGCCAACGGCATTTATGGATTTGTCAGCAACAGCCCACTGCTTTCCTGGATGTATGGCTTCATGAGCATGCAAGGCTTCTCCAATTTCCTGGGCGTGCTTGAAGTCTCGGTAGGCTTGCTCATCGCCGGTCGTCTTGTATCACCCAAGCTGTCTCTGCTGGGAGGTGTTTTGTCCGCGGGCCTCTTCATCACCACGCTGTCGTTCATGCTGACCACCCCCGGTGTATTTGAACCGACCCTCGGCTTCCCCGCGATCTCGGTGGTTCCAGGACAATTCTTGCTCAAGGATCTGGGGCTTCTGGCCGCGTCGATATTCGTGGCGGGTACCTCACTGACCGCACTGGAGCGAGAAAGCATCAAGGGCTGACGGTCAGCCAGTGCAACAAGCTAATGGGCCTTCAGATGCGTCGAAGGCCCATTTTTTATTCCGACGCAAAAACAGTCGCTATGGGGGGCAAGGCAACGTATTGGTGGATGGCGAGGAAGTCACGATCTGCCGACGGCGGGCCAAATTTCAGGAACAATAAATAACCCCTAAAAAAGCATTTGACAGGTTACTGTTTCGAGGAATAACCTCTTAATCGTGATTGTAGAGGTTACCAACAACTCAAGAGACCTCCGTTATGTCCGCCTTTCTGCACAGACTCCCAAATAGCTGAACCGTGCACCGGTGCACGGACGCATCTCTGATCCACTCAATTATTGAGCATCGCGCTCATCTTTCACTGGAGAACGAAATGTCAGATCAACATTCAGCAAACCTGCACCACAACCCGGTCGACGTCGTGCGCGGTTTTTACGCTGCGCTCGGCCGGGGCGATGTTCCCGCCGTCATCGCCTTGCTCGATGATCAGGTGCAATGGACTGAGGCCGAACGATTCCCCTACTACAGCGGAACCTGGGTTGGGCCACAAGCCGTTGTAGACAACCTGCTCAAGCGTCTGGCTGCGGACTGGGACAACTTCACCGCAATCGCCGACGACTTCATCGTTCAGGACACCCGGGTCGTCTCCCTGGGGACATATGCCGGAACCTACAAGAAAACCGGCAAACATATGTCCTCGGACTTTGCCCACCTGTGGACGGTAAAGGGTGACAAAATCACCAGCTTTTTGATGTACACCGACACGGCAAAGGTGCTGGAGGCACTGCACGCCCCCGCTTCGAACATCGCCGCCACTCAATCGAAATTTGCCGAGGCTGACGGCGTACGTGTTTTCTATCGTGAAGCAGGTGACCCTTCGTTACCGACCCTCCTGCTGCTCCATGGTTTTCCGAGCTCGTCTCACCAGTTTCGCCAGCTGATCCCGTTGCTCAGCGAGCACTTTCACGTTGTCGCGCCTGATCTTCCCGGTTTCGGTTTCACCGAAGTGCCAGCGGAGCGTGGGTATGTCTACACGTTCGACGCGCTGGCCAAAACGCTGGCTGATTTTGTCGACGTCGTGGGGCTGAAAAGCTACGCCATGTATGTATTCGACTACGGCGCACCCACGGGCCTGAGACTGGCTGTCAAACATCCAGAGCGAGTGACAGGGCTGATCTCACAAAACGGCAACGCCTACCTCGAAGGGCTGGGCGATGCATGGGCGCCAATCAGGGCCTATTGGGCCGAGCCTTCGCCAGCCAACCGGCAAGTGATCGCCGATGCAATCCTGCATCTGGCGGGAACGAAATGGCAGTACGAGCATGGGGTGAGCGACCCAACCGCCATTGCGCCGGAGTCCTATACGCTGGATGCAATGCTTTTGGAGCGTCCCGGCAATAAAGAGATCCAGCTCGACCTGTTTCTCGATTACGCCAACAACCTCAAGTTGTATCCCGATTTTCAGGCGTTTTTGCGCGCCACGAAAATCCCGACACTGGCGATCTGGGGGAAACATGACCCTTTCTTTATCCCTCCCGGCGCAGAGGCGTTCAAGAAAGACAATCCCAATGCAATCGTAGAACTGCTGGACACTGGGCACTTTGCGCTGGAAACACATGCACAGCATATCGCCAGTCGGATCATTGAAGTGTTGGCTGGAGATTCATAACAGTCGCCATAAACAGACCGGATCGTCAGCCGAACTCCTGGGCCAAAGGATTGGCCTCGTTCTGCGGATTCATTTCATGGAAGGAATGACCTCAAATCGCCCTGCGAAAATCCGGCACTGGCATCAGGACAGACTGCAAGAATTAGTAACTTGTCAAAATAATTTTGAGTGGTTACTCTACTTCACAACTCAGAGACCCAAGTGATCGTCATGACCCATCCCGAGAACGGCCCGGCAATTTTTGTCGCTGATGCCCCCGCGTTAGATTTTTTGAACTCCGTGGCCAGTCCTGGCGGTACAGAGATCGACTGGATCAGCGATGGTGCCGGCTGGATCAACTGGCTGAAACAAACAGGATGGGTTGATCTAGCGATCCTTCACAACATTGAAGTCAAAGCCATGCCCGGCGAACTGGACATGGTCGCGTCCCAGGCGCAAGCACTCAGGGCATGGTTTCGCGAGTTCGTCATTAAATACAGAGGCAAACCCCTAGTTGCAGAAGCACTCAGCGACCTGGCAACCCTGAACCATTTGCTGGAGAGAGACGACAAGTATTCATCTATCGTCCCGGATCCGGTAGAACCCTTGCGATTCCAGTATCGGCAGCTGAGGCGTTGGCCTACACCACAGGCACTCTTGCTGCCGGTTGGGGAATTACTGGCTGATTTCGTTTGCTCAGAAGACTTCACGAATATCAAAAGCTGTGAGGGGGTTGGCTGCACGTTGATGTTCATTGACCACACCCGAGGGAAAAAGCGACGCTGGTGCAGCATGGCTGTGTGTGGCAACCGGGCCAAAGCGGCGGCTCACCGGGAACGAAGCAAGGTTTCGGGTAGCTGAGAGAGATTGACTCCTCATCTTCGCGACTACAATCAGGGAGCCGTCAGTGGCCTTGGCGGTTCCCCCTCCAATCGTGTTTGACCAGGCAGAAAATGGAGCGCCCCTCCTATGCTCATACCTGCCCTCAGTGCCTTCCTCGCGTTCGTCACGGGATATGCCATAAAGCGCGGCAATATCTGTGCGGTCGCGGCCGTCCATCAGTGGGTCCAGCACAAAGACAGTTATCACCTACGAGCCTTCCTGACCGCCATGTGTTGCTCCGGGATTGCACTGATATCAATCACGTGGTCGATGCCAGGTGTTACCAGCCTGTCGCCTGCTTATATGACGACGCTCGCAACGCTATCGGGCGCAGTCTTGTTTGGAATTGGCGCATGGGTGAATCAGGCGTGCGTGCTCGGAACGGTCGCGTTCTTGTGCAGAGGAGACATCAACTACGGCTGTACGCTGATTGGCATGTTTCTCGGATCGATCATGGGTCAATACGGGTCACAGCCAGTGCTGCAGTCTCCGGTTTCACCCCTTGAATCGCCCAGCGGATTCGCGCTCGCTGCCGGCCTATACGGCTTTGGCCTGATTTTCGGCCTCAGGCATCACGTTTTCCGTCACCCCCGACGTTCGGCAAAATACCGGCACTTCAGTAACAACGGCGAACTGTTACCCATGATGATTATCGTCGGCGGTTGCTGCGGGGCATTGCACGCGTTGAATGGAGAATGGACTTATCTTGCGGCGCTTGTTCGACTCGCGGCACGCACTATAACGGCATCCGCTGGCAGCCCCATTTCGACAATCTGCATCTATGCCTTTGCTGTTTTCGCCGGAGGTTTGTTCTCCGCTTGGCACAGTGGCGAATTCAGAGCGTCTTCTCTATCAATGCGCCTGGCTTCTCGCAAACTGGCAGGAGGTACGGCGATGGGATTTGCAGCCTGCAAAATTCCTGGCGGGAATGAGTCCATGTTGTTCTATGGCGCTCCATCACTGGCAACACACGCGATCGTCGCTTATGTGGCAATGACCCTGACAGTGCTTTGCATAACGTATATCCACCACGTTGCTCGTCAACAAGCCTGAGTTCTCGTGCAATCCGACTAGCGAACGCACGGTATCGCAGTAGCCGCAACCGGTCAGATTGCAGGCTGAATGCGGCCCTTGGTGAACGCCCCAAGAGCCTGCCTGATCAGCCGCAGATGACGATGTAGTCGTTCCTCTGCGTAACCCGGCGTGACTACCTTCCACGAAGTGAATGTAACGGCCCTGCACCTCATCGACTGGCAGGTACTCATCAACGTCACGACCAGATCCGTGTGGCATTGAGTCCATTGCCCAGCATCTGTCGCGTGCCCTTTGACATCGGTTCTTTCCTGGTTTGAGCAACGACCAGCAGGCAGAGACGCGCCTCTGAAAAAGACCTCGCTTCACACTCACTCAGATTGATTAAGAACGGGATGCCGCCGCACTTTAACGTTGCGACTGTCCGCTTCGGGTCGTTTGCAGCCCATGACGACAGGCGGCAATCCGCAAACAGCAGTAAGTAAAGAAATATTGTCCTTATCGGTATTTTCAGCGGTTAAAGGAAAGATTTCTTTTCCTTACTGCTGGGATTTTAGGGCATGGCAAGAGGCCGAGCTTTGAGCGCGGGTTGAGTCAAAGTTAGTCCTGGAAAGCGAAAACTGTGGGCTGGGCGGATCTCAAAAAAAAGGATCCTAAATCACCCAATCATCCGATCTTAGATTTCAATACGGCATCATTTACCTTAACTGTTGGCGCTGATGGAAAATTGACCCACCCTGCCGATTGAAATTTGACCCAGGGCGGATTGCTGATTTTGTTACCAGCAACTGTGGATAAGTCTACCAGCGCAGCTGCTGTTGCCCCCACTCCTTCGTTAGCCCAGTTCAGTTGTTTAAGACCTGCCACATGCAGCCATGTAGCAGGCCGTCGTCGCCATGAAATCAGAACGGCTCATCGTCCTCCGGTTCTTGGCCGCCCTTACGCTTTCGCTCCCGTGATTTGATCTTGGCCTGGGCCGCCAAGCTACTGTGTTGCAGTCGATAGGACTCGTTACCGGTTTCGACGATGTGGCAGTGGTGGGTCAGCCGATCCAGCAGGGCGGTGGTCATCTTGGCGTCGCCGAACACGCTCGACCATTCGGCGAAGCTCAGGTTGGTGGTGATCACCACGCTGGTGTGTTCGTACAGCTTGGACAGCAGGTGAAACAGCAACGCACCGCCAGCCTGGCTGAAGGGCAGATAACCCAGTTCGTCGAGGATGACCAGATCCATGCGCAGCAGAGCTTGGGCGATCCGCCCGGCTTTGCCGTCGTGCTTTTCGCGCTCCAGCAGATTGACCAGATCGACCGTGGAGTAGAAGCGCACGCGCTTGCCGTGCCGGGTGATGCCGGACACGGCCAGCGCAGTGGCCAGGTGGGTTTTACCGGTGCCAGGCCCACCGATCAGCACCACGTTCTGCGCGGTGTCGGTAAAGGCCAGACTGGCCAGTTCGCTGATCAAACGAGCGTCTGCGCTGGAGGCGCTGAAGTCGAAGCCGGCCAGGTCGCGGTGCATCGGCAGCTTGGCCATGTTCATCTGGTGGCTCACCGAGCGCATGGCGCGATCTGTGTGCTCTTGTTCCAGCAGGTGTTCGAGCAGCCACTTGGACGAGGCTGTGTTCGACTCACCCTGCGCAGTCAACTCCGCCCAGGCCGTGGCCATGCCGTGCAGGCGCAGCTCCTTGAGTTCCGCCATCAAATCACGCATGACCGATCTCCTCGGTCTGGCCACGCAGGCGGTCGTAGCGCGCCGTGTTAGCGACGGGGGCTTCCTTGAGCGACAAGTGGGTTTCGACGCTGGGTGGTGGTTCGGTCGCGGCCAGGCGCGCCACGACATTGAGGATGTGTTCGGCGCTCAGGCTGCCGCTTTCCAGTACCAGCTCAACAGCCACCAGCACCGCATCGAGCCCGGCGACCGGTACGGCAGCCAGAACTTGCGCCATGATCCGGTCACCGCCGGCATGACGCCCCAGACCGTGCTTAAGCTGACGCAGCGGCGCCGGCAGATCAGCAAAGGGCGCGCCGTTGCGCAGCGCACCGGGCTTGCGTTCGATCAGCGGGAGGTAGTGCTGCCAGTCATAGCTGACCTGGTCGCGATCCAGCAAGCGGACATGGCTGGCGATCAGCGCGTCGTCAGCCACCACCTCGATTCGCGTCGGATACAAACGGCTGCTGACCCACTTACCCGCATACTCACACGGCACCGAGTAGCGGTTGCGCCCGACGCTGACCAGGCAGGTGCTGGAGACCCGCGCAGGCCGCTCGACGTAACCGTCGAATGGCGCTGGCACAGGCATCAGTTCAGCGCGCTCCAACTCCAGCACTTCGGCCACACTCAGCCCGCTGTATTGAGGGTGCGTCAGCTCGTTCCAAAGCGCGCGGCAGCGCTGGCCCAGCCAGGCATTGAGTTCCTCGAAGGAGTGAAACTGACAGTCCTGGGCGTCTAGCCAGATACGCCTGCGGCTGTCTTGCACGTTCTTTTCAACGATGCCCTTTTCCCAACCAGCGGCGACGTTGCAGAAGTCCGGATCGAACAGGTAATGCGCGCACATCACCGCAAAGCGCGCATTCACCGCCCGGCCTTTGCCCTTATTGACCTTGTCGACGGCGGTCTTCATGTTGTCGTAGATGCCCCGGCGCGGCACGCCGCCCAAGGAGCCGAACGAGCGTGTATGGGCGTCAAATAACATCTCATGGCCCTGGCTCGGATACGCCACAAGCCAGAACGCACGGCTGGCACACAGCTTCAGATGTGCCACCTGCATACGCCGGTAAATGCCGCCGACCAGCAAGCCTTCCTCGCTCCAGTCAAACTGAAACGCCTCGCCAAGAGCAAAGGTCAGCGGCACAAAGGCCTGCGACGCCTTGCCCTGTCCCCCTCGCCAGGCACGGATAAACGCGGTGAGCTGGCTGTAGCCACCGTCATAACCTTCGGCTTTGATTTGCGCCAACAGCGCCTTGGCACTGCGCCGCTGTTGCTTGGGCCGCAGCGAATCGGCTTTTAGCGCCTGCTCCAGCGTGGCGTGAAAAGGGCTGAGTTTGTTGAAGATCGCGCGGCGTTGGTAGACCGGCGGCTTGGCCTCAGGTGCTCTGACCCACTTGCGAATCGTGTTGCGCGCCAACCCGGTGCGCTTGGCTATCTCATGCAGCGACAGCTTGTCGCGGAAATACATCCGGCGGATTTTGCCCATCATTTCCATACTGATCACCCTGTGTTCTCCTGCTCAAAAATTGAGCAGAAGCAGTTGAACACCTGGGTCAGTTTTCAGTCGGCAGAACAGCCTCTACTGGGTCAGTTTTCGGTCAGCGGCAACAAACTGTCGGCTAAGTGTGCAGGGCTGATGGTTGCCCTACTCCTTTTTGGTGCCATACCCGCATTGTGTGCTTTGTACGCAACAGCGCCCGGTATGCATCTCGCTGATGGCAGCTATCCACTGATGGCAAAAATGGCTCTATTTACTGCCAACGCTTCCTTGCTGCTCATTGGTTTGGGGGTAATCGCCGCCGGAATCGCCGCAATAGTCATCTTCCCGCAATCTGAGCGGGAATGATGGCTGCGCCCGTTCTCGCCAAGCCCAGCCATCGAGCTGGGCAGGCAGCAGCGGCAGTAGAGAAATGTCCTTTACGCTCCCCGGTTCCAGCAGGAGGAATGAATGAACCGACAATCTGATGCAGCCCCCACCTTTAAAGAGCAGGTCAAAGCGCACTTTGTGGTCGCTCCAGTTTTCACGACGGTTAGCTGTATCTCTTCACTGGTTATGGCTGGAGGCGCACTGATTGACCCCTTTGGCCTAGCAACAAGGGTTGGAATGGGCGTGACCCTAATTTGTGCAATGGTCATGCTATGCCTACGCCCCTCAATTGAGGCTCAGATGCATAAACTAGCCGTCCAGCGTACTGAGCAAAGTCACACGCACTAACCACGGAAAACGACGATGAAGGCTGCGGAATCGGCATGGCAAAAACAGGTTAGCGGCGCGCTCGTAGTGTTGCAGCGACAGCGATTGGAGCTGGAGCATAAATTAGGCTTTTGGAGTTTGCCCTCCTACGCCTGGATACGGCGCATTCTAGGCAAGCCACCTATTTCCAAGGAAGTCACGCCGCAGATCGAGAAGATTGAGCACCGCATGTGGGTAATTTCATCCCGTTACAGGTAGGAAAACCACATGGATAAGGTTAATCGCGCTACACGGCGTACCGATTTGACCCTGGTGTTGAGCGGCTTAGGCTGCCTGGCGATCAGCCTGGCAGTAGCTTTTTGGATCTGGAACCATCCCTACGCCGGGCCAGATCTGCGCAGCGAGTTCAGCATGTTCATGGCGCCGGTTTTCATGCTGGGTTTGTCATTGAGTTTGTGGGGTAGTTGCTCGTTGAGTGCATCGAGAAAGCAGCACAGACAATCAATCAACTGATACCGGAAAACGACGATGGCCACGCACTTTGATCCATGCCCTGACGACGATGAAGCCGAGCAGGCGCCATGCGGCACTTGGCTCGGGGATGCCAGTAACGGTGCCAGCAACTGGGAGCACGTCGATTGTGGTTTGTGCCTGAGAATGAAAGCCAAGATCAGCGCCGCGCATGAAGCAAGCGAAGCCGCCATCGTCGAGCAGATGGGCGATATGGCGTCGTACATGCGCGCCTCAGCGACGTAGGAAAGCAAACGCCATGGCGAGGATAGAGCCAGAGCTTCGCAGTTGCCCATGGTGTAAGTCTGCGGCTGTGCTTGAGCAAGATTGCGATGGCTCATGGCATGTCTGCTGTTCGTTCAAGAGGTGTGCTGTGAAACCGATTACCCACGGTTACACGTACAGGCATGAAGCGATCATGGTGTGGAATTGCTGCGGTCAGCCTGACCTGATGCCTCAACCAATTTGTTAAAGGAGAACATCATGAAGCAAGCAGTCACGATCATAGACGTTGGCCCGGCCCACCAAGGCCTCCAGAGCATCATCGTCGAGAACTAGAAGAAGCGTCGGGTGTTCGGTTCTTGCCTCGCCAAGCTCTCAAGCGAGCCTGTCGCTCCGCGAGTGGAGTTATGTGGCTCTTTGGTGATTCGGCTCAGATCGCCCAAAAATGGACAAACGACGTTCAATCACCAGCTCACCAGGTTGAGCGACCCGAACAGGGTCAGACGCAACCTAAACCCGTCCAGTAGTCACGGAAAACAGCATGCAAATCAAAGTGAGAGAGGGATACGTGTTCCCGCTGAATCGACCGCAACAGGTCTGGTGGGGAGATAGCCCGGAGTGATGCAGGTTGCTCTTTATGCGGGTCAGGAAATGATGGCCATCACCGATGATGCAGGGGCTTTCGAGTTGGATTACTTGGGCCACATTGGCAGTGGATTTGCCAGCATCGAGGACGCAAAAGCAGCCGCGCCGGAGTTCGCTCGCGCCGTGCTGGAGCGCCTGCGCAATCTCATTCAGGACGTGTAGGAAAACGAAGTGGCCGCGTGTTGATTCGCTGCGCTGAGTGATCAACTGCAAGCCGATCGCTTGCGCGTTAAGGCGTGTCATGTTGCGGCGCTGGAGGAAGTGACGAAAGCGGGTAAACAGGGGCATGGTCAGCTCCATCTGGAAGGTGGACAAATAGTCAGCGGCGGCGAATGGTGCCGCTTCGGCAGAGGGGCCCCTGAGCATCAATCGATCATCGCACACAAGGTCCCGCTGGACGTCCTGCTGAGTGTTCGGCCACGATCCATTCCCAGTAGCGGCGGAAGGACTTGTCCAAACCCGATTCAGGTATCAGGGGTTGCCAACGTAGCAACGACGCGCACTGTGGCTCAAAACCGTCCCAAGCCCAATGCCTGTGATAGAGGGGTAAGCTGCAGCCCGTAGGTGCACCATAGCTGCCACAGGGCAGCCTGGACGAATCCTGGGCGGGTCGAGCCCTTCGCGGCCGCCAGGTCATCAATGTAGAGGCGATCGAGCAGCGGGATGACGCCATAGCTGATTTCGCCTTTCGGCTGCGCACTGTCAACAGTTGCACACCGATCGCATAATGATTCAGCAGGGGTGCTTGGCGACGATGCTGCCGCGACTGCGAGTGCTGTGGAGCTGGAGGGCTATGGCTAGGTTTCCTGAGTGTTGTGCTTGATTGTCGCGGTGGTCTGCAATAGCCTTTGGGGCAGGGCTATTTGCTGCCTGCCCCCTCCGCCTCAATGGCATGGTGAGCAAGGTTTAACTCGAATGGTGATTCTCACCGGCAGGTCCAACGGAGGGACGACGCGCACCGCGGCCGGAACAGCGAGAAACCATCATGTCTACGATTGAAACTTTCAAAATGCAGGCCAAGCGGCTGTGCGGTCACCTCTCCCGCCAGAACATGCCTATCACGCATAGCCAAAGCCTGGAGGCTGTAACGGCCATGCATGGCCATCGCGATTGGAACACTGCGCTAGCTGCGATGAGTCGGGCACCTGTGATTTCAACACCCTTGCTGCTGGAAGTGACCCGAGACAGTTCGCCCGAGTATCTGAATACCTCTTTACAAGCGCTATTGCGCCTGGCACCGGTTGCAATCCGCTTTCAAATGGCGCCGGACCTCCGCGTCGAATTGGCGCGCGAGGCACACATTATGGTCGATCAGGTCGAGCGGGCAGGTATCACTGCGCTTCGAAGTAGCGGAGCAGTAGGTGCTGTTGATGATAACAGCATAGGCAAATAAGTTTGGTTGTAGAAAAAGGGCGTTATTTAAACGCCCTTGAAGGACTCTGAGAATCGTAATCCAAACAGGAAGCGCGGAATGCAACGTTTTGAGCAGCAGCTAGACGCCCTCAATATGCGTGAGGTGTGGGAGCGATTGCCGATAAGCCTTCGCTCGATTCCAAAACTGATACATGACTCAACCGGCATCGAGCTTGAAGTAATGCATAAAGCTGACTGCCTTGATCCACTGGTTAACATCGATATGGCAACAGCGGCGTTTGAAATCGATGGTCATCAGCAGAGAGTTATGCTTTGGTGTGACCCATTGACCGCTACGGAATCCGTTATCGGGCATGAACTTCTTCACCTTCGACGTGACATCTGCGAAGGCCAGATAAAACTCATGCCCACTAGATTCTGTGATCCCGCAATGTCCAATATGGCCTATCAGCTGGAAAATGAGATGGAGCACATCTTCATTATCCCGGAAGAGATCAGCCTTTTTTCTGATGCAGAGGATCGTTGGGCAAAAGATTACGCGGATGTGATCAACCGAATTATGAATCGTGAGAAGCCAGACAAGACTGAAATGGTTTTGGCGTGGATGCAAATCAGAAATTCTCTGCCAAACCACACTGACCTGGCGAAGAAATTCGGCCCTCACATCTATGCCCAAGGAGAAATGTGGGCGCAAGAGAGCCAAAGTTTTAATGACGTGGCAAAAGAAGCGAAGGACCAAAATAATAAAAGAAGGCTCCTCAGCTGAATGATGGAGGCCATTCACACATGGCATCCTGATCATAGAGATACTGTGGGATACGGAAGCTGGCAGATAACGGGTGCCGGCCTGAACTTTGAGCCGATGGGTGTTGGCTTATTACCCGACTAGACGCGTAAGCTTAAGACCCACGGATTTTGTCTGCCCGAGCTGGGGCGTACAAGAAAATCTAAGATTAATGAGGACAGTAAGCTTTGTCAGTGACTACACTGGGCCATCATCTACGCGAGGAGCAGCACCGATGGCGATTGAAGACGTAACAGAGCTGACGCAAGTGAATGGCCAGACCCAAGCTCAACGACTGCTGGATGAAGGGTGGTGTATCTTGGCAGTGTGCGTGATCCAGGATGGCAGCAGCCAATATGCCGAGTATCACTTGGGACGTGCCAAACCATTGGATACGGCAGTGGGCCCTGGTGTGCTGATCGGTAAGACGCAGCTCAAGGGCTGATCTGCTACGGTTGCAAAATGACTACACGAAGCCCCGGCCTGGTCGGGGCTTATCCATTTTAAGCTCCGAACAGACCAACCGATCAGGGAGTCAAATTGGACTGTGACCAGCCTGCTAGAAGGGAGTGTTGCCTTGTCCAATTCACAGCCCCGTCAGTTTCGAGGCTCAGAAAGTCTCGCGGCCGAACAGCGCTCTCGCGATGCTGTGCGCCCATTTTTGTAGGCTTGCGGCTTCAACGTTATAGAGGATCGCCGGATCCCCACTTGTTCAGCATCCCAGCAAATTGTCGATTTCCACACGCCCGATGGCCAGCATGTCAAAGCCCGGGTGCGCCTGTGCTGGCGCCGGGATGGTCGTAACCTGAGTGAGCAAAAGTACTCTGCTGCTCAGTTGACCGCTCACCTCCGACCCGGTTGCTGGGACGCCATCCTTGAGCATGTGGTGGGAGGAGATCTCGCCCAGGGCGTCAGCCACGCCATGCTGTTCCAGCGCCATTGCCGATCGTCGTGACGCCATTCTAGGACCTCCTAAACAAAGAAGGTCCGATCATGAACGCAGCACCAGAAGCAATTTATCGGCAGGTGGACGAAGACCAGGTCACGTTCTGGGTCGCAGTCGACGGGCGAGGTTATCGAGCGTGGGGCACCTTTAGGGGGCGGGACATCAACGCCCGGGGAGGATCTCGATCGGCCGCAGTAGGCGAGTGGCTTCGAAAGGCGAATTACGCAGCCAACGAGTGATGTCTCGGCAGAGGAGCGTAAGGGAGGATCCTCGACCGCTCCTCTGCCCCTGCGTGCGCCTGTAGTGCAGGGCAGCATGGAAGCAGAGTGTGTGCAGACCAGGTTAATCGAAGGTGGGCAGCCCCGCGTACTCGATGAACCGTTCAAGCACCGCTCGTTCGTCCGATGATGTGGCCGTTCCCCCATGGCTGGCTTTACCGCGGAGATCTATTTCCCAGGTGGAGTCTTCTGGGCCGATATACACCGCCGGGCGGCCATCTGGAAACTGGTCTGCCGTCAGGTCAACAATCACCGAATCCACAACGAGCCACATATGTGACTTGCCATTCCGGTTGGCGTTTACAGTGTCGGCCTTCGGGCCGCCTGGAATGCTGTTGAGATAATCGCCTAGGAGTTCCGAGGTCACTGCGCAGCATGCGCTAGGGAAATCCATCATGTGCTGCGGAAGAATGCCCAGGGCTTTCTGTTTGTCGAGCGATGCACGGAAGTCATGCGCGATCTTGTGTAGCACAATCACCATACTGCGAACCATCAACGTGAGTGGGGCGGGGGAACGCCTTTGGGGCGCCCACAAAAAAGCCCCGGGAGTTCCGAGGCTTTTGACTTTCTTAGCCGTAACGCTAAGGAAGGAGCAGCAGGGCGAGATCACGAAGCGGCTGTTACGAGCAGCAGCATGAGGTCACCGCGCATCGAGGGCTAACTTACAGTACCGGCAGGACGGTTTCAACCAATACCGAATCGACTATTCGCAGAGTTGATTCATGGCTCTGTACTCCGACCAGTCGATACCAAGCGCGTCAGCCATTTGCCGATGGCGCTGGATCCGCCACTCCTGGGCTTGCTGTGGGGATTCGGCGACTAACTGAATGACGAACTCATCCAGCTCAATGCCCCGCCTCTCGGCTGCTTCAGCGAACACCCGCACCCGCTGAACTTGGCGGTACTCCTCAACCGTCATTCCGCAGGCCTCGATCACCCCAGCGCTAACCGCTTCAATTTTTTTCATTGCCTGAGGGTTTTCAGCGAAGTACTTGTTGCGAGCTGCGTCGTACCGGTTTTCGAAGGTCAGCATGCCTCACTCCCTGTTATGTGAATTCAACGCTGCGAGGCAGGGGATGCCCCAGATGCGCCAGTGCAGCGTAAGTTTACCGTGGAATGCCGTCACAGATGATGGCCCTGGGCGAGCCGATGTAGCTGATGACTGCGGAGCCAGCGCCGGGTCCAGCAGTTGAAAGGGTAATACAGCAGATCAGCCAGGCGGCCATCGCCATTGCTCACACCTACTTGGCCGGTGTCCTGGAGCGGGCTCGGGCAGCGACGAGCATCGACGATGCAAAACACGAGTCGAGCGTGGCCATCGGCTATGCCATGCTCATGGCTGACCTAGGGATGCTGACCGAAGACGAGTACATGGGCAAGCGTAGCGAGGCGCTGCAAGCCGTGGAGCGGCAATAGTGTCGGCAACCCAGGTAACCGCCGGTACAGCCGGGCGGCCTAGGAAACGTGTTGACGGCACGCACCTAACTTCTCCGGCCGTGGTTCGGGCGACGACGACGAGCCTGCTACAGAAGCAAGGCTTTTGGAGGCAAATATTGTCGTATAGGCAAATAATCATTGTTAGAGATTGTCCTATAGGATAATCTTTATTCATCGGGCAAGAGTCCCCTGTTGCCATGACTCTCATTACCGATACAGCAGGCGTACACTGCTACGTGGACGTCGATGACCTACCCATCGAAAAGCGCTTTCAGAGCGCGTAATTTCAAAAAGGAAGAGACCAAAATGTCGGAGCATACACTTTATTTACTGGGCTTCCTGGGCCTGGCCCTCGCTTATTTGGCGGCGTTTTTCTGTGTGCCGGCTGGTGTTCGGCGGGTCATGAAGTACATTGCCGCCTGCCTGTTTGTGGTTGGGGCCACCTTCACTGTCTACGGACTTCAACCCTGACCCAGTAGCTGACTTTTTCACGTGCTGAGTGGCAGTACCTGTTGCTTCTGCCTCTAGCCAACGGAGAATCACTTTTTGAAAAGCTTCACGATCTCGATCGCCTGGCTGATGCTGGTGCTCTGGTGTGCGATTCGAGTAGGTTTCGCTCTGCAAACCATTGAGCCGGCAGTTGCTCTCATCACCGACCCGTCAATTTGCCAAGCCGCGGGTGCTCCCGTCGTTAATGGCCTCTGCCGGGCTGAAGGGCGGATTGAGGGTGGGCTCGACGATCAATGGCATCTGCACACTGCAAGCACACCGGCCGAGGGTGTAACGCTACCAAAATCCGTCAGCCTGTTGTATCAGGTCGACTCATACCAGTTCCGCGGTGGTGCAGTAGCCGGCTATGGGCTGGCCATCCTGGCCTTTATCCTGGCGGCCCTGCCAGCTGTAGCCAACGCGTTGAGCATTTCTCGCAAAGCGCGCATTTCAGCTTGTTGATGAAATTTCGTCGGGCGTAGCGCAACATCAAGCGCACTCACAGACTGGGGCTGCAACGCTCTTTGAGCCTGCAGGATAAGCATTGATTGCTATGGAAATGGTACATGAGTAACCACCCAACGCCGCCTCGCCGGCGAACGACACAGCATGAGCTTCTGCTGTGCTTTGCATTAGTCATGCTCGGTTGGCAGGGATACTTGTTCCACTTGCAAGCTGACACAATTGATTCGTTCCGCGGTTACGAGTGGCCTTCGCTATGGCCGGGCGGAGTGGCTGCAATTGCTCTGATCTTGCTGGTGCGCTCGATTAGGCAGTATCAGGCGGCAGTGCGATCTGCTAAATGGATTCGCCGCGATGGTAGCCGTCTTCCGTAATCTGCTGGAAGTTACTCCCCGGCCGGCACATGAGCGGTTTTTTTGAGGGAAGCACCATGACTGAGCGATATGGGACTGATCAACTGGTTGGTGGGGGTTCGCTCGGAGCAGGTGACTCAACGAATGTTAAAGTCCGAATGAAGCCAGCTGCTCGCCATGAGTGGATCATTCAATGGATCCGTGAAAACGGGGACGCTGATGTCCTCAACAGCGAATTCGTCGACGCATATGTCTTCACCACTGGCGCGACATCCGTCGCCCTGGGACTAGGTGCTGATCGCTGCCGGCAATTGGGTCGTGATCTATCCACATTGCATGACGCTCAGCGCCTTACGCGTTGTCGTATCGGCCTGAAAGAACACTATATGGGCATGCCCAATTGGGTTTATGCCTATAGCCTTTAGGTCTTCTCTCACAGAGCCCATTTTTCCTTCGGCGCATGACACACAGATCATTGAGGATCTTCACATGCAAATCAAAACGGCCACCACCTATCGCTTCGTGAAGAGTGGAAACCTTGTTCGAACGATTGAGGCGACATCCTACGGAGGCCGAGGAAATTGGGTTGTAGCCCGGCTCGACACGGGAAAAGAGATGGTTGTCGCCGGCAAGGCGTTGACTGATCAAAATCACCCTGACTGGTCGTGAGAAATCCGTCTCGGCCAGTTACACTTCATGCTGCAGCTAGGCCAGGTCTGAGGAGAGGCGTGAGCTTCGCGCCCACAACGTGAGGTAGGTATGAGCGAGAGCGAGAATTACAGTCAGCTAGACCAGGATCTGGAGGCTTTCGGCGAAAGATGGTCTATCGAGTACTCGATCATCTGCTGCCAGGGTTGCCACTCCAGCCAAGCTGTTGATCAGGCGGCCGAATCGTTCACACATGAGGAAGGGTGCTCGAACGAAATCGAAAGCGCGCAGCATCCATGGCACGAGCTCAAAGCTTTGCTTCGTGACCTGCCTCGCCTTGGCTAGTAAAGCGGGTGGTCAATTTCTTCTCCTACCCTGGCCTCAAACTGGGTAGTTGGAATCTTGGTTAGTTTTGGTGTGCAAGCATTTTATGAAAGCAATTATCTTCGCAGCTTTGGCTACATTCTCGATTAATGCTGCAGCTGCAGAGTCAGTCAATATCAGCACCGAGCTCTATCGCAATGGAGAGCTTGTTTCCCAGCCTCATGTTGTTGCTGTCAGCGGCTCCCAGCGTCCCTACAAAAACGTTGAGTACAGGAAGTTCAGGGAATTAGTTGGTAATAAAGTTCGGCTCGGACGTCTAGAGCTAGGCACAACAGCCTACTTTACGCCAGTTATCACTATCGATGGAGACATCCGTCTCACCATGGACGTCAACTATGTACGCCTGAATGAAATGAAGGCCGACAAATTCGGTAGTCTCGCCGTCGACTTCCCTCAGACTGATGGCTTCGTGTATAAAGGAACCGATATTATTCCCAATGGTGGTAAGCGCGAATATAAATCTTACGATAATGGGGAAGAGTACATTTACGTCGTTTCGGCCACAAGGCAATAAGTGCATGCATTTCCGGCTCTTACGCTGAGTATACTTAGCCAACTGGCGCCGGGGCTCTTGCGCCAGCGTCAGTGCATCCGCCTGGCGCTGCTGGCAGTATGCGACCTCCCTCCTGCAAGCACTCCCCTCCCCACGATATTGATCTGAAAACCCTTCGTCAGTATTGTGCGTACGTGTTAAGAATCAATTAGTGCGCATGGATCTTTATCCGCTATCTAAGCCCTCAGCCCCAAGGCTGAGTTGGGTTCGAAAATCAAATTCATGAGGGGAACGTCCACGTGCGATCAGCAACAGAGAAGGAATGCCCGGGATGCAAGACGCGACAGAAGTTCTATGCGGGCAATGTCTGTCACCAGTGTGAGATCAAGCTTCGAGATTACCCATCGCTGAAAGCCACTGTGGACCAAGCCTCAGGCGGCTCGGCGGTACGCCTGCATTTCGGGGCCCGATTGGCGTTGCCAATGGGGTGCTACAAACTGCCTGGTAGCGAGCGTATGGCTGAAGCCTTGTCTGAACTTGTGCGAGCATCGTTCCCCACCGAAGAAGTCAGTCCTGGAGAAGTGACTGATCCTTGGGTACAAAGAGGTGCGGGCCGGATGTACAGCGGTGATGGCTTCTTCGAGGTGCGTCACCGTGACACCCAGCTTTGCGACTTCATCTCAACCGTCCCCCGTGAATTTCAAGAGGCCCTTCGCAAGTTCCTCTTCGCCACCGATGCAGTGTTACGCGAGAGCAACGCGGAGGGGAGGGTGCAGGGGCAGAACCTGCTGTTCCAATTGAACGATGGCAGCTTGTCCCTGGACGACTTCAACGTTCGGCTAACGCAGGCTCAGAATGGCAATAAGCGATAACCCTGGCCCCCGCAGCACAGCATTAGAAGCTGGCAGTGCGGCGGGGAAGAGGGCCGAGGAGTTGCCCAGGAAATTACCCGTAAGCTGGCCGCTGACGTCGGTGCCGGCGCCAATGAGGAAGCCATCATGACTGACGCACCTGTACTCGCCGTGCGCCGATGTGCGCCGAACCCCATAGAACCAGAGCACTCGCTTTGTGGCGACGCGCCAGAGGCGGTCGAGCTCGGCATGGCGCCGGAGCCGTTCGAGCCAGCCGGCAAGCGATCGATTACCTGCCGGCGCTGCTGTGAGGCAATACGCGAAGTGAAGGCGATACGCAATCGTCTGGAGCCACAGAGCGCATGGCTGGGCGATCGGAACCATTACCAAACCCATGAGCATACGCAGAGCTTTCGGCGACATAGTCGATCTGAGTAGTGTTGAGAGTGGGGGCTGCCTTGCCCGTATCGTCTCCGGGCCTGCTGATTGCAATGTCTGCACCGGATTTGTGGTGGGCGTCTTTGACGACCCAAATTGCGTTGAATGGAAGGTCTTGGAGGCCTTGGATGTGCACTTGAGCCCTACCGATAAGGAATTCCACCTCGTTTCCGAGTGTGTGATGCGCGATGCTGATCATTTCACGCCCCTGAACCCTGTGACCTCCTCTGGTCAGTGCCCGGCCTGTGCAGGGACAGCCGTGGTTAACGAATGGCAAGAGCTGTTATCAGGCACGCTGAAGGCATACAAAAATCTAGTGTGCGGCTGTGGCCACTGGCACGGGGACACCGGAAATCTTGGCGAGTACCAATACCTGGAAGACATTGATGACTGGATTGCTTGGCACCAGATTCACATCGAGCAGGAACTCGCCGAGTTGGAGTGGTTGACCCCCGAGGACTTCCTGGGCTTCGTGTTGGGTCTTCAAAAAGTACATTCCTCCTGTAATGTTGATGGAATATCGAGGGACACACCATCATGACCACTCCACCGGTGATACAGGCGCAACTGCAAGCGGCATTCCGCGCTTTGCGGCCTGGGCAGCTCTCACAAGGCCGCTTCGCTATCATGGCTCACGTCCTCGGTGAAAATGGGAAACCTGCGTGTGGAATGGCTCTGGATCTGGTGAATGCAGAACCCGCCGATCGTATCCAGGTAGCGGTGCGTTGCCGGCGGCCAGGTTGCTCCAGGCGCTGGCCAGATACTGATCCTCTCGATGAGCACTTCTTCTGCAAAGACCATTCTTGGCTCAACGATCTCAAATCAAGCGTCTGATCGGCAGACCCCGGCCGCCACCAATAGAGGCCGCTAACGCATCTTGGGAGAATAACTGCATGTCGATGGAGTTTCGAAACCTGGCGGGAAACACTGTGATGATTGATCTAGGTGCTGAAGGTCAACTAGCCTTTGCATTGCCTGACCCTGCCGCCGAGCCAGGCCTTGGCCAAGTTGAAGAAGTACGCCTTCTGCGGAAGCAGATCGAGGCGCTTGTTCGCAGCAGCGGGGATCCGGCTGAAGCAGCATTGAGCATATGCGTCTTGCTCGATGAGCACCTGGGATTAGCTGAGGAAGGGTTCTTTGACGATGACGATGCGGTCCAGGATGCGATCCTGGCTGCCCGGGCGGCAGATGAGTGAGGAGCTAATACTCCGTGGTGCCGCTGGTGCCGCTGGTCCGTTTCTAACCCTAACCAAGCATCTCACCCCGCACCTCGATGATCGCGCCGCCCAGGGGCGACGATCAGTTCAACCAGCCCTCCAACTCTGAACTCCCCATTCTGCGCGCTATCGCTGCAGATCGGGGGATTGGCTTGAGCTCAAAGCCATCGCATACTGTTCGCATATACAGTATAGGGGGCAGTATGTTTTGGGATGACGAGCCGTTGCCAGAGGTGCCCGCCGACATTCTCGCCCAGGCCGCGAAAGGCGCCGACTCGGGGGATATCGGCGACCGCGAGCGTTCAGCTTTGCAGCGGGTGATCGCTATCAACCAGCGGCTATACCGCAGGGCCTGGGAACTGGAACGCAAGGTAGAAGAACTGGAGTCCCATGGGCAATCCATGCGGCAGCAGATTGTAGGCCTGGTCCAACTTACGCGACGACTGGGATACGAACCGTCTACGAAACAGCCCCGCTGATCGGGGCCCCGCCGGCCGCCTAAGCCCTAAAGCACGTTGAATAATGTTCATGTCTTGGTATTATGCATACGTGTTATGTATTGTCCTGTGGCTGCGCTTCAGGCTTTCGAGATCCAAATAGGTGCTCACGAGCATGGAAGGAACCCTTCAACAAGTTACCCCGTGTCGAAAGTGCAACAGCCTAAGCGGCTGGTACGAGAAGAGAATTTGCAAGTACACGCAGATCTTCGAGGCCAACGGGGACGCCTTCGACGCCAGCAATATGGTGCGAGTTCGAGGCGGCGCTCGCCGCTTCTGTGTGCAGTGCCACCGCGACATAACCGATCAGATACAGGTGGTCGTCGCGTAACAACTCAGTCCAAAATCCTTTCAAAAACCAGAGAGAGACACGAATGAACAAGTCACAGGCACTGCCGCGAGAAACCTACATGGATCGCAACGGGCCTTGGATCCGCCCATTCTTCGCGGCGATCCTGATTCTGTTGGGGCCTGCGCTGATGCAGATCATGAATGCTACCCCGGCCTGGCTGCCAGCCTGGGCGTCGACGTTGGGTGGGGCAATCGGCTTCGTCTTTGCCGGCTTCTATGCGGTCAAGACAAACACCATTTCCGCATTGGTAGTTCGAGTTCTGGCGAATGCGCTGTGGCTGATGCTGATCGCTTACCTGGTTGTCAAAACCATGGCCCATTGAAAGAGCGGGGATCAACGTCCATGCGGGATCCGCTGAAACTGCTCCTTTTCTTCCCGGTCATCCCGATGGTTTGGGGCGGCCTGCAGTTGCACCTGCAATACCTAGGGTGGATTCCCCAACAAAGCCTGAAGTCGATCGTATGGATTATCGCCTTGAGCCTGGTGATGGCTCTCCTAGTTGCTTGGGTGCTCAAGAAGTCATCCTCCCAGGAGCGACTCACGCTTGAGATGAAGCTGAACAGTGTTGTCACTGGCGGAGGAGAGTCCTTCACCGGAGCGTTCTCATCGGATACCCGGTTCTTGGCTGATTTGGAGGAGTTCCAGAATGTCCTCCACGCTGTTGCGTGGCGTGATTCTCGAAACAATGGCTGCTTCAGGGCCTGGCGCGAACGGGCAACGGTCAAGATCTGGCCGGGGCCATTGGGGATCACTGAAATTGAGCTTGAGGTGGTTACCAGGGCCCTAGCTGCAGAATTCACCTCCCTGGAAGTTAAGGTGATGGGAGCGGCCTGTGAGGTCCCATCGCCAGCATTGTCGGTCCAGTCATGAGCTCAGTACACGAATTTTGGTGTCCCAAGTAGGCACATGTGCCTACAATGCAAAAGTAGGCACATGTGCCTATTTTCAGATGTTTGGAGGATTGATGAACGACGAACAGCGGGAAGCCAACCGGCAAGCGTTTCTGGCGCTGCTGAAACAATTTAACGTGAAGCAAGGTGAGAGTGCGGTGCTCATCAATGCCGTCACCCGGCGGCCATGCTCAATTCGAACTGTTCGCTCTTGGCTCAACGATCCGACAAAAAAATCATCCCGGCCTTGTCCATCCTGGGCGGTAAAAGCCTTGCAAGATGGGATTGTGTACATGCAGCAATTGATGGAGCGTCGAGAGCAGCAGCAAGCCGCGAAGCTGACAGCTGGAGACACCCCTAGGTAGGCACATGTGCCTATCTTCGTTATGCAACAGCTCGAACAAACCAATTAAGCCGGGCCTGCTGCCGGGCTGATACCGTATAAAACCATGTGATTTCGTGCACCTGAAATGAGGTTGTCGATATGCCTGCATGCCTGATTGACCCCGCTGACCTGGAGCGGCTCGCCAGCTCGGATACAGGGAGCCTGCAGGTCACCTTGTACCGGAGTGGCCAGGGTCTAGTCCCGTTGGAGGTTTGTGAAGACCAGGACCTAGCACGGGACGAGAAAATGACTGAACTGCGCTCCCTCATCGAGCATATGAAGACTATGAGAGATGAGTATTCCATCGCGTACAACGAAGGACTCATTGATGGTCGGCTCAAAGAACTGAGAGCGCTTGGGATTTTGAGCGAAGAGGACGTCTCTACTATCGAAGGGGAAGTAGCGGCGTGTGTGGCCCGTCTTTACTGAGCCAGCGCCAGCCCGCACAAATGAACTTTTAGGTTCAGCCGGCTGCGCATAGCACGTTAGTCAGGCAGCAGAAAACTCGTGTCGATTGCATTGTGAGGAATATCCACGCCCCACCATTCAAGCGAGCGGTCGCGGAAGGTCAGCCAGTCAGCCTGTGTTGGGCTTCCATGCGTACACATTCGGCACTCAGGTAAGCCAGACATCTGTTCGGTAACGGTATTGTGAAGATCAATTCCCCGAGGACTGAATCGGCCGACCGTTGAGCCGTCACTGCTGTGTATCCAGATTGTCTGGCGATTGGCGGCGATCTGAAGCTCGTAAAACAGCTCCTGGTCGGTTTGTTGAGTCATACCTGTACCTTGAAGTTTGCGTGTACACGGTGATGTACACCTACGTGGCTATCGTGGCAACCCTTCGAAGGAGCCACTATGACCTGGTCGGTGAATCAGATGCCTCGCGGCTTCACTCTACTTGACCGGAAGCGCAACGAAAAACGCCCCCAGCAAGCCGGGGGCGATGGTGTGCATGCTCAAGCCGCAGTTTGCTGTGGCTCAGTCATACGGGGTTGCGGCCGTGGGAGGCAAGCCACGCTCTGCGCGGAATTCTTGGGCCATCTTTGCACGACGCATATCGGAGAGGATGTCGAACTCGCGCTCGTATTCAGGATTGACGCTGCCCGTGACTGCGTAGGCGGCTCGGACCTTCTGGGATTGCACTTCGATGGCGTTACTCATCAGAGCCAGACTCCGCTTGGAGGTCGTTCGGGTGCAAGCCGTAGAGCCTGGCTATGGGGTCCCGTAGTGCACTGCGCAGCGCAGCCAATTCACCTTGCAAGTGCGTGATCTTGGCCATCTGTTCCGTTTCACCTGTATCAGCCATACGATCAGCCACCGCAGACATGTCGCTACTCACGTACGACAAGCCTCCGAAGCCGCTGACGCTGTAGCCGATGAGCTGAGCAAAATGAGCACGGTCCTCATCGCTGACATTTAGCTGGGCAATAGCGTTCATGTCGATGCCGCCTTGTTCCAGCAAGTGCACCACAATTGCATTCGCCTTGAATCGAAGCGAGCCGTTGTCGTCTTTGATGATTGGTTGCATAGGGTGAGTCATGGGGTGTCCTTGTGTGATTTCGAACTGGAGGGTTCTCGTTACACGGTGGGATGTCTTACATCGGGGCATAACGTTCAGTGGGAACAAAAAACCCCAGGCAAGCCCGGGGTGTGGTGGAGCGTTCGCCTAAGTGAGCCTGGAGACGCTATTTATCATCCGCGGCCTGGTCGCGAGGGCGAAGCAGCCGCACTGCATAGGTGCCGCTTACTACGTGGTCAACTTGGGCTGAAAAACGGCTGGTGCCCGCTTCAATTGCCTCAGTCGAGCAGTCTGGGGTGAAGCGCGCAGTCGTTGTGCTCAGCACATTGTTACCCTCGCTGTAGTATTCAGCGATCAGTCGCCTGGCACCGTCATCCCCGGCTTGCAGGTATGCGATTGCCTCTTTGATGCCGACCGCTGTTTGGTACTGCTTTCTGGCCACACCAGAGGTGCAGTTGAAACTCAGGTCGTCGACGATCAGCCAACCCTGAGACCCCAACCGATCAGCTATGAGCGTTTTCAGCGCATCGGCGTCATCTGCAGTGGTAACAGGTGAAGTTGTAGTCGGCTCACCTGGTAGGTGTTTTGCGTCGATCCGGTGAGCCAGATCCTCGGTCACAATGAAATGCGTGGAGCCAAAGGTTCGGACGACTCCACGCCCTTCGATTGGGGACTCCAAGCGATCGAGGAGGGGTCTGGTGTCGCGAATCTCCACTCCCTCACCGGTCTTGGAGATGCGCACGATGCACGCCATCTTGACGATGGTCCGTGCAAGCTCCGGGGTCAGGCAGGTCGCTACTTTCACGAGTGTTGTCATGGTTTCTCTCCTGGGGAATTGAACATCGTGCTCAGGGATGAGTTACATGGCGGAACAAGGATGCTGGCGCTCGCCGGCACATCCGTTACACGCGTGCGTGAGCCATATCCATGGGCAAGTTCAACCAGATTTCCCTTCTGAGGAGTGCCACCCATGAGCAGCAACAAAACCGTCCCTGTCGCCGAGTACCGCCGTGCCTACGACCGTCTCCACCGCAAGGTCAATGACTACCATGCCTGCTGCAGTGCCGATGAAGTTTCCCATTGGAAAGAGATGACCCAACGGGTTTTGACTGAGGTCTCGAACATTTCGTGCTCGCGTGCGAAACCTGATGATGTCGAAAACATGGCCAAAGCGCGTGCGAGGGTCGAGGGCTACCTGGCCGCAGCCGACGAGCGAATCGAGGCCTACAAACGCGCTGCGTGACGTTTTGAATGCGAGCAAAAAAGTGATTATTGGCGGATGAGCAGTATGGAATACCTTCAATACACGCCGGCGCCGTCGGCACGCAGTGCTGATGTTCGCCGCATGCGTGCGGCATTGGCGAATGCAGGCTACATGGCCAGCGAGAACGATATCGAGCGTCTGTGGGATGACTACAGCTTCGCGAGACGCTTCTACAAGGCAGGTTGGTTTGATTTGCCCCAGGACGATGAGCAACTGCTGGAGATTCTGCTTGTTGGGTTCAAGGTGAAGCCTGTCCCCTACGACGATGACGATTCTATACAGTGGCCTTCGAACTGGTAGTACCTTCCGACAGGCCTGATCCCCTAACGCTGCACCACCCCGTTCTGCTCACGCAGTTCGGGGTTTTTTACACCTGCGCTTCCTGCTCAGGAGGGCAATGTCAGTGAGGGGCAACTCAAAGAGCCTGCGGCGATCGGCTGCTGATACCCGCAGCTTCGGCCGCGGGAGCTGCCGTCTGGGGTGGCTTATCAGGTGTTGTTGGCCATTCCTAGCTATACGGCCAACCCACTCCTTGAGGAAGAACCCAATGCAAACCATGCCCGTGACCATCGCCATGCTGCGCAACATTGCACCCGTTTCAGTGGGCGCCAGCCAGTTCTGCGGATTCCACGCCATCCGGCCACCCAGTCCGCTCTCATCTGGCCAGGCATTCCACGGCCATCTGGCCACCTGTTCCACGGCCATCCGGCCGGGCAGTCGGAGCGCAGCGACGCAGGGGGGGCATTGTTAGTCTGAGGTGCCCGGTGTCGTCAATTTCTTCGTCTGTTTGCGCATCGACTCACCCTTGAGGTTGATCCGATAAGCGTTGTGCACCAGGCGGTCGAGGATGGCGTCGGCCAGAGTCGGATCACCGATCAGTTCGTGCCAGTTGTCCACTGGCATTTGGCTGGTCACGATGGTCGAGCGCTGGCCGTAGCGGTCGTCCAGTAGCTCCAGCATGTCGCGGCGCTGTTCCGCGTTGAACGGGGCCAGACCCCAGTCATCAAGGATCAGCAGGTCGGTCTTGGCATAGCCGCTCATCAGCTTGGCGAAGCGCCCGTCGCCGTGGGCTAGGCCCAACTCTTCCAACAGGCGCGGCAAGCGCAGGTAACGCACGCTGTAACCCTCTCGGCAGGCCTGGTGGGCCAGGGCGCAGGCCAGCCAGGTCTTACCGACGCCAGTCGGGCCGTTGATAATCAGGTTGAGTCCGTCGCGTAACCACTGACCGCTGCTCAGCTGGAGGATCAGCGCCTTGTCGAGTCCGCGCGGGCTGCGGTAGTCGATGTCTTCGAGGCAGGCGTTGTGCTTGAGCCGGGCCTGACGCAGGCGGCTGCTGAGGCGCTTGTCGTCGCGCTCGGTCAGTTCGCGGTCGACCAACAGGCCGAGGCGTTCCACGAAGCTCAGGCTGTCGATGTCGGGGGGTTTTCAGTTGCTCGGCGAGTGCCTTGAGCATGCCGGTCAGGCGCAGGGTCTGGAGCTTGTCCAAGGTCGGATGGGGCAGCATGGTGGGATTCCTTGTGTTCAGTGGTAGTAGCCGGGGCCGCGCAGGTTGGCGTGGTCGTCCGGCAGCAGGGGCAGGTGCTGCTGGGCCAGCGGCAGGTTTTCCAGCCCCTGGCGCAGGATCGATTCGAGGCTCTTGTAGCTGCACGCGCCGAGGCTGAGGGCGCGTCGGCAGGCCAGCTCCAAGCGCACTTCGCCATGGGTCTTGCCCAGGCGCAGGATGCCCAGGCAGGCCCGGTAGCCTTGGGTTGGGTGGATGCGCCGTTCGAGGATGTGGCTGATCACGCCGGCGGTGTGCGGCCCGGTCTGCTCGGCCCAGCGGATCAACCGTTGCGGCGTCCACTCGGCATGCTCGCGATGGCTCTTGGGCATGTGCTCGGTCTGTGTGCTATGCCGGCCCTTGTGTGGCGAGCGCAGGTGGCTGGCCACCCGCTGGTTGGCGTGGAAGCACTCGACGGTGCGCGCCGTCAGCCGTACTTCCAGCTGTTTCTTCACCAACTGGTAGGGCACTGAGTAGTAATGCCCATCGACCTCGACGTGATAGTCGATATGCACGCGCGCCTTCTTCCACTCGGCATAGACGTAGGGCTGCTCCGGCAGTGGGCTCAGCGCTGGACGATCCAGGGCTTCGAAGGCCGAGTGCCGGGAGCCCGGCAGCTTGCGAAACGGTCGTCGGTTGAGCCGCTCCAGCAATAAGGCGATGGCGCTGTTGAGTTCGTCCAGGGAGAAGAACTGGCGGTTCCTCAGCGCGGCGAGGATCCAGCGCTCGACCACCTGCACGCCGACCTCAGCCTTAGCCTTGTCGCGCGGCTTACGCGCCCGCGCCGGCACCACCGCCACGCCATAGTGCTCGGCCAGATCGCGGTAGCTCGGGTTGATGTCCGGCTCGTAGCGATGGCTCTTACTCACCGCGCTTCGCAGGTTGTCCGGCACCACGATTTCCGGCACGCCGCCGAGAAAGGCGAAGCAGCGGACATGGGAGCCCAGCCAGTCCGGTAACTGCTGCGACCAAGTGGCTTCGGCGAAGGTGTAGCTGGACGCGCCAAGCACCGCGACGAACACCTGCGCCTGGCGGATCTCGCCGCTGTGGCGGTCGATCACCGGCACCGTCTGCCCGGCGTAGTCGACAAACAGCTTCTCACCGACGCGATGCTCCTGGCGCATCACCACGTCCAGCTTGCCCTGCCAGGCTCGGTAGTGCTCGCAGAACCAGCTGTACTGAAAGCCTTTCGGCTGGCTCAGGCGATACTCCTGCCAGAGCAGCGCCAAGGTCACGCCCGGCCGGCGTAGCTCGGCATGCACCCAAGACCAATCGGGCAATGGCCGTTGCTCGCTGGGCACCGCAGGGGGCGGTGGGAACAGTTGCTGCTCCAGCTCGGAATCGGACAACGAACAGGGCCAGGCTAGACCGCTGGCGGCAAAGCGGTTGAGGTAATCGCCGACAGTGACACGACCGATCTGCACGCTGACGGCAATCTGGCGAGCCGATAGCCCGACCTCGAACTTGAGACGAAGTACTTCGCGAATCTTACGCATGGATAAACGCTCCACGACGACCTCTCTGCTTCGAAAAAGAGGTCGATGGTAGTGAAGAAATCCTGCGTTACTGCCTGCCCGGTTGAGTGGCCGGATGACCGTGGAATCAGTGGTCGGATACGCGTGGAATGGGTGGCCGGATCACCGTGGAATCGGTGGTCAGATGCTTATGGAATGGGTGGCCAGATGACCGTGGAATCCGCAGTCAGATGCTGCAGGCTCAGCATGATTCCCGCAGATTTGATTGCCGAATGGCGGCGGACAAGCTTAAAGAAGAATGCTCCAGGATTCAGTCGATAGGGCCCTTCGGGCGAGAGATCGTTGTCGAACTTCTCCATCCGCTCCATCTCACTCTTGAACTGAGCATTGATTGGCACGGTCCATTCCTTTGCGTCAAGCTGGTCAATGTCGGGCGTGTCAGCCTTAATGCGATGCACCTTACTGCTTTTTGGCTCCATCATTTTGTATTGAACCATCACCAACGAGCCGCGTGCCTTGTTCAGATAGATAAGGTCGACGCCAAACAACTCTTCAAGCGGTCGCTTGTTGGCGGTGAAAACTTCGAGCTGCTCACCGCGCCGAGTGAATACGGCTTTGCCGGTAAGGTCACTGTCGGACAAGTGCCAGCCAGAGATCCAGCGTGCGTCATGCTCAATGACCGCGTCCTCTTGCAGTCGGACCGTGCCAATAGCGGTGTGTCCGCCGGGCAACGCGACGCTTGTCGCACCGTCCGTTACCCCAAAAGCTTTGAGTGCGAGGTCAAGGGCATTTACTTGTAGCGCGTGGCCATTCTCATAATATTTTGGTCGCCCGACTTCGGCGAGAATACGATGAAAAACTGCTACATTGGCTGGTACTTCCGCAATCAGTGCAATCAGTTTTTCACCGAGCTTCTGTGACACCGGTTGAAACTCGGCGGTCTCCGATTTCAGCTTGTTGGTAGCTCCGCGCAAGGTGGTGCTAGTGACGCCAGCGACAAGGGCATTAAGTGATTGTGGAGCGATCAGCAAGACACAATCGAACATCACCCGGGAGTCGAGCGTCGAGATCGTTTGAATCGAGCGGATAAGCCCTAACCGCAAGGTGGGAGCTTTTCCATCTGTAGCGATCAGAACCAAAGTATTGGGTCTACCACTACGGGAAATTACGTGCGGAAAAGTAAGTGAAAATTTTGTACCGTGGTTTCGACACGCTTCGAGCTCCATCCAGCGGCTCTCAGTCAAGCGAAGCAGCGACAGTCCTCGTTGGGCTAGAGCCTTGAGATCCTTTTCGTCAATGTTGCTGGTCATGACCGAATTTTCCATGTGCGTCTCGCCAATCTATCTTGAACTCCTACAAAATAATTAGCGCCCGCCAATAGGGCAATCGCGTCGCGTTCATTGGCGTGCAGAACGACTGCACGAAATCAACTCGTGGGTGTGGCCCTGTGGAACTACGATCTATGGACATACCTAGGCAAGATCGACAGAAAATGTCGTTTTGCCATGGACAGCATGAGACTACCCTTGAATCCCCGGTTAGCAAGGTACGGAACCATGTCCATGGCTTGAAATCTTTCCTTTACATTGATGAGCTCTTCTGCAGGCTCGATGGCCTACCTGAGCCGATCATTGAGGTAGGCCGGGCCATCCAAGCCCGCGTCCTGCAATGGACTGCGGATTCCACGGTCATCTGGCCACCCATTCCATAAGCATCTGACCACCGATTCCACGGTGATCCGGCCACCCATTCCACGCGTATCCGACCACTGATTCCACGGTCATCCGGCCACTCAACCGGGCAGGCAGTAACGCAGGATTTCTTCACTACCATCGACCTCTTTTTCGAAGCAGAGAGGTCGTCGTGGAGCGTTTATCCATGCGTAAGATTCGCGAAGTACTTCGTCTCAAGTTCGAGGTCGGGCTATCGGCTCGCCAGATTGCCGTCAGCGTGCAGATCGGTCGTGTCACTGTCGGCGATTACCTCAACCGCTTTGCCGCCAGCGGTCTAGCCTGGCCCTGTTCGTTGTCCGATTCCGAGCTGGAGCAGCAACTGTTCCCACCGCCCCCTGCGGTGCCCAGCGAGCAACGGCCATTGCCCGATTGGTCTTGGGTGCATGCCGAGCTACGCCGGCCGGGCGTGACCTTGGCGCTGCTCTGGCAGGAGTATCGCCTGAGCCAGCCGAAAGGCTTTCAGTACAGCTGGTTCTGCGAGCACTACCGAGCCTGGCAGGGCAAGCTGGACGTGGTGATGCGCCAGGAGCATCGCGTCGGTGAGAAGCTGTTTGTCGACTACGCCGGGCAGACGGTGCCGGTGATCGACCGCCACAGCGGCGAGATCCGCCAGGCGCAGGTGTTCGTCGCGGTGCTTGGCGCGTCCAGCTACACCTTCGCCGAAGCCACTTGGTCGCAGCAGTTACCGGACTGGCTGGGCTCCCATGTCCGCTGCTTCGCCTTTCTCGGCGGCGTGCCGGAAATCGTGGTGCCGGACAACCTGCGAAGCGCGGTGAGTAAGAGCCATCGCTACGAGCCGGACATCAACCCGAGCTACCGCGATCTGGCCGAGCACTATGGCGTGGCGGTGGTGCCGGCGCGGGCGCGTAAGCCGCGCGACAAGGCTAAGGCTGAGGTCGGCGTGCAGGTGGTCGAGCGCTGGATCCTCGCCGCGCTGAGGAACCGCCAGTTCTTCTCCCTGGACGAACTCAACAGCGCCATCGCCTTATTGCTGGAGCGGCTCAACCGACGACCGTTTCGCAAGCTGCCGGGCTCCCGGCACTCGGCCTTCGAAGCCCTGGATCGTCCAGCGCTGAGCCCACTGCCGGAGCAGCCCTACGTCTATGCCGAGTGGAAGAAGGCGCGCGTGCATATCGACTATCACGTCGAGGTCGATGGGCATTACTACTCAGTGCCCTACCAGTTGGTGAAGAAACAGCTGGAAGTACGGCTGACGGCGCGCACCGTCGAGTGCTTCCACGCCAACCAGCGGGTGGCCAACCACCTGCGCTCGCCACACAAGGGCCGGCATAGCACACAGACCGAGCACATGCCCAAGAGCCATCGCGAGCATGCCGAGTGGACGCCGCAACGGTTGATCCGCTGGGCCGAGCAGACCGGGCCGCACACCGCCGGCGTGATCAGCCACATCCTCGAACGGCGCATCCACCCAACCCAAGGCTACCGGGCCTGCCTGGGCATCCTGCGCCTGGGCAAGACCCATGGCGAAGTGCGCTTGGAGCTGGCCTGCCGACGCGCCCTCAGCCTCGGCGCGTGCAGCTACAAGAGCCTCGAATCGATCCTGCGCCAGGGGCTGGAAAACCTGCCGCTGGCCCAGCAGCACCTGCCCCTGCTGCCGGACGACCACGCCAACCTGCGCGGCCCCGGCTACTACCACTGAACACAAGGAATCCCACCATGCTGCCCCATCCGACCTTGGACAAGCTCCAGACCCTGCGCCTGACCGGCATGCTCAAGGCACTCGCCGAGCAACTGAAAACCCCCGACATCGACAGCCTGAGCTTCGTGGAACGCCTCGGCCTGTTGGTCGACCGCGAACTGACCGAGCGCGACGACAAGCGCCTCAGCAGCCGCCTGCGTCAGGCCCGGCTCAAGCACAACGCCTGCCTCGAAGACATCGACTACCGCAGCCCGCGCGGACTCGACAAGGCGCTGATCCTCCAGCTGAGCAGCGGTCAGTGGTTACGCGACGGACTCAACCTGATTATCAACGGCCCGACTGGCGTCGGTAAGACTGGCTGGCCTGCGCCCTGGCCCACCAGGCCTGCCGAGAGGGTTACAGCGTGCGTTACCTGCGCTTGCCGCGCCTGTTGGAAGAGTTGGGCCTAGCCCACGGCGACGGGCGCTTCGCCAAGCTGATGAGCGGCTATGCCAAGACCGACCTGCTGATCCTGATGACTGGGGTCTGGCCCCGTTCAACGCGGAACAGCGCCGCGACATGCTGGAGCTACTGGACGACCGCTACGGCCAGCGCTCGACCATCGTGACCAGCCAAATGCCAGTGGACAACTGGCACGAACTGATCGGTGATCCGACTCTGGCCGACGCCATCCTCGACCGCCTGGTGCACAACGCTTATCGGATCAACCTCAAGGGTGAGTCGATGCGCAAACAGACGAAGAAATTGACGACACCGGGCACCTCAGACTAACAATGCCCCCCCTGCGTCGCTGCGCTCCGACTGCCCGGCCGGATGGCCGTGGAACAGGTGGCCAGATGGCCGTGGAATGCCTGGCCAGATGAGAGCGGACTGGGTGGCCGGATGGCGTGGAATCCGCAATGGACTGCGCTGCCAGTGGGCGTCGGCATTGGGCATACCAAAACCCTGGCAAAGGCGGCGCAGCACGCCTCAAAAGTGTGGAGGGAGAAAACAGGCGGCGTGGTAGACCTGCGCAAGCCTGAGGCAATCGAATGGCTACTTCGACGAATGCCGGTTGATGAGGTATGGGGGATAGGTCGTCGTATGCGCGACAACCTTGCTCGTGATGGCATCAGCACCGCGTGGGAGCTTTCTCAAGCTGATGCGCGGTCAATGGGCCGTAAGTACAGCATCGTGCTGGAAAGGACCATCCGAGAGCTGCAGGGCGAATCATGCATGGACCTGGAGCAATCTGCCCCACCCAAGCAATCAATCTGCACCAGCAAGATGTTTGGTCAACGCGTGCATACCCGCAAGGGCCTGCAGGAAGCCCTAGCGACCTACATTCACCGTGCCGCTGAAAAGCTGCGGAAGCAACGCTCTCTCTGCGGTGCCTTACGCATCGGTATTCAGACGTCATTCCATGGCGACGGACCGAAGTACGCCAATGCTGCAACTATCATCCCAGCCTACCCAACAGATGATGTCCGTCAGCTCACCCGCTACGCGCTGCGTGCCCTGGAGGGGATCTACCGGCCGGGCTATGCATACAGCAAGGCAGAAGTCCTTCTAATGGATTTGCGCAAGCGAGGGGAGTATACGCAGGATCTGTTCACCCCCAGCCAACCGGAGCGCACAGATGCATTGATGGCTACCATGGACAAAATCAACCGGCGCTGGGGGCATGATTGCTTGCGGACTGCTGCTGTGCCACTGACACCAGATTGGGGTATGCGCCGAGCACTCCTTAGTCCCAGCTACATGACCAGTTGGGAACAGCTATGGAAAGTACAATGCCGATAAGTAAAATTACTAATGCTTGGACCCGCTAGCAAGCACACTCGGTCAATATCGTCATACCGTACCTTTTTATTGCGCGGACAAAAAACCCGGCCTTGTGGCCGGGTGGGTATTGCGTTGATATGGAATCCCGCCACGCAACAAAGCGCTCGCGAGGTAGGGTGAAGGTATTAATAATCTTGACGATGAATGAAGGCAGTGACTGACTCAATAGTGGGATTAATCAGCAAATGGTAATCAAGGAAATCAAAATACTTTAACTCCTCATCCCATTGTGCCAATTGATCGGAATCGAACGACCAGCGCTTACCGCCATAGGAGAATTCAGTCCAACCATCGTCCTCCTGAATCTCTGAGGGAGAAACCGAGGCAGACGTCTGTTGACAGCTGCGATCTACCGCCTCAATCACTTCACAATGATTTCGGCATTCATCCAGTTCTATCTGCGCCATAATGGCTTCACGTTTTTTATCACCAAGCTGGTAGTTCACTTTGTATTGCATATTGGAGTTCCTGTTTATACGGCACAGCTGAAGCGTACAAGCTGCACAGGCAAAGTGCCCAAGCGGTAGCTGTCTCCAAACAATGACGTACCCATGAAACCACCACGTTTAATGTCCGAATTGCAGACGGTGCGTAGTTCGCCGTTGTGTAGGACTGTATCGCCAGCACGGATTGTGTTGATGTGAGTATTAACCGTATTGTAGTTGGTCATGGTGTTACCTATTGGTTAGACCGATCGCTGATGAAAATCAGCTGTTCAGACTGCGGAACGCCGAGCCTCAGACATCCAAAGGTTACGAATGCTTTTGCAGTCAATTGCTTTGTCGTATTCACCCTGTTTCTTCAATAGGATTAATACCCGATTTACACGGCGGGCGTGCTTAACGAAACTGCTGATATCTGCTTTCATGTTTGATCCCTATCAAGCGCTGCGCGCTTACATGCCTTTGTTTAAGTGGACTGTCACACCGCCCTTATGGAGCAGATCGCTCACTTCGCAGTAACGGTCAGTCAAGTCCACATGCGACTTACCGTATTGCGCCGCCAATTTACATTTAATGCGCGCAGTCCTAACGGGGCCTCGTACTTTCGAATCCGGCAATGTTTCAAGCGCCTGTCCGAGAGAGTCAGCAGCTGCCTTACGATCAGACAGAGTTTCCACCTCGTTCGAAAAGATACTCGTTGCTTCGGGACCGAGCGGAAGCTGCTCGAAGTACTCGCGAATTGCGCGAGGTACTTGCTCCATAGTCCTGGGGTAACGATTACCGATAAGGCCTTGCTCATTCAGCACAGAGTGAACATGCATTTTCTCAGGAATGGTGCAGCTGGTTCTAACCGCGATGAAACAGGTCATGGCATACCTCGACGTTGTCCTAGTGCCAATGAGATGAACCACACCCAGCATGAAGATCTGCCTCCCGCCCTGGTGCCGGGAGAGTGAAAATCGACCGAACGCGCTTGCGCACCGGATCCGACCCATAAAAAAACCCGGCTAGGCCGGGTAGAAGGTAGGTGTTGCTTATGCCGAAGAAGCTACCCGGCGCACCGGGACCAAGCCGCGTGAATAGGGCATGCCGATAAACACAGGGTTTTCTACAAGCTGGCGCCAGGTAGTCGCGTCATCCGCCAAAAACTGGTCATCAGCAAGCATCTTCTCGCCGTGCACCAACAGGCGAAATTCAGTTGCCTGGGTCCGATCGGCACAGGCGGAAAGTGCTGCAAGCACGTCGGCAAGACGGACAAAATCGCCATCCTCGGCTTGGAATTTTTCAAGCGCTGCAATGTACGCCGGCAACTCAGCCAGCTGGGCTCTCAACAGGCTGCATTCGGACCTGAGCTCGTCGACTTCCGAGCTACTAGGCTCATTACGCGGTAAGGCCCCGATCGTGATCAAGGCCTCACGGAACTGATCAACGTAATGCTCAGTACTGGTCGCCGGGAATTTATTCAACAGGCACTCTTCGTCGATGGGTGCGCCTGCATCTTCTGCTTCTTCCGACGCCTCACCTGGAACCATGAAGAATGCGCGCTCCACTGCTCCCAGGTAGTCCGAGAAGCGCTTGATGTTACCCAGGTTAGTCAGCAGCACGCCCATAGGGTGACCATGGTGCAGACCAATGACGTCGTATACGCGAGCCATGTCGCGCTGGTCTGCGGACGGCACAGCTGGAGCCTTCAGATAGACCTCGCCAGCGCCCTCCTCGTCCGTGATCGAGCCATGAGCAATCAGTAGGACTTGGTCCGCGTGCTCCAGCGCTGCGATGCCGCCCTCAAGCAGCCACTCAAGCCGCATTCCTTCCTCATCAGTCCGTGTCACAGCGACCGCTTCAACCCGCACAGCATCCTCGCTGCGCTGGGGGCCTGCCTGGAGCTCCAAGAGCTGCTCCCCTTGATCGGTGACCTGCCATAGGGCCGGGCGTCGCTGAACTCGCTTGAGCAAGCCCAGCTGGGTGAGAACATCAAACCACTGGGTACCAATGTCAGCGCCTTGGCCATCGCTGGCGTATTCGTCAAAGCGCTGCAGTTTTCGGATGACCAGGTTAGCGAAAGGCGGCAGGCCTGCCAGCTGTCCAGAACTGTTCATGCTGCCGCCACCTCGACAGGTTGTGTGAGCGCTTGCTGGACTGCTTGGACGATGCGCAGCAGGTACATGTAGTCCGGGTTTGGTTCAGTAGCTCGATCGACGGGGTAATGCCATTCATCACCGAACAAAAGAGATAGGAGCTCGGAATGACTCCAGCAGTCCCGCAACGACTCAACATCGCGAAGCTCATCGAGGCGCCCGTAAAGCGAACGAGCCTCTTCAGCGTCGAGATACCCCAGCTCCCAATCGGTACCGCTGCGCTCACGCCGGCGATCGATGATGCACCTTGCTGAGAGCTGTTTGAGAGCCTTTGCGCTGAATCGAGTGCTGCTCAGGCCGCGGCTTAGGCAATTCAGAATGTACTCATCACTGCACTTGGCAACAAACTCAGTCACCGTCCTTGAACCCATGCCGCCCCAGTATGAAGTCCAGCTCTCCCCTGCGCAGCGGACGGTGAGGTTACCCTGGCAACTGACACTATCTTGGCCGTCATCACGGGGAGAAACCCTGCAGCCGAGGTCCTCAAGAAAGACAGTGATCGGGTCAAGGTTTACACCTCCCGTGATGACAAGCTTTGTCACCACAGAGCGCTCTACAGCTAAGCTCGTGGCTGATGATCCATCGGTACTTTGATCCACGCCCATTTTAACCTCAGTTTTCGGATACATAACACGTAGACATAATCTAAATGCGGATGATCTGTTTGCCTAGGCCCGAATGGCGATTTTCTGGCGAGCGTTTCTGCGTATTGGCACCTGATGCCCCCAGACAGCCGAAGGTCGGGCAGTGGTCAAGGGGCTGATGGCGTAACCTCTCTCGCTCGCGGGTCATCTGTTGAATCCCTGTCTGCGGAAACGGCATTCTACAATCTGAGGACACCCTGTAACCCCAGAGCGTTCTGGTGTGGACTCAGTGGGCCCACATCACACAAATAACAAGGAACCAACGATGGCCCGTCAGAAGAAGGTCAGAAGACCACCAGACCGCAAGACTGGTCTCATGAGCGATGAGAGGATTCATTCCGTCGTCACGTCCCCAACCAAGTTTATACATCCGTCTACGTGCGATGAGGCATGGTCGAGTTGGTATGGGGCCACAGAGAACGTCTCCGATTTAAGGGCCGAGATCATCGAATCGGGTATCCGGCTTGAGGGTTTCAGTCGTAGTGATCTTAAACTGATGCCAAATGGCATGTTGCTGTCGACTGTGCTATTGGACGATGACCGACGCGCAGTACTCGAAAAAAGTCTTGGCGTAGAGCGTGTGCGGGAACTGATGCCGCAGGCCAGGCTTGAAGACAGAACCAAAGAAATCATTGGCGACGACCTCTACGAAAATCTCCAGAAACAAATCTACTCAAGCTCATCTAGCGAACTGATGGCGATGACTGAGAAGGCAATTCCCCAGCTTGGCGAATTGATGGAGGTTGGCGGGTTCAGTCACGAAATCGCCACGGCAGCCCTTATGCTTGAGGCGGTGTTTGGATCTGTTAATGACTACAGTTCTATAGCCAGTAGCATGAGGCTTCAGTTATGTCTTGAGATGGTGGTTCATCTTTATTTGCAGATGATCCCGGTTCGCTTTATCCGAGATTGCATACTCGTGGACCACCCACAGCTCGAAACAATGTATGTTGCCTCCTCAGATCTTATCGAAGAGATCAACCCCTACTCCCCGATATTTAAGACGGATATTTATTGGGGGGGACCGTTACTGTTGACTGCATCACTTAGCGCTTTGGAAAGGCGAGTGACAAGGAGCGCGGATTGTATAGACTCCGTTCTTGAAACCCTGCAGAGCTTCGCAGTGGCGGCCTCGCCAGCATCCCGTTTCACCAGATACGCGGTCTGGAGCGTGATTGAGGATGCGAATGAGTTGTGGGAATACCTGTGCAATGACCTGGAAGAATTAAATGTTGATGAAGCTGCTATTGCGGCGGCTGGCGTCACCTTCGGGCAGGACCTAATCCCAGAAAGCACCCTTTCAGCAGTGGTAATAAATCTAGACCTGGTAGACCGTGCGCGCGCATTTCGAAGTGCGACAAAGGAGGTCCTAGAAGATCAGACTGTCGCGGATAACGCCATGATTGTGGCCAGAGCCCTTGTGGATGTGAACAAGGAAATTTCGGAAGCAGTGAAAGGTGGAAATGGCGACTTTGAATTATTGGGCAGCCTGAGCAAGAAAGGAGCAGATCTCTCCCTACAACGGAACGAACTGATCTCCCGCGGTCTGAGCCAGGCAAAGACTGTCTTAGAAGCAGCTCAGTTATTTATCAATGCAATAGATGCCACTAAGGCTGCACAGTCCAACATTTCGCCTTCGGCCACAGACTTGCAAGGTGCTGATTCGATCCAAGAAGCTCCACCACCGATACAAGATAGCAAAAACGACATCGAGACAGAGCTGCTCGAAACAAATACTCGCCTCGAAACTGAACTCAAGGCCGCGCAGGTAGAAATCTTCCGTCTCAACTCTGCAAACAAGGCACTTCAAATCCGGGGGGAGACCTCTAACGGAACGTTGGATCAGTCATTCATGGATCTCGCACGCCGCCAGGTACAGGGGCAACGCCTTAAGCCAGAGGAGCTCTTGAGGTTTTACAGCCTCATGGCCCCTGATCGCCTTCTCGTACTCGACTCTGCCTGGAAGTCATCTCGGCAATCTGAGAACTTCGCTAATCCGGAACGCCTCAGCGAGCACCTTTGCAAGCTGGTGTTCGATTACCTAGACCAAGTTCGTGCTGGCACACCTATGGGAACTGTCGGCAGAGAACTATTCGCAGGAGCCTTCGCGGCAAAAGAGTCGCAGTCGGTTTCTCAAGACGCTTCGATGAGAGCTCAGCGCGAGTTTAATTACAAGGGCGAGATTCGATTCTTTGAGTACCGACTAAGAACCGGCAACGGGTGGGGTGCTGTGGAAGGGATGCGGATCTACTTCGACATCATTGAGGACAGAATGGTGATCGCTTACGTCGGCCCTCACCTGGACCAGCCTAGGCTCTGTACGAAAAGAGATGTCGCAAACACCGCATGGAACAAGCCAGTGAGACCATGGCTGCATAGCTTTTCGCGAGCTTGTCGAAGCGCGTCACGATGCGGCGGTTCTCTTTCAGCCAGCCAAACATGCGCTCAATGATGTTGCGCTGTCGGTATTTGGGTCGATCAAACAGTCTGGGTAAGCCAGGCTTGGGTTTACGCTTCATTGAGCGCATCGGGATGACGGGTTGCATTCGGTACTGGTCGCAGTAACGGCGCAGCGCTTCGGCGTCGTAGCCCTTGTCGGCGAGCAACCATTTGCAGCGCTTACGCGGGCGGCCACGTTGGTTCGATTGAATGCTGACTTCGTCCAACAGTGGTTGGGCGTAGCTGATGTCACTGGCTTGACCGCCAGAGAGGAGGAAGCGCAACGGTATCCCGTTAGCGTCGCAGAGCATGTGGATCTTGGTCGTCAGGCCACCGCGACTGCGGCCTAGAGCGTGATCGGCAGGTTCGTCAGCCCCCCCTTTTTTCCGAGCACCAGATGAGGCTCGGGTTGCACGTACGGCGGTTGAGTCGATCATCCAGGTTTGCAGATCGATCAAGCCTTGCTCATTCAATCTCAGGTGTAAGCGTTTGAGCATCTGATCGAACGTCCCCTGGTTTCGCCAGCCGCGAAACCGTTGATACACCGTTGACCATGGGCCGAAGCGCTCCGGCATGTCTCGCCATGCAGCGCCCGAGCAGAGCACCCAGAGCACGCCATCGAGCATCAGGCGGTCGCTTAAGCGTGGCCGCCCTCGGCCATGAGTTTCGATGAAGAGATCAGAGACTACATCCCAGGCCTCGTCAGAGAGTTCGTAACGCTTTGCCATCACAGAATTCCTTTCCGTAGATGGCCGGGAACCCTACAGAATTTCAGCTTCCGAAGGGCGCCAATTGGGTTTCTCGGGATTTCGTACAGAACCTAGCACCAATTGAATAGTCTCCTGAAGTGGCGCCGTTTGGCACAACGCCTGCGGCGACCGCTAACTAAGAAACAAGCAGATTGGCAACCTGACCGCGAAAACCCATATACGAGCTACGTCAGCGACGTCGAAAAAAAAGGCCACCTCGCAAGAGGTAGCCTTCGATTAGTTAAGCAAATAGATCCGAGATCGCCGAATTTTGATTGGTGGACTCAACCTTCATCGACTCCAGGACCTGTTCGTGCTCGGCGTTGCTGATCGAATGATGCCGTATGTAGGAACGCAGATCGGTACCAGCTAGATCGCGCTCCATGCGTTGCCAGAATTGCGCTCGGCGAGCCATTGCATCGTAATCAGCAGCCTTGCCCTTGGCCAGTTTGACCAAGCCTTTGTTCAAGTAGTACTTGGCGCTGTCAGTCGGAGAAAGACTTTTCGCCAACGTGTAAAACGCTTCATCGAACGAGTCGACCAAGCACATTGCATCTGCCGGGTCGATTTCCATTTCATCGGCTTCTTCGTAGTAGACGATATTGCGTTCCTTGCCCTCAAAGCGGTCTCGGATCGTTCGCAGCGCCGGACGTTCAGGGTGTCGGTGCTTGTTGGTGGCTTCGAGGGTCGCGGTAGGGACGGCAGTTACCTGCCGCCCCCCGCACAGATCCGTACGTGCGGGACTACCGCATACGGCTCCTGCCTCGGGTATGTGACGCGAAGCGATCCTCAGGGTAAGGGTGTGCATTTCTGGGCCTAGGTATGTAGAGATCAGCAAGGCGTCCATAGCGTGACCATTGAAGTCGATTACGCTGGCTACGACGTTTGAGGGCTTGCCGCCATAAACGGCAGACCGCCGAACGAAAACCACCCAGACGTGTCAGGTTTCCCGGCACCGCGTGGTAATTGAAGTAACCGCTCACCACCCGTGTGAGCCATTGCCCTTGAACCCAGATGGGTTCATGACGTCGGTGTTTCAGCTCATCCCGCATGGCCAGCAGCATCGCACGCATTCGCTTCTTGACCGTCAGTCGCAGTATTTGAAACCCACCGCTTCTGTTGGTACTACAACAGTGCGTGAAGCCCAGGAAGTCAAACGTCTCCGGTTTACCTAACCCTCGCTTCCTGCGATTTCTCGCAGCAAAACGACCGAACTCAATTAGCCGTGTCTTCGAGGCGTTCAGGGATAAACCGAACCTGGCCAACCGTTCCTGCAACTGCACCAGAAACTGCTGAGCCTGCACTTTCGTCCTGAAACCCACCACGCTGTCGTCCGCATAACGCACAATAATTACATCGCCACGGGCATGCCGCTGGCGCCACTGCCTTGCCCACAGATCCAGCACGTAGTGAAGATAGATATTCGCCAGCAATGGCGATATCACTGCGCCTTGAGGCGTCCCCTTGGTTGCAGCAACCCTACGGCCATCTTCCATAACACCCGCCTGAAGCCATTTGCAGATAAGCCCGAGCAGGCGCCGGTCTGCAATCCGGTGTCCCAGAAACATCAGCATCCATTCATGGTCGATCTCATCGAAGAACGACGTGATATCCGCATCCAATATCCAGTTCACCTTCTGACCCTTGAGCGCGACCGTCAGCGCATCCAGCGCATCGTGCTGGCTACGTCCCGGCCGAAACCCATACGAGAAACCCAGAAAGTCCTCTTCATAAATCGCATTCAGAACGGTAACGACTGCCTGCTGTACGATCTTGTCCTCCAGAGAGGCAATGCCCAGCGGACGCTGCCTGCCGTCGGCTTTGGGAATGTAGACCCGCCGCGATGGCGTTGCCCGATAGGCTCCACCGTGGAGCCTTGCGTGCAGATCAGTTACCCGCTGGAGAAGACCTTCCTCGTATTCCCGCCACGACATGCCGTCCACGCCTACTGCTGCATCCCGGCGCAGAGCATAGAAACTCTGCGCCAGTAACTGCGGTGTGATGTGGTGCAGCAAAGCCGTGAACTGCATGCCCTTGTTTCTTCTGGCTGCTTCACGTACACCTTCAAGTCCCATCGACGCGCGACTGATCCGGCTCAGTGTCCGGGGCGCGGGAGGCTTGTTGGTGTTTCCCTTGGCTACGTCCCTTTCCTCCACTATCTCCGCAGGGCCAGGCCCTTTGTTCGATGGCTTCTCAGGTACTACGGACGTATCCGACTTCTCGGCAGCGTAGGCAGCAGGGTTACAGCTTTTGGCCTTTCCTGCTCCGCCCGATGCTTGCGCACCGGGCGCCGCTGAGATCTCCCAGTTTCCGTACGAAGGACTTCCCGACGTGCACAGGGTCTCCGACCGCGCGGGATCAGAGCATGACTGGCGTATAACGCCATGCTCCGTATTGCCTTCTGCTTCGCTTAACAGCATCGGCATCCCGAATTCCTGATTACGCGGCTCAATGGCTGGCCCATCGGTTTCCCCTGTCAACGCTTCACCCTGCACCTCACGGTGCAACATGCATGACTCGGGGTCTGGTTGATTCGCCATTTCTTACCAGTATCGAACTTTCATCGACTATCCTCCGCCAGCTTTAACTGGCGCTCTAAGCGTCCTGCAAGCCCATCTCCTGCGCCGGGCTCTGCCAGTCATCGAACTTGAACCAACGCTGCTCTGGGATGATGCCCTTTTCCGTGGGAGCGACATCATCGATCAGGTAGCGCTTCCCTAAGACACGGATCTCGTACCACTCCGACAAAGCGGGGAAGGCATGGTCAAAGCCGTAGCTCAGTGACCAGGCAAAGTCGATGGCCAGGAGATTTTTCGGCGTTATGAATTGGAAGGTGCTACCACGAAGAATTTCGTTGGACTCCGTCCTTTCCAGCTCGCCGCGGAACATCCGCGCATCGTGCTCCTCAGCCCGCTCTTCCTCCAGCACATCTAAAGTCAGCAGGTACCGCAACAGCTCACGGCGCATCTCTGCGTTGTAGGCTGTTCCTGTGACGTTGATGTAGCCGGCGTCCGAGGTTGTGCGCCCGATCCAGTCTCGACGCTCCATGTCCCAGCGGGTGTTGATGAGATGGTTCCGGAAGCGGTTAATTCCCGACATGTGTCCATGCTTGTCAGGCGCAGACGCAATCATTGCTTCCATGGATTTGTCACGCTCTCCGGTGACCGTGCACCAGGCACAGCCAAAGCGAGAGCCGCACGCCGCCTTGTTACCACCATCGCCGGTGATGATTGCGCACGTGCCTTCATTAGCTTCCTTGTAGAGCTCCAGGCACCAGTCGAAACTGTCGACGAAGGTCCGATAAGGACCACCGCGCTTCGCCTCGCACGCCATGAGGAACTCCCACACCTCCTCCATCTCCCAGTCGGCGATGATCGAGCAGTTGTACGAGCCATGCTCATTGAGCACCAGCCGCCCGGCCTCCTCCTCACCCCGTTCGCGCATGTTGGCGGCACGGGTTGCCGACTCTGACAAACGAGTGCCCACGAAGGTCACCAGCTCACCAGGAGACTGCAGCGTGGAGAGCAGTTGCTTGAGCGCTTTCTGCTGCGGGCGCAGTTTCCAATCGACCGAGCAGCTTCGAGAGGCGCCAGCGAAAACCGGCAGTTTGCCGCGACCCAGGGTGGCATAAGCGAATGTCGAGGTCATTGAAGGCTGCACTTTGACTACCGTGATTGGCAGTCCGAGCCTCGTGCAGTGCGCCTCCAGCTCAGTGATCATCGCCTCGGCGTAAGTCTCCATTGCTGGGTTCTCTACGGTGGTCTGGGCATGACTGACGAAAGCCGGCGGCACGTACGATCCGGCTTCGACACGGCGCCGGATGGCCTCTAGCATCAGTACCAGCACAACCGTGCTGTCCTTACCGAACGAGGTCGCTGAGCTACATGTGAAGCCTTGATCGATAATCTGGTCGATGCGCGCAATGCAGGCTTCCGCCCGCGCAACGATCCGGGCAAAGCGACCAGCACTGCCCAAGGCAGGAACTGCGTGGGTGTAGTCGTTTACGGCGATCAATTCGGGTACAAGCATCTGATTCATATTGGCATCTCCAGGAGGAAGTAGGCTTCGTATCCTGGGGATGCTCAACACCGAGCATGATTCTTGAACTTGATGACATCCCCCCCCACCCAACACCCTTAGGAGTCACTATCATCATCGTTGCAGTTGTACACGCCCGGTGCCAGACTTTCGGTTGGGGATTTGCCTATGAAAACAGGCCGCACAAAACCGTGGGTCTGTTTCACTGGCCTCAGGCCACTAGCTGTTGACTGGAGGCAAAAGAAAAGCCGTTGAGGTATTCGATCAGTCTGCCTCAGGGGGGAGAGGGCGAACTGCAGCCGCCCACTGCTCAAGAATGTCTCCATGCGTCGCCAAGAAAGCCTTGTGCTCGGCTTCCTGCTCAGCAAGCACCTCGAACACACGCGTAGGCCAATCCATGAAGGTGACATCCCTCATCTCGTTGTTAAATGCGTAGATGCTGGCGCAGGTGGCCCGATTTCCGCTGCCTGGAGACAGCGAGTAGCGAAACCGGTCACGAATTTCAATTACCTCCATAACCCGGACCTGGGCAATGATCGACAGGACAATTAGCATGGCTTGGGTCATTGCACCTACGTTCTTGCCGACCTTGCGCAAGTAGGCTGGACGCTGACTCACAGGTTTGGCTAACAGCTCCCGGATGAAGATTTCGGATTCTGATTCGAACGCATGAAGTTGCTCAACTGAAAGGGCATCGAAGGCCTCTTTTACCTGCACCAGATCGAAGGCACTCTTCAACCAAGTTGCCAAGGCCAGTGCATCCTGCCAGGCAAATTGCTCGTAGCTAGCCATATGCGCATTGCGCGGATCTGCTTTTTGCCGCCTCATACCCCAGAATCCCTAGCATAAAACTGATTATTTCTTGGTGATCACATGCTCGCAGCGCGCAGACTGCGGGCGGGTACTGAGCCTAAAGGGTTGACAGTTAGGCCGCAAGAGAAAGGATGTGCCTAGAGCTGGAAGACACGCTACTGCAAGAAACCGTGACGGAGCGGGCTGATGGTGCAGCCAGATTTGTCAGTCCCAGTCCGATATTAAGGAATTCTATGAACTCAACCTGGAGTCCGACTCCAGCGCATCAGCGAGCTGGCTGAACGCATCAGCAAGGCGGCGCATCTGGCCGATTTCGTCTGCCAAATTTCCATCATGATAGCGATATTCAAGCGTGCCGCCGAAAGGCCCGGTACCAGGGAAAATCCCGCCGTAGCTCAACTGCTCATTGACGTGCTTTTCAGCCCGGCTGATCCGCTCGCTAGCATTCGTGTCTTTAACCATGCTGTCGCTCCGTGAAACGCGCCTCAGAGACCATAAGGCCGGCAGAGTTCGAGTTTATCAGCGAATGCATAGCGCAAAGGTATCTGCCCAAACGCCGCAAAATTCACCATCATTAGGCAAATCCCCACTATTGCGAAAGGTTTTGCCCAAACTTTCGGCCTAACGAACTGGAAAACAAGAATAAATATCGCAATTCCGCAGAACCAAACTATTGAATTGCTGCAAGAAAAAGGTGAATCAAGCATAACGTTCCTAGTCAACCTGATAAATTAGTTATCAATGGGGCGCCGCATCGCATGAGACTTGCATCGCTCTATAACTGGGAGCCTGGATTTAACAGAAACCACGTACGTGCATAGTGAGTGCCCTGTGCCGTCAGCCGGCGGCGTCCTCGCAAACGTCACTAATCGCCTCGACCTCGTATTGACTCAGCACTCCGACCAAGAAAATGCCCAGACTGGCACACGCGGCCTTGATATCAGCGGCATCAATCCGCTGCGGCAACATTCCGCGCTCGGCGCACCAATCGCCGATGGCGTGAATCTGTGGCGTGGTCAGGTTGGCCATGTTGCGTTTCTCCTGTCGGGCGCAGCCGCGAAAGCGACGGCGGGATCCTCGATATAAAAAATGGATGGGGGGGTCGGGTCAGTCTATGGGCCGGGGGCGGCGTAACCAGGTGGGCGGGCGTAGGCCCGAGCCCTTGCGCCCGCGCAAAATTTAGAGGCCGAGCGTTTCCTTGCGCGTTTCGGCCATTGATCCAATTAGCAAGTTCAGGGCAGAAACCTCCTCAGCACTTACCAGAGTCGGGTGAAGAGCGCGCACACGGTCATACAGCGCCGAACGCTGCTCAATTACCGCCATAAAGTCAGGCGCCTGGCCAAGCGCTGCGATTGCTTGATGCAGCGCTACCAGATCCGTCAAACGGGAACGCTCAAAGCTGTCAGGCGCCGCGGGGTGGTTATTGGACTGCATGGTGATCTCCTGCTCAATTGAACGACTCTGGTCAGATTTCGCTACTGCCAATCCATTCGCCGCCGAGGTAGCCATCGGCCCCGTCGCGGGTTATTGCCACATGCTCGTACGCAACGGTTATCAGCTGCTGATGCGTCCAGCCCGTTGGGGGTGCGGCAATGGCTAGGAGCACATCGCCTGCGAGAGAACGGATTTCAAAAGCTGCATGCTTCACCGCAGAAAGCACGTCTGGCTCACCTGGGCGCTGGTCAGTTACAAGATTCAACATGGCGTTATCCGTCGCTACTCGGCTTGCGGCCGAAGCGTGTAGACGGCATGGCACTCGCTGCAATCCACCGCATACGCTGTGATGGGTGTAATAGCGAATACGCCGCCGCTATTCAGCAAGGGCCACACCTCAGCTTTGTATTCGTTGCGGTGACCACACCATGGACATGGCACGGTAAGGCTCGAAAGCCCAGACGTAATCACAGGTGCTACTTCTGCCGGCGCTGATGACTGTTCCTGAACCTCAAAGCGATGCTTACAACTGCAGCACTCAAACAGGTGCACACCGTCTGGCAGCTGCTGGCTGCCTTCTGGGTGCTCAGCTACCTGCCGGCCAAGCGCACCGGGTTTACACGCCGGATTGGTACAGAACCCTTGCAGGTGATGCCCGTAGTTCTCAGTATTTCCTGTGATGCGATCCAGCTTCATGCCTCACCTTCATGTCTCGGCGGCCACGCCTGCCACTGTGATTCGGGAGCTTTCACCGTGTGCGGTACCGCTCATTCATCGTACTCGGGATCGGTCCATTCGTTGCCAAAGGGGCATACCCAAATAATCCTGGGGAACCGAAATCGCGGAAGTATTTCAGCGAACGTCAACTTGACGTCCGGCGCATCCTCAAAGCTTGTGCGCCGCGAGCTCGCAGGGTCGGGAATGTGTTCTTCCACTAGCCTGGGATCGGCCCATCCGCCTGGGAACTCGCCCCCTTCGGCCTCGACCACGGCCAACGCCTGCTCCACTGAACGGGCGACGACCACATAGTCGTCGCCGATGCACCAAGCGCGCAGAGGCAAGTGGCGCTCCAACTCTTCCAACCGCAGCAGTTCTTCAACGCTCTGCAGCGCTGCAGCGGCTTCCGCATTATCAGGGGCTGCGTCGACAGCCAGGCGTCGCTGGGCGAGCTGATCGAACCAAAACAGATGGTTGAAATAGACCGCAGCGTCGGCAGCTTCATGAGCCTGGGCACCCTTACGCACTGCCCATGCGTCGGCCACCGAACCGGTACCTGAAGCAGTTAGCCATTGGCTACGTTCGACGTCGGGCATGCAGTTCCACCATGCCATACCCGCCGCCTCATCGGCGGTTGGCGAGCGCTCCGAAGAATCTGCTTGCGGGGATACTGTCATGGCATGCCTCCTGTCGCAGTCAAATGATGAGGCGCGATAACCGCGCCTTTACACACTGCTTGCCCTGCCAACGGCCGAGCAAGGCAGGAGCAGCGGGTCTAGTGAGGTTAGCGGCTCGACTCGGCCATTTTACCAAGGTCACTGAGAATCTTCGGAACGACCACAGATAATTTGCCAGGCTTCAGTGCAGCGTCTCTGATCGTGGTGGCAACATCTTCGTCGCGCCAATAGTTCTCAACAATCGTCGCAGATGCTTCGGCCTGCCCGTAGACGTAATTATTGAGCAGGACCCCTGGCAGATGATCCAACACAAAACCCATTGCTACGCGCCCGTGCAGCTCAACGCAGGCCTCCAGCAGGGTTGTCATTTGATCAAAGCGCCCATCTTTCGCCAGCTCGCGTAGGGCTCCAAAAGCTGGCTCGCTGATGTGTTTGCCGTCCCAGCCTTGAAAAAACTCGGTAACGATCTCTTCTAACGCCCGCATCCTGCTGCCTCACTGAAATGGGTTAAATAGGGGTGAAAGCTGCCTATCTTATGCCTGAGAGCCCCGAAATTGCATTGACGGCAATTTCATGGCTTCCCTATGGTTCAAACGTTGTGTTGAGCAGGTCGAAAAAGCGATCCTTCTTGGCAACGTGTTCTGGCTGCTGCCTAACGATTCGCTCCAATGCCGAACGATGCTCAGGCGTTTTGCTGACAACCTGCTGAGCGTGTTTTTCTGCTCGATCAAGAGCGGCAGAATGGCTGATAGCAGCCTTGTCACCCGCGCTACACAACAGGCGATGCCAGAGGCTTCTGTAGCTCGTCTGAACCAAAGCCCATTTGTAAGCTGCCAGTGCGGCGCATACTTCGCCTTCAATGGGGTCTGTCGTGGATTGGCGCATAGTGGAATTGTCCGTTATCTGGGGTGATTGATGGCAGCGTTACGCCGCGAACATCGTCAGCGCCACTATGAACAGACCGCCAAGCGTGAATGCTTTGAGAAGCCAAAGAAACGCATTATCACTGGCGGCCTCTCCCCTCTCCAACGAGAAGAACGCAACGGCTTCAATTGCTACTAGCGCCGTAAAGGCAATCACCCTCACGCCGAAGGCATCAAAAATCGCCCAAACGACAAGGGCAATTAGCCAGAAAACTAGAATACCAGGTAACACAGGCACCTTCGTGCCGCCAATCCTAAAATTTGCTGATGACAAAGCGCCGGCTGATTTCAGGAGGGTTGCAAAGAAAAAATACAATGCAGCGGCTGCGAGCAGCACATAAGTAAGTTGGTTCAATTCGATTTAATTCCCGAAATACTACGGGCCATATATGACGCCAAGACAAAGAACAGTAACGCACTGATGTGCTCAGAACGGCTGTCAAGTGCTATCAGGATGAACCAGATCACGGCCGCACCGAAAAACGAAAGAACGCGATTTCTTGTCACTGGACGGGTTGGATCCATTTCTCTTCTCATACAGGTCCCTTATGGTTATGCGGGCGCGAAAATCACACCTGTCTCTACGGCCTCGGTCCCGGTTTATCAGGCCGGGGCTTGGGGTACACCTGAGCGTTTACCGTGATCAGTTCCTGGTGTTCGTTTTCAACACGGTTTGGATGGCATCAGCACTGAGTTGCGGCGCTCTCTGCCCCTCATCAACCATGAGATTTGGCCGCTCTGCCCGGGAGATCTGTACACGAAGCTGGTTGAGGGCATTGTCGATCTTCTGTTCAGCAGCTTTGAATTCTTTGTCGGACGCTTCCCCAGGCACGAAGGAAACGCTCTCGTGCCCCCAGCTCAGAATTAGCAAGTCGCGCAGGGTCAGCTTCACCGAAATTTCGGTGTCCAGGTCCGCTTCGGAATAGTTGTTCAGGGTACTCATCCACACTGTTCCTTTCCGGTGATGGTCGGGGTCATCGTAGGTCTTTAGGGAAGGTCTGAAGTAACCCTGTATTTCCGGTCGACTTCAGCCCTTGCTGCTTTTGAAAGCGGGCCGTCGATCAAAATCGACCAGGTAACCCGCTCAGTTCTCCGTTTTTGGCCGCCGCGAGCACCTCGCAGCAGCCATTTTCCGCATTACAGGTGCACCTGTCCTGCGGTAGTCAGCAAATGTCGGCGCGCCATCCATAGGTTCGACAGCGCGAACAGCGTCACCAGCTGAGCGGTGTTCTTGGCCAGGCCACGGAAGCGCACCTTCACGTAACCGAACTGGCGCTTGATCACTCGAAACGGGTGCTCGACCTTCGCTCGCACTTGTGCCTTGGCCTTCTCGATCTTGCGCTTGGCTTTGTACAGGGCGCTGCGTTTATCGAGCTTCTTGTAGGTGCTGCGGCGTGCTGCGACCTGCCAGATCACTTCGCGGCCCGCATGTTCGGGGCGCTTTTCGACGCCGGTGTAGCCGGCATCGGCGCAGACGACGTTCTCGTTACCGTGCAGCAGTTTGTCGACCTGGGTGATATCCGCCACGTTGGCTGCCGTGCCTACCACGCTGTGTACCAGCCCCGACTCATCATCCACGCCGATGTGCGCCTTCATGCCAAAGTAATACTGGTTCCCTTTCTTGCTCTGGTGCATTTCCGGGTCGCGCTTGCCGTCCTGGTTCTTGGTCGAGCTGGGTGCGTGGATCAGTGTGGCATCGACGATAGTGCCCTGGCGCAGCGACAGGCCGCGATCCCCCAGGTAGCCATTGATTACGCCGAGGATGCCGGCTGCCAGCTCATGTTTCTCCAGCAAACGACGGAAGTTGAGGATGGTGGTTTCGTCGGGAATGCGCTCCAGGCTCAGCCCGGCGAACTGACGCAGGATGGTCGTCTCGTAGAGCGCTTCTTCCATGGCCGGGTCGCTGTAGCCGAACCAGTTCTGCATCAGATGGATACGTAACATGGCCATCAGCGGATAGGCTGGACGACCACCTTCACCCTTTGGGTAGTGTGGCTCGATCAGGGCAATCAATCCCTTCCACGGCACCACCTGATCCATCTCGATCAGGAACAATTCCTTACGGGTCTGCTTGCGCTTGCCGGCGTACTCGGCGTCGGCGAAGGTCATCTGCTTCATGGAAAAACTCGGCTGGCGGGATCGGCGTATTTCACCAGATTCGGGAAGTCTTTTTCAGACCTTCCTTAGGTTTTTTCTTCAGTCTTCTGAAACTCTTCCAGTTTGAGACGCGCAGCTGCGTAGAAGCACAGGGCGCAAAGGCCCCCAGTGCCTCCCGCAAAAACTGCCAGTGAATCGATCATTGCGAGTGGAGTGCCGGCCAGCGGATGGAACGTCTTAGCAATCACAGCCATACCACCGGAAGCCAGGAGTACCCACGGCGCGACACGACAGATCATGGTCAGGCTGGCCTTGTGCTGTTCAATCGCCGCACTTTCCTCAGATTCGATGATCCTTACTGCAGCCACGTTGACATCGAGCTGCAGGCCCCATGCATGCTGGAGGACAGGGCTATTGTCCTCGGTAACCTTCGCTGCGATGTCGCGGGGGATCTGACCCTTACTTGCTACAGCTTCCACGACCGCCTGCTTCCAATCGGCGTACTCATTCATCGGTATTTTCCCTTCGACTTTGGGCGTTGACACCAAGTCGCTCAGTCACTCGGCATCGGCATGCGCGGAGTGCTTCGCGCAAAATGAAATCCAACGAAGCGTAACACGTACGCATAATACTAGTAAATTAAGTTGACGCCGGTGCAAGCGCATCGCATACGGCGCGGGTTGCGCTTTCACAAAACAGCTGCACGCGCAGACCGCCCGCCCAGGCTCCAGTCCAGGTAACCAGAGGAAACCGCCAACCATAAAAAACCCCAGCCTTGGCCGGGGTGGGTGAAGCGTTTACTGAAAGCTGACCACGCAACAGGGGTACTCGTCAGAGCTGCGTGCGGTGATGGCTAAGCGGAAAAGACCCTGGACATCAGTCTGCCGGGGTTTTCCTTTGATCAGGACCAGGACCTGCAGCCGAGGCTTCATTGGCGTGATGCCAGTTCAGCTCGGCGGGCGGCGGGCGAGGGAGTTTCTTTGATCAGGCGAGCAAGGAAGGCTGTGTAACTGGCCTGCTCGTTGATGTGCATGATGTGCTCTATAAAGTCTTTTCGCTTCCGCTCCAACCACTGCTCAGCTGCGACACCTTGGCAAGGAAGGCGCTGCGTGTAGAGGACGTAGTCGTCGAGAGCTACCTGTTGGGGCCAGGTCAGTTCAGATACGTTCAGGTTGTGCATGTGGCATCTCCAGGAGGATGTAGGCTTCGTATCCAGGAGATGCTCAACATTGAGCATGAAAGCAGCAGGGCATGATGAGCCGCACCCCTCCCGTCCTACCGCGATCATAGCGACCACGTTAGAGGGCGAGGCTGGGATAGCGGCTGGCACTAACTGATCATGGAGTCATCACTCATCATCGTCGAAGTTGTACATGCCCGGCGCGAGGTTCTCGAAGCGGGTGTACTTGCCGATGAACGCCAGCCGCACAAAGCCGATAGGGCCGTTACGCTGCTTGCCGATGATGATCTCAGCTACGCCCTTGTGCTCGGTCTCGGGGTGATACACCTCATCCCGGTAAACGAACATGATCACGTCGGCGTCCTGCTCGATCGCACCGGACTCACGCAAGTCGGAGTTCACTGGGCGCTTGTTCGGGCGCTGCTCCAGGGAGCGGTTCAACTGCGATAGGGCGATGACTGGGCAATTGAATTCCTTGGCCAGGGCCTTGAGGGAACGGGAGATCTCGGAAATCTCATTGGTCCGGTTGTCGCCGGCAGAGCCCGGGATCTGCATCAACTGCAGGTAGTCGACCATGATCATGCCAATCTCGCCGTGCTCACGGGCCAGGCGCCGGGTGCGCGCACGCATTTCCGAGGGGCTGATGCCGGCGGTGTCATCGATGAACAGCTTGCGGTTGTTGAGCAGGTTCACCGCTGAGGTCAGTCGCGGCCAGTCATCATCGTCGAGCTGGCCGGATCGCACCTTGGTCTGGTCGATGCGGCCGAGCGACGACAGCATACGCATGATCAGCGACTCACCTGGCATTTCGAGCGAGAACACCAGCACCGCCTTCTCGGACCGCAGCACAGCGTTCTCCACCAGGTTCATGGCGAAGGTGGTCTTGCCCATCGAAGGCCGGCCGGCAACGATGATCAGGTCGGCCGGCTGCAGGCCGCTGGTCTTCTCGTCCAGGTCGGTGAAGCCGGTAGAAACACCGGTGATGTCGCTGTCGGAGTTGAACAGCGTATCGATACGGTCGATGGCCATGGTCAGCAGGTCTTTGACACCCACCGGGCCGCCGGTTTTCGGCCGGGCTTCAGCGATCTGGAAAATCTGCCGTTCGGCTTCGTCGAGGATCTCCGCTGCATTCCGCCCTTCTGGATTGAAGGCACTGTCCGCGATGTCAGTGCTGATGCTGATCAGCTGGCGCAGGGTCGCCCGCTCGCGGATGATCGCAGCGTAGGCCTTGATGTTGGCCACGGACGGGGTGTTCTTTGCCAGCTCCGCCAGATAGGCCAGTCCGCCGACCTGGCTGCTCAGCCCCTCCTTGTCCAGACGCTCATGCAGCGTCACGATGTCAAAAGGCTCGTTCAGGTCGGCCAGCTTTTGAATGGCGCGGAAAATCAGCCGGTGATCGTGTCGGTAGAAGTCGCCATCAGAGACCTGATCGAGCACACGCTCCCAGGCGTTGTTATCGAGCATGAGACCACCGAGCACGGACTGCTCAGCCTCGATCGAATGCGGTGGCACCTTCAGCGAGGAGGTCTGTAGGTCAAGCTGCTCGGAAGCATAATCTTCGTTCATGTGGGCATCTTGTTGAGTGAGTGGGGAGCGCTACCGGTTGGCGAGGTGTCAGCGGGCTTCATGGCGGCTTTCTCGAACCTTTCCGGCGCCGCCCCCTGCCCTTGCCCTCGACCTTCTTGGAAGCCTCTTCTGCCAGCTTTTGCACCGGCATCCGACCAAGGCGAGAATGGGGATCAATCATCTCTACACCCATCTCTTGATCGGTGAAGTCGTGCGTGCCTGGCATTAAGTTGACGAAGCGTGTGTATCGCCCCTCAAAGCCAAGCCGCACAAAACCGGTCGGACCTTCACGCTGCTTGCCGATGATGATCTCGGCCGTACCAGCGAAGCGGGAGTCAGGGTTGTACACCTCATCCCGGTACACGAACAGGATCACATCCGCGTCCTGCTCAATTGCCCCGGATTCGCGCAGATCGGAGTTAACCGGGCGCTTGTCCTTGCGTTGTTCCACCGAGCGATTGAGCTGCGAGAGTGCAATCACGGGGCAATCAAATTCCTTGGCCAAAGCCTTTAGTGACCTGGAGATGGCCGAAATCTCGTTGGTACGATTGAGGCCGCCGTAGCCGGGGATTTGCATCAGCTGCAGATAGTCCACCATGATCAGGCCAATCTCGCCGTGCACACGCCGAAGCCTCCGCGTACGGCTGCGCATCTCCGAAGGGCTCAGCGCCGGCGTGTCGTCAATGAAGAAGCGATCGTTCTTGTTGAGCGCGTTGGCAGCCTTGGTCAGCTTGGTCCAGTCCTCGTTTAACAGCTTCCCGGATCGGACTCGCGACTGGTCAATGCCACCCATCGAGGAGAGCATGCGCGTTAGCAGTGCATCGCCAGGCATCTCCATGGAGTAGACCACGACCACTTTTTCCGACCGCAGAACGGCCTCTTCCACAATGTTCATGGCAAAAGTGGTTTTGCCCATGGATGGCCGGCCGGCCACGATGACCAGGTCAGCAGGCCGCAACAGACTCAGTTTGCTATTGAGGTCGACGAAGCCTGTCGACTGGCCCAGGGACTCAAGCCCTGACTCATGGGCGGTTTCGATCTTCTCGACGGCCTTCCTGAGCAGTGTGTCGATACCAACCGGCCCACCTTCCTTCGGCCGTTGACCGGCCACGGACAGCATTTTCGATTCGGCATCATGCACAAGATCTTCTGCAGATCGGCCATTCGGGGAGCTGGCGCCGTGCTCAATCTCCCCACAGACGCCAATGATCTTTCGGAACAGCGACCGCTCACTGACTACGCGGGCAAAAGACGCGATGTTGGCAACGGACGGAGTGTTATCGGAAAGCTCTTTAAGATAGGCCAACCCACCGGCGTTCGAGAGCTCCCCTGCTCTATCCAGTGCCTCTTGGGCTGTGACAACATCAAGCGCACGCCCCTCTTCAAGCAGCCTGGAAATAGCCTTGAAAATGAGCCTGTGGTCTGCGTGGAAAAAATCAGATTCGACCACCAGGTCCGAGACACGCACCCAGGCACGTGGCTCGTTCAGCAATCCGCCTAGAATGGCCTGCTCGGCTTCAACAGAATGCGGCAGCTCCCGACTGGGGGTCTGATCGTATTCAGCCGCTAGATGGATATGGTCGTTCAAGCCTCAGGCCTTACTCGTCGAAATGCTGGTGTGGATCGGGCTGCCAGCTGCAATCAGTACCCTTAGGTGGTCCTGACCTGCGCTGACAGCTGGTGTTTGGTCACGATGTTCGTTGTTTGGGGGCCTAGAACGCAACTACCACCCGCTGGGTGGCCGGCCGGATCAGAACGTCACTTCGATCAACGTTGCCCGCCCGGTGCGAGTTTGAAAGTCGCAAAGGCCAAACTGCACGAGCCGTGGCTGCCGGTGAGCGATGCAGGTAGCGACCTGGGCGCGGAATGCCGCCAACTCAAGCGGGAGCACTGATCGACCAGTAGCGGCCTGGATCTTATCGCGGAATTCCTGCAGCGCCGCCTCCAAGCCAGCATCATCGCCGTCCTGGCCTGAAGTTTCGGCACTCGGTTTTGGGATTGACATTCAAACTCTCCAGGGGGGCCGTGCGCTGACATGCGCAGTTGCGGATTACAACCGCAAGGTCGTAACACGCAACTATAATCCTGAAAGATTTACTCAATGTCAAACGGCATAGAAGGTTACGCAGACGACCTGTAAAGCACTGAATATCCTATATTTTCAGTGAAAACATGAGATCTTCATGACTGACGAAAATACAGAGCAAAGGAAGAATTAAAGTGCTTCCGCGAATTCGACATCGAGTCCTTTTGAATGGCTGCCCAACAGCTCTTGGATGTCCGCAGTAATGCCGGTCTCGGTCTCGAAGGGAGGCGCTGGCTCAACCCAGCTGTACTGGGGCCCAGCCAACTGCCGTGCTGTCTCTTTGTTCGACAGGGTTGAGCGCCAGCGCAAAATCAAGTACTCCTCGACTTCCTTTCGCCCAAACGGGATTGCGCAGAAGGACAGCTCATAGTTGCTGGAATATGTGCTGATCAAGCCCTTTTTGTCGCTGGCGCAAAGGCCAAACAAAGCACAAGTTTTTTTGGCGAATGAATGATTCTTAAAATTCGTCAGGTCACTCATCCTGGCTCGTAGGGCCGAACTCTCGCCCACATAGACTGGAGACTGGCCCTTCCATATCACGTAGACCCCAGCGTCACGTGTGATGTCCTTCTTCCAGTCGACATGGCCAGCCAATACACGCCGCGGGGCTGAGATCATCGTTGCCTCGTAGTGACGCAGTTGCTCCTGGGTGTTCAAGTGCTTTTGCTCCTAGATGCCGCCTTCGTAGGGTCCGAGTTCAGTCACCCGGTGTTGCCGGTGAATTCTGACTGAAAATTGCGCAAGACTCACTATTGATTTCGGCACCTAGGTAGCCATTGAGCACACTAGCTCCGTTAGCTCATTTTAATTTCATTTTGATTCCGACTACGTCTTATCCGCCACTTTTTAAGGGCAGCAAAAACATCACACACCATCCCATGCCAGATCAAAGCCATGATTATCAGTGTGAAATAATCCGGCGCACCCTCTAACTCGGCGAGGCTATGCAGATCGATCGGCTCCGCAGTGGAGAAGATCTTGCCAACTACTGACACCACAAAAAGAATTACAAATAATACCGCAGCAGAACGCAATAAGCTCAAAATCGTTAGTACAACAAACATTACCAGTGCTTTGAGCGTGATAACGGTGAAGAACCGAGGGCGCTCACAAACGCCAAGCCAGTTTGTCTTCCAGCCAGAATTACCGTTCTTGAATTTTCTATTCATCTCGATTCAACCTGTACTAATTGCTTGGGCTGGAGGGAGTGCGCGAGGCAGAAACAGCATCAATGCCTAGTGCAACCTCATTCTGCGCTTGGGATGACTGCTCAACTGCACTTCCAGCATCACACCACTGGCGATCTACGCCAGAGCAGCCTGTGACTCCTGTCCGCTTCTTCTTGAATCCGAACCCATGCCCTGTGGCCAGGTGTACAAACGGCAATGCCGCCCAGTACCCAACGACAAGCGATGCCGCCTTAGCGGTAAGCCCGGGCAACGTGTATGCGAATGAGCTCGCAGAAAAAGCTGCGATGCAGATGGCGCCAACCACGTAGTTGCGCCGAATTTGATTTTGGGCGGGCTGCTGGCCAGACGGAATCATGGTGCCCCCTTGAAAGCTTCGGCCTGACGCTCGACTAGCGCGCAGCGCTCCTTGACCCACTCTAGATCTCTAATGCGGATGTCCTGCGCGCTTCGGTTGGCATTCACCAGGAGACGATTTGCGCATTTCGACTCACGGGTCGCCGCCTCAATTTCCTCAGGTGTCGCAGATGAAAAATCAGTTCTCAGCTTGCTCAAACCTAGGCCGCTATAGGCCAGCGGTCCTCCGATCAGAGCGAGCAACGCTACGCCCCAGTAAACCGCACGCCTGCGGGTGTTTTTTTCTGAACTCACCAAGGATCTCCCGGACATGGCTCGCTTGCCGGACTGAAAAATAACACATAACGCGTACAGATAACTCTTCAGTATTGAATTACCTTGTCACACCCCCCCCTCAGTCGTATGCGTGGCGACCCTCGTTAAGGGACCATCGTCAACTCCGCCCCAGGCTCTTCACTCTCCTGACGCTTCCTCTTAAAGTGGGCGTTCAGTTGCGCTATGAAACAGGTGCCCTGGTGCGCATCAGTTGCTCGCAGATCTCCATCATTTGGGAACGCAATGGATCAGAACCCATACAGTGCGCAGCTCGAAGCAGCTGTCGCCGCCCTGGCCGCGGCTGAAGCGGGCTTGCAGGAGCAGTACGAACTCTACGGCCATCTGCATCGCTTTGATGAAGACCAGGCCAAGTTGGCGCTCAGAAATGCCGAGGTGAAACTAAAGGACCTCGAACGGGAACGAACCGAATTGGGTGTGGTGCCCCTGCTTGATCGTGCCACTATCTACAAGGCCGTCTATCGCGCTAACCGCTCGCTCCTCGGGCAAGCATTCGATGCAGTGACGGGCCGGATTCCAGAACCACCCAAAATGTCCGAGGCAGAGGAAGCCAAGCTAGCCGAGAAAGCTGCTCGGTTGGGGGCATTGCTTGGCGAGGATGGAGAGATAGCCACCCAGCAGCATTTGGTACAGAGGCTTCGATACGATATTCAGTTCCACTCTTCCCTGGACTGGCTCGAAACCGACTCCGACTACGCAACCTACAGTTCGCAAATCGCGAGACTGCAGCCAGCCATTGAAAGTCTTTCAGCCAAAATCGCTAGGTTTGAAGAGCATATTCGGGAGCCACAGGCACAGTGCCTCAAATATCGTCAGCGTCTGGATGTGGCCAAGGAGAAGCTGGCCCAAGCGATCCATTTCAGAGATCGCCACCGAAACGCACCACCACGCTCAGTCGAGGCTGCGAGAGTAAAGGGGGCTTGCAGTAACTACTTCGGAACAGATGACATTGCCCAGGTCGTCAGACACAAAACCAGCGATGTTGAGGACCTTGAACGTGAGCTCGCCAAATGGGAGCAGCGCATGGCGTCACTGCAGCAGCGCGATAATCGAGTCATCGAGCGGCTGATCATTGACGGGAACAACCTATGCAATCGTGGCCGGGGCAAGAGTCAACAGTTCATCGGATTGAACGCTTTGAGTGCACTCGTTCCGGCCCTGCTGTCAAACTGGCCTGGCAGTGAAATCATTCTGGTCTTCGATCCAGGCATCACGAGGAAGCTCCAGGTTTCGTGGGAGGACATTCAAAGCACCTTCCCAACTGTGGAGACATACCGCGTCGACAAAGGCCACAGCGCCGATGAAATGATCATTGAACTGGCCTCTTCACCGAATGCATTCATCATCAGCAACGATCGTTTCACGGAATTCAGCAACCGACCCGCCCTCAAGGAAAACAGAGTCTTTGGCCATGACATTACCAAGAAAAACATCTTGGTGAATGAGCTGTGGATCTCAGTGGATTATTCCTCTCCAGGCTGAGCAGGATAGTAGGATAGGCTTCCCTGCGCTCCCATGCGTTACGAATCAGCTGCACGTTCAATCATCGTCTTTGGCAAGGCCATAGTCGCTCTGCGCAGGCCGGACCGCCGGTAAGGTCGTACAGCTCCTCGACCGTGTAGATGTTGCCGTTATCACCGAACAGCACATCATTATCACGGTTGAGCGAAGCTGCAGCGCCCGGCTTCGGCCGGCGGCACCATAGGGAGATGTCTCGGATGAAGAAGCCCGCCGAGATGACTGCAAAAACCAAGAATGTGAACAGCACGCCCTTCGTCACTAGCGCGAGCGCTCCAACGCCCAGGAACGCCAAGAGCCCCTTCGGTACGGTGTGGTCAGGGTCTCGCAGATGGCTCAGGCTACAGCCGAAAGACAGCATCACCAGGGCCGCGGCTATCGCTACGCCCACATCTGCTTCAGCACTCTTTTCGATGGTTCCCCAGATACCCGCTGCCACCGATCCTGCAATTGCGGCAAGGTGACGAACCAGCGCCAGCGGGGTACGACGAATCCTATCTTCGATAGCCCAGAGAGCGCGAGTGGGCGCCATCATCTGAGGTGCCCTGACCATGCCGGCCAGTGCATCCACGGCGGCCTCCATCTTCCGTACAGTCGACGGAGTGACCACCGTCATGGTCGCGAGGTCCTGGATCAGCTGCACGCAACGCTTGAACTCTGGAGTTGCCCGCTTGATCGAGCCTGGGTTGAAGTCAGCCAGGTCGATGCTGCCAGCGTACAAACCAAGGTAACCAGCAATCAAGGCCTCGGCTCGCGCCATCTGCTGATCAACAATTCTGTTCAGATTCATCGCTCGTCCATTCGATTGCCCTTGCTGGCTAAAGGCTCCAGCAGCATCTGAGAATGCAACTCTCAACAACCAGACTAGCCCAGCTAGATGGCTGGGCTTGAGTACACCTGGTGCTTGCTCCTAGTTCAGCACTTTATTCAGGCCGTCACGCAGACACCGGGCCTGATCCTCGTAACGCTCGGAACGGTCCAGGACCTGACCGCTCGCATTCGTGGTTTGCCAAAAGCTGTCCCCAGTGTCCATCTCGTCAACTAGTAGCTCAAGTAGTTGGCTGCTGTCGATCTGCACACTGTAGGTCAGCTCGAACCCCTCTAATTCTTCCCGTTCAGTGCTCATTTGCTTAGCTCCCTCGCGGCGGTCAACTGGGCGCCTCAATCAGCTCGCTATTTTCACTTGCCCAAGGATTTCGGCAGCAGCTAGCTCTTTCGCGACTTTCTTACCTCCAGCCACTGTCTTGGCCGAAAGCACATTTCCATCTACCACAATTTGCGCCACGCATTCGAATTGCGGAGGGGCAATGCTCAGCTGGGTGAAGATGTAACTGGGCTCCGCCAGCCTGTTTTTTTGTGCCATCTCATTTAGCTGCACTACCGGGTTTGAGCTGCTCACGGAAGTCGCCTCACGTGACTTGGCCAGTCGCTCCAATAGGATGGCCGAAGCAGCTGCTTCAGCGGCCTTCTTGGTTGCACACTCTGGTGAGGTAGCACTTTCGACGTCGCCACCCTTCGGGTGGACAGTCGCGGTGGCTGTGAAGCTTGCAGCATTTGACGGTCCACTCATCGCGACATGCAAATGGGGAGCAGCCCACCCCCGCTTCCGGCAAAGTTCAATTAGCGCACCTTTGTAGTCAGTAGCGCGGGGCGCTGGAGAGCTTGATGACTGCGTCGGAGCCTCAGGGCTAAGGCTGTTTATGGGCAAACTCAAGTGACGACACAAAATCTCGACCATGGCTTTCTGCTTTGCTACACGCTTCTCGCGGTGCACACCAACTCCCTGAAGACGCCGCCCACTTGCCGAGACAGCAACCACACACTTGAAGCCTCCATTTACACCGTGCACCGTTTCATCGAGCCCCTCAAAAACTTGAGTCTGGATTCCGTTCATGATGATCCTGACCACGTTGTGAGGGTGCTGGCACATCCAGTTCGAGAAAGCCACCCCAAGATCTTCGGTGATTGCTTCCCTTGGGATTTGAATCGCAAGTCGATCGACGATGGCGTCCGCTATCGTGTTGTTGTTGAGTCTTCGTATCAATTCAGCCACTACAGCTTCAGGCAAATGACCGGCGTCTTTCGCGAGCTTCACGGCAGCGCTGAGTACGTTGTCCTCCATATTGACCAGGTTCCCACTCGCCACCAAGCGCTGAGCTTTCCGCGCCAGCACCTCCTTGTGGTAGTCGACAGTGGATTCGGATCGCTCTCGCAGCGTTTTGTTGATCGACGCAGAGATTGTAAGCAGATCTGCTTGCGAATATGGCAGCGGGCAATTGTCGAGATGCGCCCGAATCTGGCGAATGTTCACCAAGTCGGCATACCGACGAAGCGGAGAGGTGCCGTGGAGGTACAGCGTTAGGCCAAGACCGTAATGCCCACGCGCCACGCCATCGTAAACAGCACGCTCTATGAGTGCCCCTAACTGCGCACCCACAGAGGCTTCGGTCACCAGCCCCTCTTTCAACCACTGCTCGACTGTGTTGGCCAGGTCCAGTGCATGCGGAGCGGAGACTCGGCTTGCGTGGTTACGGTATACCGCCGGCAGCCCATTCTCGGCCATGAAGAGGGCTATTTGGGAATTCGTCAGAATCATGAATTCTTGCACGATGATGTGCCCGACCATCTGATCCAACGACTCGTATTGGCGAAGATTGCCCTCCTCATCCGAGAGCATGAGCTTGCGAATATCGTAAAGGGCAAGCGCTCCTTTCGATCGGCGGCGCTGCAGCAGCAGCGTCGAAACCCTACTGAGGAGCTCCACCATTTCACGCAAAGGGCTTTGAGTGCTTCGGGCTATCTCCGGAATGGCCTCATATGTGAGACGGGTGTTGACGGTGATAACCTGGCAGCTAGGTTCAAAACCGACGACCTCAAGCGAGCTATTGAGCGTGATTGTAAAAACCATCGCTTGCCGTGGTTGCCCCGCGACAAGGCTACTTTGATCTGCGCCGATGTGCCGTGGCAGCATTGTTTGCACTGCACGATCTCGGGCATAGATCGAGGCGGCCCGCTCAAACGCCAACTTATCGTCATGAGAGCCGACCCCAACCTTCGCAGAAGGATCGGCGATGGCAACTGATATGATGTACAGATCGCCGCTCTGGGTGATCGATATCGCGTCGTCGATATCAAGCGTTTTCTGGGAATCGATGGTCACGAAGAATGGTGAAGTCACGGTGGATCCTTGGCCTATCAAGCTGTGTGTGGATTCTACACTGGAAGCAGTCAGAGGGCGGTCATGCCGCCAACTCAACAAGTGGGATTCGATTCATGTGCATCGTGTAGCCCGTGCGCCGCTCAAGAGCGACGTACTGCTCGAAAAGCTCAGGGTGATGGACACGCCCGTTACGCAAGTCAGGCTTGGACGCCATCACGCAGAAAATGCAGCTCAATCGATCATTACCGAGGGCATAGGCGTGATGAGGACGCTGCCCCGCTGCAGCGATGGCACCGAAGACCTCATCCGTGCGCATGTCATGTACTGGCAACCACTCGAACCAGGTCAACACAGAGTTGCTGATCCCCATCCGGCTGAAAACTACCCGCTTCGCTCGCCCTGGCGACTCTTGAGCGCGCAGGCCAAGGCAGTTGACGATCGTTTTGAAGCCATTGGCCTTTGCATAGCGCCTGACCTCACGTTGGATGGGTCCTCGTTTCAAGTCGCTCGTGCATTGGCGAGTAGACGCAGATGGCCAGCTCGGTACCTCGGGGCGAATCTCGAACCGACGCTCTACCATTTCCAGCAGCGTCTTCGAGGCTGTGGCAACAATGAAAGGAAGGCCTGCAGCGGCGGCTTGATCACGGGCCAGCTCCATCGCCCCCGGCCACTCCATCGGGCCCAGCGATGCATGGACAACCACCAGCTGGCTAGCCGGAACGCGCTCCAGGAGACGGATCAGTTGCACCTGCGAATCCTTACCGCCCGAATGGTTGGCCACAAACAGCGCACCACTGGCGATCAACTGGTCAAGCTCGGCTTTTGTGGAGTCACGGGTTTCATCCCCGAAAAGCAAGCCCTGCTGCTGAAAACGATCCATTTCCTGCTGGCCTCATTGATAGACGTCAATGAGAAAAGATTAAACTATAGAACAACTATTTTCAATTGAAATATTGTCCTATAGGACAACATTTTTCTGCGGTCGCGGGTGTGGTTCTGCCGTCTCAGCCGCAGTCTTGACCAGAAGCTCGTCAACCGCCCTGGCCAGGTCGGCCTCAGCTTGCTGGAGCGCCAGAAACATTTCTGCGCTGGCAGCTGTATCGTCGTGCGCATACTTCAAATGTGCTGCACGTGCGGCCCTGAAGCGGATGATCGCATCCAGGGTGCTCTGATCCAAGTGTAAGCTGAGAGGTAGCTTCAGTTCGCTGGTGTTTGGCCTAGCCATTTTCCTTGCTCCATTTCCTCGGTGAAAAACCTGACCTTCCCCCTCTGATCCAACGGTGTCGATCAGACGGTTCCGTTATGGATGTAGGAAAAGTCAGCAGACCACCTGACGGCGCTTGAACTGCTTGTGTGCACTTCACACTGTGCAGTGCACAGCGCATACTCTGGCTGGGGCTTTTTCTAACCCACTATAAATGGCACATTTCCGTTTAACCCCAGTAAACATTGGATTGTAAACCACTTTTTTGACTTGTAAACCACTGTGGTTTACAGTGAAAAAAAGTAGTTAACACGAGGCCGGCTCATGCCGAATTTACAAGACGAAGCTAAGGCCTACATTGAGTCCGTTTTAGGTGTGGCAGCGCAGATGACTCCGGTGCCACTCCGAGTCCCCTATACCATCCGGGACAGCTACAAGACCTACGAGTTGAGCGTACCTATGGGGAACAGTTCGGCGTTCAACATGATGCTGCTGGTCTCCCGTGATGATATTGAGTACCCAGGCATCGTGAAGCTGCAGAAGCACATCGAGATGGTGCGCAACGTCACCAACCAGGTAGTAGTGTACGTCTGCTGGTCCTTGTCGACTCAAGACCGCCGCAGCCTGATCATGCACCAGGTCAATTTCATCCAGCCCAGCTTCCAGATGTTCATACCTGAGATGGCGCTGGACCTGCGTGAAAGCTTCCGTCAGCGGCGAGAGCAGAGCGAGGTAGCCGCCCTCCTCCCCGCGGCCCAAGCCATGCTTCTCTCGTGCCTATATTCCGGGATACCCGACGAAACCTACTTCACTACGAACGCTTTGCTGGGGGACCTGGGCTACAGTCGCGTGACCCTCTCGAAGGCAGTGGATCAGCTGGTATCGCTGGGGGTGATTAGCCCTGCGAAAAGCGAGCTGCATTGGAAGACCTACGCCTTCAACGGGTCGCCTGCAGAGGTGTTCCAGAAGGCCAAGAAGCACCTGCGGTCCCCCGTCAAAAAGAGAATTGGTATTACCCGAAATGCTATCCCCATGGCCCCGGGAGTATTCATCGCGGGGGAAACTGCCCTGGCCAAGTACACGATGCTGGCGGAGCCTAAGCAGGCCGTATGGGGGATGAGCAAGAAAGTGTTCAATGACATGCTGGCGCTTGATGCGTTTGAGGTAGTCGAGTCGGTGGACTCGATCGAGGAGTGGGTGGAGATCTGGGGGTATCCGTCGCTCACCGAAACGCAGTATATGGCAGACACAGCGTCGCTGTTTCTGAGCCTGGAAGACAACCCCGACGAACGCATTCAGATTGCGTTGGATGAACTCAAGGAGCAGGTACATTGGTTAGCGTGAAAGGTTTAGATATTTTTGGCCGGCACTTTCGCGATTTCCGCGATAGCTACGTCCTAATCGGTGGCGTTGCCTCTGCTCTGGCGATGGAAGACGCGGGAGAGAGCTTCAGGGCCACGAAAGACCTAGACATCGTGCTCGTGATTGAGGCTCTGGACTCCCATTTTGTTAACAGGTTCTGGGAGTTCATAAAGGCCGGCGGCTATGAGATCAAACAAAGAGGGGGTGACAGGCCGGTCTTCTACAGATTCCAGAATCCCGCCGACGAAACCTACCCGGTAATGATCGAACTATTCTCTCGTGCACCGGATGGCCTTGAGCATGAGGAAAACGCAACGCTGACCCCAATCCCCACAGATGAGTCGGTTTCGAGTTTGAGCGCTATCCTGCTCGATGAAGACTATTACACCCTGTTGCGTTCCGGCCGCCATCAGAGCGAGGAGCTGACATACATCAGCGCTGATCGTCTTATCCCCTTCAAAGCTAAGGCCTGGCTCGACTTGTCTCAGCGCAAGGCAAACGGTGAAGCAGTTGACTCGAAGAACGTCAGGAAGCATCGGAACGATGTCCTGGCCCTGGCGGGCCTGCTGACTGGCGAGGTGATTGAGTTGCCCGCAAGCATTACTGCAGACATGGCGCTATTCCTTGAGCGCCTGGCGGTCGAAGAGATCGACTTCAAAGCGCTCAAGATTCGGGGTGACCTCAAGACCATCATCGGCCGAATTGCAGAATCCTTCGGCCTTCAGCCGACCTCATAACGCCGGCAATTCCTCAAAGCCTTTCCCAGCGCCCGGCCCCAGTTCGGGCGCAGCGAAAGCGACGACCGCGTTGATGAACTCCTTCCACTGGTCAAGTGTGAAGCGCATCGGTTCTAACAGCTGGCCGGTTTCTGTCCAGAGCCCGCAGCTATCCAGCTCCAAAAATTCTCCATGCTCAACGCTCCACCAGGATCCGGTCATCGAGGTGCCCCAATCGAGGCGCCCAGCGAAGAATGGCATGTTGAACATCAACAAGAACCAGAGGTGCCCGTCTTTGGTAGTAACGTACTCCCGCATCGTTCGATTGCCCAGCGCAGCGCAGACCTCTACAGCTTTGGCAGCGAACAGCTCGTCAGCACTGGGTGAATCCGTAGTGAACCCGAAAACGTGCTCCGCGAGATATCCCAGGCGGCTTACAGACGTGTGAGCCATCTGAAGAAAGCTCCGCTCAAGCAGTTGCGAGTAATCCATGTTGCTTACCTCGTATGAGCCCGCATTCGCTGGGCATGCGCCAGCAGCTCTGGGCAGATGACCCGCCACACAGGTGCGTCTTCAAAACCAGCAGGTTCAACCCTGCCAGTGTCTTCAAACTTTCCGGATGCCAGGTGCAGATCCAAGACCTGATCGGGCAGTTGCCAGGCGTGGATACACACCTCATCGACCGCCAACTCGGCCTCCACGAGGTTTGTTGTGAGCACGCCCCAGTGCTCACCATCCTCGTAGAGCAGCTCCAGGGCTAGCCGCCCGTTTGGGTACAGCCGTGGCCGCAATTTCGACAGCTGCATGATGCTCTCCCCCGGGGCTATTTGACCGTTGCTGTCTCGGTGACCACAAACGGGACCACGCTGCCCAACGTAACACCGGCCAGGCCTTGTTTGCCGTCTTCACCGATCACATAGCCCTTCAGCTCTCGCTGATCAGCTCCGTCGCAGGACAGTGTGGCGGTAGAAGTCTCATGCTTGAGCTGGCGGCTGTTCCATTTCAGAGGAATGCCCAGGGCGCATTCATTTCCGGCCAGGACCTGAGACATTTCATATTCCACTTTGCCAAACCCTCCAGCCCGGTACTCGGTTGGCAGAACCGAGCCGAGCGCAGGATCACCGAGGTGATACAGCTTGACGTAGAGGGTCGAGCCAGTCGGAATGGTGACATTGATCTTTTTGTCATTGCACCCTGCCAGCGACAGAGCGACACAACCGAGCACAGCATGCGGATTCCACGCCATCCGGCCACCCAGTCCGCTCTCATCTGGCCAGGCATTCCACGGCCATCTGGCCACCTGTTCCACGGCCATCCGGCCGGGCAGTCGGAGCGCAGCGACGCAGGGGGGGCATTGTTAGTCTGAGGTGCCCGGTGTCGTCAATTTCTTCGTCTGTTTGCGCATCGACTCACCCTTGAGGTTGATCCGATAAGCGTTGTGCACCAGGCGGTCGAGGATGGCGTCGGCCAGAGTCGGATCACCGATCAGTTCGTGCCAGTTGTCCACTGGCATTTGGCTGGTCACGATGGTCGAGCGCTGGCCGTAGCGGTCGTCCAGTAGCTCCAGCATGTCGCGGCGCTGTTCCGCGTTGAACGGGGCCAGACCCCAGTCATCAGGATCAGCAGGTCGGTCTTGGCATAGCCGCTCATCAGCTTGGCGAAGCGCCCGTCGCCGTGGGCTAGGCCCAACTCTTCCAACAGGCGCGGCAAGCGCAGGTAACGCACGCTGTAACCCTCTCGGCAGGCCTGGTGGGCCAGGGCGCAGGCCAGCCAGTCTTACCGACGCCAGTCGGGCCGTTGATAATCAGGTTGAGTCCGTCGCGTAACCACTGACCGCTGCTCAGCTGGAGGATCAGCGCCTTGTCGAGTCCGCGCGGGCTGCGGTAGTCGATGTCTTCGAGGCAGGCGTTGTGCTTGAGCCGGGCCTGACGCAGGCGGCTGCTGAGGCGCTTGTCGTCGCGCTCGGTCAGTTCGCGGTCGACCAACAGGCCGAGGCGTTCCACGAAGCTCAGGCTGTCGATGTCGGGGGTTTTCAGTTGCTCGGCGAGTGCCTTGAGCATGCCGGTCAGGCGCAGGGTCTGGAGCTTGTCCAAGGTCGGATGGGGCAGCATGGTGGGATTCCTTGTGTTCAGTGGTAGTAGCCGGGGCCGCGCAGGTTGGCGTGGTCGTCCGGCAGCAGGGGCAGGTGCTGCTGGGCCAGCGGCAGGTTTTCCAGCCCCTGGCGCAGGATCGATTCGAGGCTCTTGTAGCTGCACGCGCCGAGGCTGAGGGCGCGTCGGCAGGCCAGCTCCAAGCGCACTTCGCCATGGGTCTTGCCCAGGCGCAGGATGCCCAGGCAGGCCCGGTAGCCTTGGGTTGGGTGGATGCGCCGTTCGAGGATGTGGCTGATCACGCCGGCGGTGTGCGGCCCGGTCTGCTCGGCCCAGCGGATCAACCGTTGCGGCGTCCACTCGGCATGCTCGCGATGGCTCTTGGGCATGTGCTCGGTCTGTGTGCTATGCCGGCCCTTGTGTGGCGAGCGCAGGTGGCTGGCCACCCGCTGGTTGGCGTGGAAGCACTCGACGGTGCGCGCCGTCAGCCGTACTTCCAGCTGTTTCTTCACCAACTGGTAGGGCACTGAGTAGTAATGCCCATCGACCTCGACGTGATAGTCGATATGCACGCGCGCCTTCTTCCACTCGGCATAGACGTAGGGCTGCTCCGGCAGTGGGCTCAGCGCTGGACGATCCAGGGCTTCGAAGGCCGAGTGCCGGGAGCCCGGCAGCTTGCGAAACGGTCGTCGGTTGAGCCGCTCCAGCAATAAGGCGATGGCGCTGTTGAGTTCGTCCAGGGAGAAGAACTGGCGGTTCCTCAGCGCGGCGAGGATCCAGCGCTCGACCACCTGCACGCCGACCTCAGCCTTAGCCTTGTCGCGCGGCTTACGCGCCCGCGCCGGCACCACCGCCACGCCATAGTGCTCGGCCAGATCGCGGTAGCTCGGGTTGATGTCCGGCTCGTAGCGATGGCTCTTACTCACCGCGCTTCGCAGGTTGTCCGGCACCACGATTTCCGGCACGCCGCCGAGAAAGGCGAAGCAGCGGACATGGGAGCCCAGCCAGTCCGGTAACTGCTGCGACCAAGTGGCTTCGGCGAAGGTGTAGCTGGACGCGCCAAGCACCGCGACGAACACCTGCGCCTGGCGGATCTCGCCGCTGTGGCGGTCGATCACCGGCACCGTCTGCCCGGCGTAGTCGACAAACAGCTTCTCACCGACGCGATGCTCCTGGCGCATCACCACGTCCAGCTTGCCCTGCCAGGCTCGGTAGTGCTCGCAGAACCAGCTGTACTGAAAGCCTTTCGGCTGGCTCAGGCGATACTCCTGCCAGAGCAGCGCCAAGGTCACGCCCGGCCGGCGTAGCTCGGCATGCACCCAAGACCAATCGGGCAATGGCCGTTGCTCGCTGGGCACCGCAGGGGGCGGTGGGAACAGTTGCTGCTCCAGCTCGGAATCGGACAACGAACAGGGCCAGGCTAGACCGCTGGCGGCAAAGCGGTTGAGGTAATCGCCGACAGTGACACGACCGATCTGCACGCTGACGGCAATCTGGCGAGCCGATAGCCCGACCTCGAACTTGAGACGAAGTACTTCGCGAATCTTACGCATGGATAAACGCTCCACGACGACCTCTCTGCTTCGAAAAAGAGGTCGATGGTAGTGAAGAAATCCTGCGTTACTGCCTGCCCGGTTGAGTGGCCGGATGACCGTGGAATCAGTGGTCGGATACGCGTGGAATGGGTGGCCGGATCACCGTGGAATCGGTGGTCAGATGCTTATGGAATGGGTGGCCAGATGACCGTGGAATCCGCACACAGCAATCTTTCGAAGTGGTGACATGCTTTTTCCAGTGAGTGTATGAACGTTCGAACCTGTGTAGCTGATCAAGCTCACGACAGAGCAGGTGCACAGCCCGGCGAATCTTCGGGGTTGTTGGGGAGTAGCTGGTAAGGACCGTTGCCAGTCGACTGGGCCGAGGGCGACGCTGAGTCTTCTTCCGTACCGTAGTACGTGGCATGCGCAGCTGAATTACATTTTGGGCAGGGAATGTCGCCTCCATGGAGAAGAGCACCTCCAGGCTCATCGCAGCTATCCTCATCCCAGAGAAAACCGTCGACGCACTGCGCATCGGGATAGGCCGCACCGAAATGCCTGCCTTGGTAATCACACCCTAGAGCTTCGTCACTTGCCATACACACCCCCAGACACAAGCAAATTGATACATAACACGTACGTATAACTGATGTTACCACAGCCTGAGGACAGATCAGTATAAGAGCTACAGCTGAAGAATGATCGGATAGCATGCGTTGAGGAAGGGATTTGATGATATGCCGGAAATGCTGAGAGGGTCGGCGGGCAAGCCGGTTGCTTGAGATTCTGATCAGTCATGAGAGTCATGACCAATGAGCAGAAAAGGAGACCCCAAAAATGTAGGAAAACGCGACCAATCCCAAGAGGACTGACCGCGCTCAACGAAACAGACTTGCGTCCTCAGAAATCGCAATGTCTGATTTTTCGAAGCGGCTGTCAATCCTCTCGCATCTTTTCGACCTTAGCGAGGCTACTCGACAGCACTGTGTTGACTGTCACTCCCAGGATTTTCCGGCGCTTCGTGGTTCTGCAGGCTCCTGGTTACATGCCCTGCGTGTGACCAAATGCAAGGAAGCGCTCGCAGGACTCTGGCGACGAATCTCCGAGGTGCCACAAAGAACCTTGCGTAGCGAGGTAGGCCGATGTCTCCTCCTCCGCCAGGACAGCAAAGGCGGTCGTCGAGATGAAGAAACCATCGCACTTGCCGCTCATGACAGCATCTTGCAGCACGTCTCGATGACGCTCAATGAAGTCCAAGTTGAACTTGGTCAGAACAGCCTTTGCAAGCTCCTTGGTGGGAACGCTCACAGCTTTCCCGACGGGGACCAAATCGTCCAGATTGAGAGCGATGACCCCGCCATTGTTGAACGGCGCCAGTTGTTTGGCAGCATGGCTAACACGCTTCTCAACTCCGCTCTCAGACCAGATCTTCTTACAAGCGATCGGGTAGTCGCCCATGCCGAAGTCAACCAGGATATCGGGTTCTGCAGCTTTGGCTGCTAACCCTCGGCTCTTCAAGTCGGACAGCAGCACCAGCTCCCAGAGAGCGTCCTTCCCTTGGGAGGTGTTCCGATCATCCGGCTGCATGACGCTGCCGGCCATACGCTTGAGCGCCTCTTGAATTCCTGGCTCTTCAGGCAAGTTGGTGACCGCATCAGCCAGACGGTTCACGAACGCCGCTTCCCAGACCACCCGGTCATCTGGCTTCACTTGCTCTGCCCACGCTAGGCTCAGCTTGTCGGCCTGGCTAAGCAGTTGCGAAAGTGCGCTGCCGGACCGCAGCCTCACGTTGCGCTGCTCCAGCACATCCCGCACAAGCTGGGCCTTAGCAGCAATTTCTTCGTATGTATCTGTCCAAGCCTTGCTCACAACATCGACGGACTTCACTTCACAGCTCCTATGGAAATGACAGGTGGTTTCACTGGCATAATGGCTGCGATAGCTGATGCGCTGCTATCGCCACTGACAGAATGGGTGTTCGCCCAGCAACACTCTGCCAAAGCGGCGATCAACCCGCACCTTCAACAGGAGGGAGAACGAATCTGCCCGGCAGGATGGCCAAGTAGCAGTCAGTGCAATCCCACAGATGGGTTTAGAGGAACTGGAGCGTCGCCCAAAACTGCATGACCCGGCTGGATCTCTTTAAACCCAGGATGTTCCAGGTTGACCGTCAAGCTGCTTTCAGTGAAATCCTTCCCTACGTACTTCTGCGCCCAGGCCCGACGCTGCTCCGGCGTCCTGGTTGCACACGGCCGCTCGTGGCGGCTGAGCCAGGCCCTGCAGAGCCGCTGCATATCGCGATTGTGTTCTGTGACCAGTCGATACTCAGCCCCACAGTGCGAGCACTGAGCGGTGCCAGTGTTATGTGCCATAAGTCAGCTCCGATTGGCGGGCGCCCGAGGGGCCGGGTTGCTGGTGATACGGATCCAGGCGCAGAATCGCTCGTACGGCACGTGTGCGCGACGTCTCAAACGGATTGTCCGCCGGCGCTTGCCGCATTTCCTTAGCCGCGAGGCTGATTTCCTTGATGCGGGACCGCAGCCAGTTCGCATCTGCCGTGTAGATGGCATCGGGATTGTTGGCCAGCAGGGCACGCAGTTTATCGCCCAACTCGGCGTTGATCACCACACGCCCCAGCAGGTGGAAGTCGTGATGGTGCAAGGTTGCACAATCCTCAGCACTCATTGCCGCCAAGTTGGATGGGATTCCCGCGCAGAACTGGTCGGTCTGAAATATCCGCTTGGCATGCGCCAGCATCTCTCCGGCAGACAGCTCCCCTCGCTGCAGGGGAATGATCACACGAGCGCCGGCCGTGATCCATGTGCGAACTCGCTCTGCGTGCACAGCCCACAAGTCGAGGGTTGCCGACTGGTCACCGATGACATCCGGTGCCACGATGCTCAGCGCCCCGGGGTTGTCCGTCCACCCCAGCACGCATTCGTAGGCGAAAAACACTTTCTCCCAGCTCACGAGCTCGCCCTTTTGGAATGCAGAAAAGGCTCCCGAGTCAATGAACACGGCGCCGCCTGCATCCAAATGACGTGGAAGCGTCCGAAGGAGTTTAAGGGTGTCCAGCAGTGTGGCAACAACACCTACTGGGACGCCCTCATCAACGGCAGCCCTCAGGTCCTGAGTGCTGGACATCCCCGAGTAATAAGCAACGTTCCAGGTCAACGGCATGATCTTCCTACCCCTGCTGCGCACGCGAAATCCGCGCCGCTTCCACGGCATCGACCCAGCTCGATGGCTGGGGATGCGTGCTTCAGGAGCTGACCTAGATCTGTACCGCAGACTGGAAGTACACGTTGAAGAGGTTGGCGGACGCCCTGCTGATGGCGTCGTTGTAGGTGGATGCAATCACCTCGACGGTGATGGTCTTACCCTGGTTGTCATGGTAGGTAACTCGCCAATTCGGCTGCTGGTCCATGTTGGATCCTGTGTGTGCTGGCGCTGATTTCAGACCTCAACCCAACCCACGCCCTGGTCATGCTTCTCTCCCGGGCGCAGAGAGGAACCTCACTGAACAGAGAGAGCAGCCATGGCATCGAGCAAGGCGCTTTTAACCTCGTCGGTGTCACCCTCCTCCGACACGAAGGCAACGCTGTCCAGCTTGGCATAGGCCTGCTGCATGGCAGCCAGCGCTTTGGGAGCTGATGTCACGGCACGAGTACAGGTATCGGCAAGGAGACGCTCTTGGTCTGGGTCGGCAGCCCGCACGGTGAGGTGCAGAATGTAGTCCTCGTCGGCCAGGTCCATGCTCGGCACTTCGGCATGACTGTAGAGCTTGGAATCGCTGACGCTCGCACGTTCGGCCGCCGGGAAATTGATCTGCAGCGCCTTCGGGCCCATACCGATCTCCAGCGCGCTGGCCTGAAGTTGTTCAGCCAGCTGCAGGCCTTCCCACGCCCCACGCACCCACTCAACGGCGTAGCGGCCATTACGGTTGCGCTCGATCAGCATGTAGAAGGTGTTGTCATTGGCCGAGTGACCAAAGCGCTCGACGGCGATCTTCTTGATGCCCTGCTCAAAACCTGCACGCTTGTGCTCAAGCGTCTCCTGCGGATAAACCTGTTCCATCGCTATCACCTGTCCAATCTGGGTGGGGGCCGAAGTGCCTTACGAGCCCTTCACTTCCTCGAAATTCCAATCCACGTGCTCGAAGGCAGCCTGCTTGGCTTCGTATTCGATTTCAGTCTGGGTGGCGTTGTCCTCGACCTCGAACTCAAACTCCACATCGGAGCCCTGAACGTCAGTCTTGATGGACCCTTTGAAGGTACGCATTGATTTGTCCTGGTAGATGAATACGGAGAATAAGATTAAACCATAGGACAATAATTATGCAAGGCAAAAATTATACTATAGGACAATCTTTTTCGCCCGCCCTTGATGTCACCTGTGAGCGCCCAGCAGCAGCGTGTCCAGCATTGTCGCTTGCCGTGATCGGTGTGGTGTGATCGAGTTCTTACACCGCTCTGGGTTGCATGGACGCAAGCAGACCCGGGTGTGGAATTATCTGTGGGTGAAGAGCATTTCGGCGGTCAGCCTGACTGGGCCGAAGCCTCGGCCATGGTCACGTGCCGAGTTGCTTGCGCCGCTCTGCGATACGTGCGGTCGACACGCCGGCGAGTTTGGCTACCAGGCTGTTGGGGACCTTGCCCAGCAAGTGATCAAAACGAACCGCCTTGGACAAGCGCTTGTAGGGTGCTATGCCCAGGAACACACGTCTCTGCTCTACTACGTCATAGGGTACCCCGACCTCCCTGCTGATCTGGGCCGGAGATACCTTACCCAGCAAGGACTCGTACCCGAGCCATGGCCCGTGGTAATCCGCGGTTGGGATTGAAGTAGCCTCTTCTATCAATGGGCTCACGGGTTCGAAGCCCAATGCTTCGCGCACCTCTTGCACCAGATGAAGATCCACACCTGCCACCTTCGCGATTTCTTGATCACTGACATAGCCAAACAGAGGTTTGTAGATCCTCAGTGGATGACCGGTGGGAAGCACCTGCTTTCGAGGAGCCGGCCTCAACACCGGGAGGATACCCAGTGACTCACGGTAAACCGTGACGCTTTTTGGCGACACGCCGCACAAGGAAGCGATCGCCCCATCGGTGAGCACGCCGAGGAGGTGCTTGAAAGGCTCTATCTGTTGAGCAACCGACCATGGAGGTATCCCCAATTGCTCCCGCCGGCGGCGAATTCGATCGGGGTGTATGCCGATCAGTCGCGCCAGCTCTACGTCCGAGAGTTTTCCAAGCTTGCAGTCGAACCATCGGGCAGGCCCTACTGCAGCCCAATCTACCGGAGGGTAACGCCTCCCGCTGGTTTCGGTGATCGCCACACCACCAGCGGCCGCGTGTTCACGATAAACCCATCCTGGTGGACTGTAGTCCTGGTCATCCATTGACTTTCGAGCCTCTTCAATAGCCTGCCCGATGGCCTGGTTCAGCCTGCAACAGGCCGCACTTTGGCGTTTGGCTCCGTGCGGTTCTTGCAGTGGAACAATCTAGCGTCGCATGACGGGCGGCTCTTTTCCTGGGTGAGTTGAGAATGGTTGGAACGAGGCGGTCCTCAATCCAGCCCGCGCAGACTGGCAAGCCCATAGTCATCGCGCAGAATCCGCAGCTCCTCTTTGTCCATTTCGTCCATGGCCGAGCAGTTGGCATCGGCTAGCCCCTGACGCTTTAGCAGCGCAGCGGCATCGCCCCTGTCGTAGATGTAGCGAGAGAGATCCGCAGCGGCAAGGAGAATGCCGGTCTGCAGTTGAGTCGGCTTGTTGCGAGGTTTGCGAGGGGTGACAGCCATGTGTCGGCTCTCCATCGATGAGTGGGTCTGAGATAGAGAATCCTCAGTAGGCACTTGTGCCTAGTAGGCTGATTTAGGCACTTGTGCCTATTTTTGCTGCGCCGCTGACGCCGGTTCGGTCTGGAGACCCACCACCATCAGCACAGGCCAGTGGATGATTCGCAAGTCAAACAGCTGCGGCAGCCCAGCTCATACTGGGCATTCGGTACCGCGAGAGCTCAGTGATCAGCGGGCATGCTCATGCCTTCGCCAGCGCTTCGACCAACAGCGCCTCGAACTCATCCACGGCCAGCGCTTCCCAGCGGTCATTGACCAGCTGCTCGTGGTACCACTTCAGTCCGGAGTATGTAACCCGCACGCACACACCGCCCAGCATCACAAGCGGATGCTGGCGCACGGACGCTGGCAGGAATACGGGTGGGTGGTCGGCCACAGAAGCGCTGATCGCGAGGTTCTCCATCGCCTCACGCAAGACAACGGCGCTGACCTTCTTGGCCTGCACCTGGGCGGACAGGGCGGCACGCAGAGTCTCGACTGCTGCGCAGGAGCCGCGGTCATCCCCATTGCAGCGCGCAACAAAGTCGTCAAGCCACAGAAGCGACTCTTCAACCTCGCCAGCACTGGCGGCCGTTGGTACGGCATCGCTGCCTTGGTACTGAACGGACTGTGCCTGCCCTTGTTCTGTGAGCCATGCCGCTACTTGATCGGCGCTCATAATGGCCAGAGTTTCCGAGCAGTGATCACAACCCAAAATCAGCTGGCAACGAATGTCGCTCGTACGCAAACGCCCGTGCTGAGCATCGCTGATGTTCTTGTTGTGCGTCTGCCAGCTCAGGGACGTGCTACCGCACTCGCGGCATTCGGTGATCTTGGTGATGCTCATGCTTTGCCTCCTGCAGGCGTTCGACCTCTGGCGCAACGGCGCCAGCAGGGCATTGATGATTGTGTTTCTATGGGCTCGGCACAGCTCGAAGACTGTGCATAGCGGTGTTGCGGATGCCGGAGGTCTACACACCCGTCAGCTCGATCGCATGAGGTGGCGGATGCGTGCACCGATCTGTGAGAAGCCCTGAACGCAGTCCAGGGCTTCAGGCGGCTGCCTTACCGGCCAAACACCTGGTCAAGCACTGGACGCGACTCGATGATCACGGTGCCCAGCTCATCGACGGTCGTAGCGCTGGTCAAACGCTCTTCGACTGCAGACAGCTCGGTCAGCAGCTCATCATTGCCACCTTCCTTGTAGAGGGTGCTCTGCAATGCTTCGACGGTACGCTTTACATCGCGCTGCGTGTCCTGGAAGTTGCTTTGACTACCGGAGACGGTTGCCTGAGACCAGCTGGTGAGCGGGTGGTGGCGAGCCTCCACCTTGCCGGCACCGAACATACGGTCATAGGAACCCTGCACGAAGCCTTCGATCAGAAGGCCGTTGTTTCTATCATCCATTTTCTACATCTCATCGTGTTGACGTGATTTTCACGTCGTGGTGATGATGCCAGGCGCACCCGGCATCGGTTTTGCCGATCAGTGGCAGCACTGTATCGACGGTCTCCAAAGGGTCTTCAGCCGGTGTGCGCCGGCGGAGCTCGCGCCTAAGCCGCGGTCACGCCGGAGCCGTGGGCCGATCATGATCACTGTGCCGCCAGCTGAGATACGCTCAGGCCAACCGCGACTGGCCGCACCCAGATGGGCATGCTGCTCAGCATGAAAGTCTCCCCTTGAGCTGCCAGCAGCAACGTAGTGCCCATCACATGACCGATGGCTTTCGCTGCCTTCGGGGGAACTGCGTTGCCGATTCGTTCGCGCCAGGCCTGATCGCTCAACCCGTCCAATTCCAGCTGCTCCTCTGGCTCGACAAGGCTCTGGATCGCCGCCAGCTCCAAGGTCGTGAAGGGCCGGTGCCAGGTCCCGTCGAGCGATTCGATGATGCAGGTGAGCTTCTCGTCAGCGCTTGGGAGCTGGGTGCCGGCAACGTCCCACCGGCTGTCGTCATGCTGACCTCCCGCGACGCCATGCAAAGGCACCACGCCGTAGTGCCCGCCAGGCAGGTAGGGTTCGCCACTCGTGCGCATCTTGGCCGCTCGGGGATCAGCGACACTGAATGTGCCTTGCCCTGGGCTCTTGACGCCAATGATGGCGCCGCTGGTATCTTGCCACCGGCGAACACCGTACTGCTGATATTGCAGGGCGCCTGCCCGGGCACGCGGATCAGCCACCGAGAACGCCCCGTTTGTTGGGTTCGATCGTCCAGCCACCGTGCCCATACTTTCGTTCCAGCCATGCACCCCCATATATCCCGCTCGATATCCTGGGACGATGACCAGGTCACGCAGATACCCATCTTGGATCGCCAGGTTGTTGAGGCTGCGCCAGTCTTTCCCGGCCTCAACCAAAGCCAGGCGGACCCAGGTTTTCCATTGCAGAGCTGGCACTCGGTGCATTGGTCCCGCTCGCTCGATGTCGCCGGCAAGAGGCATGCGGCTGAGGATGTCGCCTACAGAGCGCAGGCTCTTCTTCTCGGGCTCGTACAAGAACGGCGGGACCTTCTCTACATGGCGAGCCACCAGCAAGAAACGCTTGCGGCTTTGAGCCAAGCCGCCGATCACCCCGCAGTCATGGGTGGTTTCGGCGACTGCGTACCCATAGTGGCTTAGCAGGGCGCCGATCTGGTCCAGCAGGTGCCGGCCGCGGTTGGCCAGACGCGGGACGTTCTCGAACACCAGCATCGGCACAGGGTCGTCGCGCCAGGTCTCCGCCATCAGCCAGATGCAACGCAGGGTGAGCTCGTTCAAGGCTTGGTACTTGGGGGTCGCGCTCATCTTCTCCGACAGCAGTCCGCTGGCGCCCTTGCACGGGGAGCTGATGAAGACGGTATCGGGCCGGCGGTTCTGTGCTGCACGGCGGATGTCTTCTGTGGTTGCTTCCCTCCATCCGGCTGGCGGTTCCTTGCCGTGGAACCTGATGTACTGCTCGCGGGTGAAGAGATCCAACTGCGTACCCTCCACACCGGTCAAACGCTTGAAGTCAGCAAGGCCGGCCGGATCAACGTCGACGCCGCCTAGGCACTCCCATTCAGCCTGCATGTTGCCGACGATGGGCTTCGCCTCGTTGAAGCCTTTGGCACCACCGCCCAAGCCGCAGCAGAAGTGGAAGTGAGTGAGGATTTTTTTGATCAGCATGCAGCCGTCCTAGAAGAGTTGTGTGGTGCCCGCCAAGTGGATTGGTGGAGCTCACCTGGTGTGCTTACTTACTGGACACCGAAATTAAACTATAGGACAATCTTTATCAAGAGATTATTAAACTATAGAACAACTCTCTGGCCGCGCCCTTTCAGTATTTGTCTTTTAGATTTTGGCTTTTGGCGTGAGCTCTACAGGTTTTCTTCCCCTGCATGGCTACGTTTCTGCACCACGTATTCGACTTGGTAGTAGCGCGACAACGTTCCACAAGCGTCCTCTCCTGAAAGTCGTAATGCGCCCCAGAGCAACCTGTAACTGGCTTCCGCTTGACGTATTTGAATGAGCTGGAAATCATCCAGTTGTCGGGCAGCTCGAATGCATCTACGAAGACACCTACAACCCCGCCTGGCTCATCCGTGTATCCGCTCCCGCTCGGAACGCTCACAGAGTCCCCCAAGCTTGAACAGGGAACGTCCTCCTGCACTTCGCCATTTTTAGGCCCACCGTGAAAATGAATTGATGTAAAGCCTCTTGGCATCGTCAGGTCACTCCAATTGATTGGTAGGTTCAGCAACGAAAAACTCCGGCCAAGCATGGCCGGAGTGGGTGTAGCGTTCATGCGGCCGGGCAGCATCCAAGGCCAGAGTGCGGTGCATGCCAACCGATCGCTAAAAGGGTGGGTTCCGCAGGTAGTCGCAGTACTGCGCGTCCAGCAGCGCAGATGGTGAAGGCTCGATCGCAATCAAGGTCCATTCCCCATCGACAAACCGTCCCTCCTCGCCGTAGTGGAGCCCGGACAACGAGTAGCTTCGCTCGATCGTCGCCCAGTCCTCGGGGTACTGTGCTTTGAAGGCCTCCTGGAAGGACTTGTTGCCGTAGCTGCCCATGCTGGTAACGACTTCAGAGAACTTCTCGTCTCGGTCGGTGATCAGCTCGATCGACCTGGCCATCAGTTTGGGTGAATCCTGTTCGTTGGGTGTGCGCATCAATGATCTCCGTTGCTGACTTCTGTCAGTAGCAGGATTGAGTAGGTGCGAGGCCGACAGCGCCATCGCGTTCACTGGTCAACTCGATATGGGGAACACCCGCAGATAACGAAGCCCAGACCAGCAAGGCACACTGAACAAGAGGGGGATCCCCAGTGCCGAGCAAAGGCCGGCTATAGCGCTGGCCCCTATTCTTCTCGATCAAGATCAGGCGTTCTGTATGTCTTCCATTGCAGCACCGTGTATCGACCGAGTTTCACCTTCGTCTCGGTAACCACCTGGCCAAAGGCGTAACTACCTGTCTATGTCACCCAGACTTTAATCAAGTTCTGCCCAATTCCAGCGCCGAAGAGCCGCTGCAGCAGCGTTCGCCGGGGTGGTGCTTCTGGGAGTTGGGGTTTGTTCATGGCCACCTCTGTTGTGCTAGTTGTCCCGATGGCGCCGATATGTGCCATCGCTAGTGTTTGTTGCGGAACCGCCATTTCCAACCTGTAAACACTGGGCTGGCGCCATTCGAAATGTGCCATCGTTAGTTTCTGGTGATCCGCGTGGCACATTTGGTCGAGTCGCCAAAGTGCCACCTGCACGCTAGGAGTACATTTGTACTCCTAGCGCCAGCAGCTGATCTCAGGCACCAGATCACTCAAAGGAACACCGTTGGAGCATGTTCCTTGGCCTTCCCCCTTCTCTGCCGCGGGGAGCCCTTTCTCTGTTCGGTCTTGCGCCCGTTCCCAGGACTGTTCAGGTTCACCCCGTAGAGCTCACACAAGCTTGCGAGCTGCTCAGCCGGTATCAAGCGGTGCGTGTTGCTCAGTCGCAGCAAAATGGCCTTGGGAGTGCGCCTGTGAGCCGTAGCCAGAACGTCGATCGCCGAGCCGTCACGGTAGCTCGCAACGAGCCGCTGATCTTCCTCGTCTGTCCATTTGCTGCCTTGGGCGGTCGACTCAGCGCCAGTACTGCTAGGCGCAGGTGCCTGTTGCTGTTGCTGTTGCTGCACCTGCTCAGTTGCCCGGGCTGGCGCCGACGGCGTCAGCGCAGGTACCGCAGGAAGCTCCGAATCAAGGACCGTTGAAAGCATGGCCAACCACCTGGTGCGATCAGTGTCGCGAGAGTGGTGGAAACCAACGCTGCCGATCACCACCATCGGGTTCACATTCAACGCTGCTGCGATCTGCCAGGCGTGGTAGTTGTCCAGGAGGTCCTTGCCGGTACGCCAGCGGGAGAACTGGGTCTGGCTGACACCGAGAAACTCGGCAGCCGAGACGTCTCCGTGGAACCCTTTGACCACCTTCAGCTGGTCAAGCCAGTTAGCAGCGGTCTTGACCAACTTCACATGCGGACTATTCGTCTGGTTCGAGAACGGCGTCGACCGCTTGGCTCGCTGGGATAACGAGGCGGCGCCGGCGGCGGCGGCCAGGCGCAGGTGTGCGGTGAGCGGTACGCGCTCATCGCCGCACTCGATGCCGGCTTCATCCAAGCCCGCAGACAGATTGATCAGGATCGCGATGGATCGATTCGTCATCTCATCTTGTTTGGCCATGCCCCCTCCCCTGGATCCGCTGAGGATCGCTACATGAGGCCCTGGGATACCGAGGGCCGCCTTCAGACCTACATCATAATGGCAAATCTAATTCACCACACGTACCTATACGTCGCGTGAGGTGATTTCTTTTATAGGTGATTGCCGGCCTGTAGTGCGTGGTCCGTCTGTGTGTTTGGTCTAGTCACACACACAGAACGCAGCTTACAATCTCCCATGGCGCCCAGCAGACGCCAGCTACCCGTCATCGCGAAGCTGCACGAGCAGCACTGCCAGCTACTCAAGATTCGGACCATAACTTTGGCCCTGATGCATAGCGGTGGACGGGTGACGCAGCAACAAGTAGGGCCGGAGAGATATCGTGGCAACCGAACACACTCGACCTACCACCGTTGCGCGTATCAAGCGCGTAGCTAAATTAATCAAGCAAGAGAAGAGCATTCCTCATCATGCTGCCCTTGATGAAGCGGCGCAGAGTGCTGGCTTTCAGAACCTCCGGCATGCCCAGTCAGTTTTAGGGACCGCAAAGAAACTCCACCAGACTTTTGTATCCTTCTACTGGAAAGATCACGGCCAGAGCCCAGATCCCTTCAAACGTGGTCCTGAACTTCGATCGGGGCGGACCACCCTGTCATTCCTGCTGCCGCTCCCCCTGACAGAAATTCTCCCAGGAAGATCTCTTGAAAGGACAGCCTACCTATCCGGTTTTCGGCTGGAGGCCCCTGATCATCTGGAGCTCAGGGGTGATGCTTATAGCGAGCACGACGGCCTGAGGAAGGCGCAACGGGCCGCACTCGCTCTGAATTTCATGGCTGTGACAGGTTTCCGAGCCCCATTTGTAAACGAGACCTATGGCACAAGCCTGAATCTCTCAAAAAAGGCGGATCACAAGTCTACCTGGTACGACGATGAGTCGAAGTGCATTGTCATTCTGGATGAGCCATATCGGCATTTGTTCCGAGAAGAGATCGACTGGGCTAAAGAGCACGGGTTTCATACAGTTGGGATTCGATGGCGAGGGGTCTATTCGGCCGGCGAAACCCCACGCCTCCACTCGGTATCAGCCGCTCTAATCACGCGTTCGGCCAAGAAGCTCCATGCCCTCGAAGCCCGGTTACAAGCTGAGGAGTGGACATACGACTCTCACGCATACAACAGCCAATTCATCAGCCCGGCTAGAGCGCTCAGTGGAAAAAGGAGGCGTGCGAGGATAATGCCACCCCCTCAAGGGGTTGAGCGAGACGGCGCTGTGCCTTGTGGCCCCGGTGAGCCGGGATTTCGCTCGCGATGGCGGCCGGCTCGCCGCATGGACTTGGATAAGCACTTACAAGTCGGCCCTATTTTGGAGAATTTCCCGTTCTCAATGATTTTTAGCCCTACGTCACCGCTTATTGATGTCCGCATAACCCTTAACAAATGGTTCGAGGAAGAGTACGAAGATGCAGAGCTTCCCGACAAGCAGATGCGCCAGGACTACTACTCACCGGCCCCTACCCCCATCAGAGGAGCAGCTGACGTCCTGGCAGGGCTAGGAGTGGTCAGGCAGATGGTTTCAGATGGGTATCAAGACTGCAAGCCAAAGAAGGACCTCCTAGACCGCCTAGATAGATGCGAAGAGTGGGTTCGCCGGTTCGCTGCACGTAGAAACCCGTAACCCTCCCCCGCAGCCTCAAACAACAAAGCCCGCCATGATGGCGGGCCTTGCGAGTAGTGCGGAGGTCAGCGAGCTGGGTTGAAGATGAGCACACCTATCCCAAGCATGAGGAAAGGAAAGCCGATCGCCCCCATCGTCGCAGCCGCATCCAGAGCGTAGTACAGCTCAAACGCTGCCCCAGCGACCAAGACCCCCAGCATGAGCACGATGAAACCGGCGATCCCCCTTTGGGACAGGACCACACCGGCCGCCGATAGAATCATCACAGCGGTCTTCTCTGGTGACATGTTCAGAGCGATGTTCACCAGCTGCTGATCGATCACCATGGGACCGATGCAGAAAATCCCGACGGCCAAACACATTGCGCCCAGGACCCGATAAACCGAGCTTCGGTCAACACCGTCCACTGCGTCCAACTCATGCTTTTGCATCACCTACCCCCTTCTGTTCTGTGTTTTTGGCTGCCTCAAACAGCCCGCCCCCAGTCGATCCGTTAGTCGGTCAGGTAAACCCGCTTCCTCGCCTGCTCTTCACGCATCCCGATGTAAGCCATCAAGGTGTAGAACAACACCAGACCTCCTGGCGCAAGGTACATGACAGCCTTGGCCCCGAGGATGCCCAAGGCATCCAGCTGAGCTCGGATCTGCTCAACCTGGTCGCCTGCAGGTACCGGTTCGATTCCCTGAGTCAGTCCAGTTCCCATGATCAGAAACAGGGCCAAACCGAACAGCCCCATGAGCTTCCACATACGTCGGGCAGGTTTGGACATCACCAGCATGGTGATGCACAACATCAGGCTAAGGATGTAGTACCTGGCTGTATTTTCAGTGAACCCTAAGTGTTCAACCCCGGCATCGAACAGGCCGACGATACCAATCATTGCCCCCGCGAGCGCAACCCCTGCAAACCAACCAAAAACGATCCCGAACAGCGATTTCATATCTCGATTCCTTATGGCTGGTGCTCAGCGCATCCAGTTAACTATTAGAGCTCCACCCCTTGTTCGGTGGAGCCTTAGATTCGGAGGTGGTCGGCACCGGCCACCCCGAGACTTCACCGACTACTCGGCGTAAGCGTCCAACTGCTTCTTCAGTTCGGTGCGCTGCGCATCGAGCATTTGGTTGAGCTGATCCGCTTTGAACACATCGAACGGAGCCCGGACAAACGCCAGCACCTCGATCGCCGCCAATGTCTTGCCTTCGACTTTGCTCGACTGCTCAGAGGCCGCGGCGTCGGGAAGGCCCAGCATCTTGGTGCAGGCGCTGCTCGTGTAGTCGTAGCAGCCCACCTTCGCCTCACCTGCCAGAACAGCGCTGCGGAAAGAGACGCTCGGGAAGATAGTGGTACCACTCACAATCCCAGCCATGATCAGTACCAGGCCGAAGGCACTGCCCATAAATGCGCGAAAGGCGCCGATGACGAACGCGAAGACGCTGACACCGGACAAAAAGAACGAGAGGGTTGGAGGAGTTACCAACCACGAGGCATGTTTCAGGTCCTCGGGGCTCACAGGAGCCTTGAAGTTCAGAACGGCTGCGCTGATCACGGCAAACACGACGAACAGCACCGGCACGGCCAGTAGCAGGCTTGCGATGATCAGAGGCCCCTTGGCGGCCGTCCCTGGCGCAGGGTCGACGTATTCACTGGAGGATTCCTGGTTACTCATAATGCTCACCTGCTGGGTTAGTGACTAGGGATGTAGGGGGCGTGTTTTCCTGGCTGTGCAAGCCCTTGCGGATCTCTTCTTTCAGCTCCTGGCGCTGGGCATCGAGCATTCGGTTGAGCTGGTCCGCTTTGTACACATCGAAAGGTGCTCGCAGGAAAGCCATCACCTCGATCGGCGCCGATGTCTTGCGTTCAACTTTGCTCGACTGATCGGATGTCGCGCTGCTGGGGAGGCCAAGCATCTTGGTGCAGGCAAGGCTCGTGTAGTCGTAACAGCCGACCTTCGCCTCGCTTGCCAGCACGGCGCTGCGGAACGAGACGCTGGGGAAGATGGTGGGCATAGCAAGCACACCAATCATGATGAGGAACAGTCCCAAAGAGCTGCCTCTGAAGGTTTGCAGGGCGCCACCCATGATGCACATGAAGCTGAAAAATGCGCAGATGAACGACAGCGATGGCGGAACCACCAACCAGGAAGCGAGGTGCAGGTCCTCGGCGCTCACGGGAGCCTTGAAGTTCAGGACGGCGGTGCTGATTGCCGCAAACACGACGTACCCCACCACCGCAGCCATGAAGACGCTCGCGAAGATCAGTGATCCCTCGCCTGCCGTCCCCGGCGTGTGATCGAAGTAGTCATTGGAAGAATCGTGGTCACTCATGATGCTCACCTGTTGAGCTCGTCGCTTCGGATGTGGGGAGGGTGTCGGGCTGAGTTTTCAGGCCCTTGCGCATCTCACCTTTCACTTCCAGGCGCTGTGTATCGAGCATCTGGTTGAGTTCATCCGCTTTGAACACATCGAACGGAGCTCGAACGAAGGCCATCGCTTGGACAGGGATGAATTGGTGGACACTCGGCTGGGCCGGCTGATCTAGGTTGGCTGCGCGACTGGGTAACCCCAGCATCTCGGTACAGGCGAGCAAGCTGTAATCGTAACAGCCGATTTTCGCTTCCCCAGCCAGAACAGCACTGCGCAGTGAGACACTCGGTTCAGTGGAAACGGCGCCGATAAAGCTGATCATGAGCACACCGAAGCTCAGGGTCATCGGGCTAATCAACTGAAGCACGAGTGCGAAGCCTATGATCAACAATGCGCCGGAGATAAAGGGGAGCAAGTAGGGGGCGTGCACCAGCCAGGATGCATGCTGTAGATCCTCAGCACTGACCGGTACTTTGAAAGTCAAGACGCCGATGCTGATTGCCGCAGCAATGACATACAGCCCTAGCAACGCGAGGAACAGCCCCCGGAAAGTCAGCTTTCCTTCGCCGGCCGAAGCTTCTGCGCGAGCGAAGTATTCGCTGGATGAATCGAAGTCACTCATGGTGATCACCTTCTGAGTTCTAATTGTGGATGAGAGGTCCTGAGCTCTACAGCTTCAGGTCCTTGCGAATGTCTCTGGCCGACGGCATCCCGCGGTACCGATGCACGGTGACCCCGACGGCCTTCATCAGCTCGTCGCGACGCCGGTCCTTTGCCTTGGCCTTGCCGCTGTTGTGCGTGGAGTCGTCGACCTCGACCAGCGCTACCGGCTTGAGCTGCTTGTCGCAGAGCAGGAAGTCGCAGCGGTTGTGGGCGACCATATGCCGTGCGTGGTTCTTGTCGGTCATGGCGGTGGCTTTCACCTTGATGAAGGCGCCGAAGACCACCTGGGGCGCGATGACCAGGTCGTCGCGTACCGCCTCCTTGAGCCGCCAGAAGAAGTCCTGCTCGCGCTCGGTGAGCAGGGGGATGCACTGGTAATGCTTGGTCGAGTAGCCTTTGCGGCGCTTCAGCATCGCAATGGCGAAATACGCAAAGGCGCAGATCACCAGCGCGGGAACAAGCACTCCATCCATGCTGTTGAGAATTGACATACCTACTCCTAAATAGATTCTTTACGCGTACCAATACGCACACTGGCTAAAAAATGGCGTGTAGTCCGCCTGTGATGTTGGTCAAGTAAATGTGATTTCGCTTCCAACTCGGGAGGAGCACGCGCCTCCGCCGATCAACAAACCTGCCCTGGGTATTGCTCGTTGGGCGTGGAACCGTTAGGGTGAGTCATCCTCCCTTAGCGACACGCTCGTGTCGTGCAACACCTCTCTCCAAACCTCCCGTAGCCAAAGCAAGTCACCGTCCTGCAATCATGCGCGCCGACTTGACCAATCACACAAACGAACCATTCGAAGCCTGCCCCGCCTGGCACGATCATGAGCGCCAGCAACGCCGCTAGACGTGATCCTCCGAGAGATGCCCGGTGACCGCCGGCAGCTGATGCGAGGGTTGGACACCCACCACCCGCTTGCCCCGTCGAGAACCCCGGCCTTTCCCCTCGCCCGCGGCTTCCGTCTCTTTCACCGCCCGAGCGGCCATGCCTTCATTGACCATGTCCAGGATTTCCTGGGACATCCGCTGCTGCACAATTCGAGAGTTCCCCATGCGGTAGTTCGCATCGGTACGCTCGGTATCCGCAGCCTTCGCCCATTCCCTCAGGGTGTCCCGGGCCTCACCGATGCTCCCCTTGATCTTGACGAAAATCTCGAACATCAGCGGGTCAATGGAAACGGATGATTTCTTGGATTTTCCGCCCGCTTCCCGGCGGTAGAAGATCCGGATGAAATCGTCAGCCATGTTCGCCCCCTGCAACGATCAGTAGGTAGTGCATCAGGCCACTTCCAGGTGCAGGTCACTGACCAGGCGCCCGGTGATATCTGGGCAACCGATGAACAGGCCACCATGCAGGCGACCCTGGCGCACCATCGACGCAACGGTATCGGCCGCCTGGGATACGGAGACACCCACTACGCCCGCGATCGCCGCCGCAGTCAGGGCCGCATGACGCAGGATGGCCAGCTCGATGCGCGACTCAACCTGATCGCCCTCGAACAGCAGGGCAGCATCGGCGCCGACCAGCTCAGCCACTTTGGAAAGCGCCCCCACGCCGGTGATCGCAGCAAAGGTCTCGGCCTCTTGTTCAGGGCTAACAACCAGCGATAGGCCCCCCACTTGTTCGGTGTGCTTCGCGACAGGTTCCACCGCTTCACCCACCACCCCAGCGGTCTCGCAGTAACGCAAAACTGCCTGGATCTGCTCATTCACCTCAATGGATTCCATCGCACGGGTCAGCGCCACGTACAGCAGGTGGAGCTCTTGGCGCAGCTCTGGGGTATCCAGCACCAGCGGCAGGCCGGCATCGGTGATCAGGTTGAGGAAGTCGCTCAGCAGAACCACCTGCGGAAACTCCAAACCTTTCGAGCGGTGGGCAGTACAAAGAATGACGGTCGCGTCGTTGATGTCGCTGACGCAAGCATCCTTGATGCGCTGTACCAGGCTCGGGATTTGATCGCCATACTGCTTGGCAACACTGATGAGGGCGTGGATCTCTTTGTCATCGGTGTCGTTGGCATAAGCCTCCAGATCTTGGAGAGAGCGGAACGCACTGAGCAAAGGATCGCGCAGACGGACACCCGTGTTGGCGCGCAGGTGGTGCACTTCAACGAGCTTGTCGAACGGGTACTCGTTGACGCCACCCACGAAGTGAAGACGCTGGCCTTCCAGCAGCTGGACAGCACTGGCGAACAGCTTCGCATTGGTGCGCCCGATGATCGCGTAAGGCTTGGTGCGGTCGACGGCAAAACGGGTAGTCAGCTCATGGCGTGAACTGCGCACTGGATCCTGCTCGCCGGCGAACTCACGCAAGAGCATGGTGGCCAGCTCGGCGATGCCGGCGCCATAACGGTGGCTCTCGCTCAGCGATACGACCTGGTCGAACTGCGACGGTTCGAAGGTGTTGTAGGCACCACGGAAACCGAAGATTGCCTGGAAGTCGTCACCGGCCAAGCGCAGCGGGCAGTTCTGCCGCAGGATCACCGCAGCAAAGACAGGATTGGTGTCCTGGTACTCGTCCAGAAGGATCTGGTCGTAACGGTGGCTCAGGTCAGGGTCACCCAGGCTCCACAGTTTCAGGTAGCCGTCGTGCGGCATTCGCAGATGAGTGGTTTCCAGGAACTCAGCACGCTCGGCTTGGCTATCGCCGCACCCGCGAGACCATTGGCGCAAGCGCTGCAGGTCTTCCCAAACAACCTTCGCCCACTCCGCTGTTTTCTCACGGTCATCGCCAACGATCTGTGCCGGCACATGCGCTGCCAGGATCTCCCGGTCTGCAGAGACCATGTAGTTGTGCAGAGTGACGTAGAGGTGGCGAGCGAACGCCATTGGGATGCCGTACTGCTTGGCCAGGTGGGATGGGTGGAGATCATCCTGCTTGCCAACCTTCTTGAACTGGCCACCGACTTCCCAAGCAAGCCCATGACTGGTCTTGGTGGTCACGTTGTCAGGGAAGCGAGCAGCTGCGTCCTCCTTGTTGGCCTTTCCAAAGGTCACATACAGCAGGCGCTGGGTTGGGAACTGCAGGGCGTGCTTGATGAGCAGCGAGGTCTTACCAGCACCCGCCTTGGCGCGGATCAGCAAGCGCTTGGCGGTACTGCCCAGGGCAACAGCCTGGTCTTTGTTTGGGGTGAAAGCTTTCGCGGCCATTGCCGGCCTCCTTGAGGTGCGAGTGGTGAATCAATCGTCGTCTTTGCGGAACATGTTGAGGCTGTCATTGAAGATGCAGTGAGGGTCTTCCTGATCCATCAGCCGTTCCTTCTTGCTGAACTTCACGTTTGGGTCAGCAAACAGGTTGAAGAACAGGACCATCGGAATGCTGGCTGCGATCACCAGGAGTAACGAGCCGGCGAAGGCCCAGCCACCAAAGGCCTGTCGAACGTATGCAGCAAACAGACAAGCTGCAGCAGCCAGAGCGATCGACCCGGCCCCCTTCCCAACCTGCTTCATCACAAAGGACTTGTTCATCTCGGTGGCTCCTTGGCACAACCATTTATGGCTCCACAATACCTATAGATTTGTATGGATGCAAGGCAAATTATAGTTACGTGTTACGAATACAGGCACAACCATTTATGACTCTGTAGCGAGAAAAGCGTTGGCCGCCAGCACAACCATTTATGCCCTAGGAGAGACAAAAGCGGAAAGCCGCAGCACAACCATTTATGCTTAAGCGCAGCCATAAAAGCCGGCCCCGTCGGCGCCGATACGCCGCCCAGCAACCAAAAGGGAGGCGCTCGCTGGCAGAGATACCCCGGGCCGCAATCGCCTAGGGGCATGCACGCATGCAATGAGCTGAGAATCATGGAGGCAATGAAGTGCTTCCCACCCACGAGACACCGAACAGAGAAAAGCGGCTCCAAGCACCCTGAGCTGAGACGAATCCGACCAAGCACCACCACTCGGCACCAGGTGCTGACTACTGCCAGCCAATCGTCAATACCCGCCTGCCCGGTCACAAGCGGCACCAGGAGAGCAGCAGGGTCGGCCTCGCCAGGCAGGTCACATACCACCCACCGCCAGCCAAGCATCACACGCTGCGAGCCGGATCGAGCACCGCCAGCACAGATCCAGCTTCACCCACCACCGGCCGCCGGGCATCGCACTCTGCCGGCCACGCCAGGATCGCAAACCGCAGCAACAGGTCTCACACCGCCCACCACCGACCGCGACCGATCATCGGAGGCCAGCTGCAGGACCAGCATCGAGCCCCTGCACAGCCAGCCTCTCTCCTCCCCCCGTCGCATCCTTCTCAGCCCGTCGCTCTCCTCCCCCGTCAGATCCTTCTTGGGGTCGCCACCGACTGCCGGTGGCCTGTTTCGCTTGACGCAACCCGCAGGGACTGACGGTTGAGCGCCGGCCGAGGTGCGTAGCGAAAGGCACAAATGGTTATGCTGTCGGCAGGAGAAAAAGCGCCAAACCTGCGGCAGCAGAACAAGCGCCAGCACAATGAAATGCCAATGCGGCAGCGCAACAACGAAACCCCAAACTAGCGATGGCACAATTCAACATCTAGAACTGGTGCGAGAACAATAGGATCCCACCACTCATGCTCTCACGCACAGCAGACGACGTAGAAGTCGCAGTGAAATAATGGAGATGAAGAAGAGAAGAGAGAAAAGAGAATCCACAGAAGAAGAATGAACCCAATACGTCATCAGCAGAAGGGAGCCGGCGGGTGCAGAGGCACAAGCGGCACAGAAAGAACTGGCAGATCCACAACGGCCAGCCCCACGACAGGCACCCAAACCAAACTTGCAAAACGAGGGGTGGCACAACGAGCAGCGGAAAAAGAGAATCCGACACAAGTGCCGGCGCCAGAATGAGGCCGATGGTGCAACCGGAATAAGAGAAAATGAATGAAGAGAATTAAATTAGATTAAGGGAGCGGGCGCGAGGCAGGGCGGCGGCAAAAACTGAGTGCAACACCTGACCTTTCCGGTACGGTGCTGCCCCTATGTCTTATACCGAACTCAGCGTTGAAGAGCGCGCCACCATTCAAATCGGTCGTACCCAAGGCTTCAGCCTGCGCAGGATTGCCTGCTTGATCAACCGATCCCCTTCGACCATCAGCCGTGAGCTGCGCCGTAACCGAGGTGCTTGCGGTGGCTACTCGGCCCGCCTGGCCCAGCAGCAAATGCAGGCCCGCCGCCAGGTTTGTCGACCGATGCGAAAACTGTTGCCGGGTAGCGAGCGCTTCGAACTGGTGACCCATATGCTGCGTGAGCGTTTGTCTCCCGAGCAGATTGCCGGCAAGCTGCGCAGCATGAACATACCCAACCTGCGAGATGCCTACGTCTGTCGCGAGACGATCTACAACGCGATCTATGCCCTGCCAGTGGGTGAGCTGCGTAAGGAGCTGATCATCTGTCTGCGCCAAGGCAAGACGACGCGCCGGCCGCGCTCTGGTGGCGTGGATCGGCGCGGCCAGATCCCCGAGATGGTCAGTATTCATGTGCGCCCGCCGGAGATTGAAGACAGGCTGATGCCGGGGCATTGGGAAGGCGACCTGATCAAGGGCAAGGCCAACGCCTCGTCTGTAGGTACGCTGGTGGAACGCACCAGTGGCTACCTGATGTTGGTGAAGATGAACGACGCGACGGCGACTTCGGCACTGGAAGGCTTCAGCGCCGCGCTCAATAGCATGCCGCTGGAGATGCGCAAGAGCATGACTTACGACCAGGGCCGGGAGATGGCGCGACACGCCGAGATCACCCAAAGAACCGGCGTGGCGATCTACTTCTGCGACCCGCACAGCCCCTGGCAGCGCGGCAGCAACGAAAACATCAACGGCCTGATTCGCCAGTACTTGCCCAAGGGCACAGACCTGTCGGTACATAGCCAGGAGAAGCTGGACGCCATTGCGCTGCAACTGAACATGCGACCGCGCAAGCGCTTCGACTTCAAATGCCCCATCGAGGTGATGGGAGAGGTCATGCAAAATTCCATGGCAATGCGGCATGATGCTCCGGCTTCAATTCAATAACCGTGTTGCACTCAGCTCCTGCAACCGCCCAGTTCGGTTCAAACACCGCCAGGCCCAGATAAAAGTCAGCTCACCACCGAATGCAAAAGCAATTCTCAGCGGCCGGATCACACTACGCTCAGCAAGAGCCCGGATAACACTTCGCCAAATCACCGGTAGGCTTCTTGTCCGCTTTACCGAAGCCGCAGGATCCCACTGCGCATAACACCGGTCAGCTTCTAGTTAGCTTCGCCAAAGCCGCAGAGTCACACATCGCGTAACACCGGTTCGCTTCTAGTCCGCTTTGCCCATAGCCCGGTTCATACTTGGCCTGTCACCGAATAGTTTCTGGTCGCCCTCAGCCACGAAAAAAAAGCCCTGCCGACGTTGATCGACAAGGCCTTCGCGAAACTGATTAGCGATTACTCATCCACGTCGATCTCTCCTTCGAACTTCGTTTCCACCTGGTCCAGCATGCTGCCCACCAGAGACTCAAGAGATGCCAGATCATCTTCTCTGGCCTTGAGCGTCAGCTTTACGCCATGGCTCATATTTCGTACCCGCTCGTGCATTTCGGCTCTGAGGTCAAAGAGTTTGGAAACCCTTTCGCACAGGCTCAGAACAAGCTTGTGATTGGGCTCGAATTCTCGGGCTCGCTTCACTCTCTTCGTGAGGCCTTTGTGGCTCACGTTCGTGGACATCCATTTCCCCTTGCCGGCCTTGAGCTTTCGATAGACCCGCACGAATGGTCGCGATTGGCCCCGGTGCTGGTTGAAGTCGATCCCTATGCGCCCCGTCTGGAACGGCTGCATGACGTAGAGCAATTCACCCATGCGGACCAGGAGCTGATCGATGCGAATCAGGTAGTCGACAGCGGTGTCGACCGACTCCTTGCCTTTGCGCCGAAGCTCTTCGAAATCGTCGATGGAGGGGGGGTTGTGTATAGCCATTGTTTAAGCGTTCGCCGGGGGGTTGTGTATAGCCGCGCCGAGGGGGCGCGTTCCGGCGAATTTTCTTTGTCACCATCCAGTATTGTCAATACGTGTTATGTATCTTAGACTCACATCAATGCATACAGCACAGTAGCTACATCGCACTGCACTGTAGGCACTGCACACTGCACAGTGCGCATCGTTAACCCTTCTAAGTCACTGGTTTATATAGGTTTTTTTCATGAAAGGTCGCGTAGCAATCGGTTTGGATGCGGGTCGTAGTGCCATTAAAGTCGTCGCTTACCACGACGGCAAACGAACGGATATCATGTACCCCACTCTGGCGGTTCCAGCTGTCGAACTCACCGACCCGACGACTGCGGCTCGCGCCCAGGCCGAGACCGAAATTGTCGATGGCAAGGCATACTTCACTGGCGATACCGCTCGCCTCCAGGGCAACCTCACCTCCTCTATCGGGTTGAACGACAACTGGACGGATACCGCTGAATATCTGGCGCTTATTCAGTCGGCTTTCACCAGGTTACGTGCTAAGGGAGTTCAAGGTATTGAGGAGGCATTTGTAATTATCGGTACCCCGTCTAAGTTGTTCGGCTCTCGTAAGGACAGTCTGGTCGAGCGCACTCGGAAAGCACTCCCTAAAACTGTCGAGTTGAAAGCACTTCCTCAGCCAATGGGCGCTTACTGCGACTACATCCTTGATCAGTCGGGCATGCCCATTGAAAATCTGATCAATGGTGCTAACGGAAGGCCTAAATCCTATGGCGTCATCGAGGGTGGGCATTACTCGACTGACTTTCTTTTGATGAGGGAAGGTCAATATATTGAACGGGGCGCTGACTCCTGCGCAGGAATGAGTGCTGCTGCAGAGCAGTTGCGCCGCATCCTAGGCAAGCGCGAGATTCAAGCAAGCCTGGTGGAGTGTGAGGAATCGTTCAGCACCAAATGTCTTTTCCAGTACGGTCAGGAGGTAAACATTCAAGAGCAAGTGACCGAAGCTCAACAGCATGTGGTTCAGGAGGTTATCTCTAAAGGTAACTCGTTGTTTTCCGATGATGCTCGTTCCCTCAATGGGATTTTAGTTGCGGGTGGAAGCGCCGAGGCGATCTATGCTCGCGCCAAAGATGTATGGCAACACAGCATTCTTGTAAAAAATCCTCGCTGGGCTGTTGCTGACGGTTTTGCTCGCTATGCCCTTGGACAAATCATCCGGAGCATCGTAAACGCGAATGCAAAAAGGGTGTCTGCTGTAAATGGCTAAGTTAATTCGTGTATATGACCCTAATGAAACTGAGCGCAAAATAAATCTGAATATCCCAGAAGACGTTTGCCCAGGTTTGCTGGAGTTCATGTCCGAACTGCCATACGGTAAAGACACGCCTCTTATCAGGGGAGTCTTTTATCAGTGGTTTTTGAGCCACAGTGAGGCCGGCACCCTAGACGAAGCTCTGAATAACGCTCTTGCTGGCCCGGGGGGAATGATTGCGACGGGCCGCCAATCCAAGCGTGAAAGTGCAGCTCCACCGAGCCGAAAGAAACGGGTACCACGGCAGCGAGAGATCACCGCAAAACCAGGGGCTGTAAAAGCTCCGGCAGTCGCGCCGCCCTCAGGGCCCCTAGCTCCCGCTGAACCGATGGAGCCGGCCCTGGTTGTCGAGGAGGTTCGCCCTCCCCTGCAACCTGAGCCGGTGGGCACCCAGAGTGGTGCTCCCTTGCACACAGGTGCTGTCGAGGCTCATGCACTGTCTGTCCCTGTCGCCACCCCACCTGACTACGGTATGGATGCTCGGGACTCGTTGATCGACCAACAGCCGCAGCTGCTCTCAAGCGCAGGTGCCCTTGATGAGGCCAGCCCATCGCATGACTCTCAAGATCCGACCACGGCCGAACCCACAAACTCGCAAATGGCAGCACTCGATGCGATGGGCAACATGTTCTAGTCCTCCACAAGCAATCAGGTGAACGATGAAAATTGGCTCCAAACTGCTGAACGTCGCTCAGCGCATAGCGGCAACCACGACAGATTTTGTTTTGGTATCGCTGGTACTGGGTGGATCGCTAGCACTACTGGCTTTAGTCATGGCTCATAATGCCCATGTCGATACGTCGGGCCCATTCGACGTTGCTACCCCCGGCCTGAGCTGGACTGAGGGGGCAGCACTCAGCCTGGCACCTTACTTCCTTGTTCTGTTGCCTTTGGTGTGGTTGATCTACGAAGCGACACTGACCAGGACTTGGCGTGGCACGACGGCCGGCAAGCTGTTGTTCCGTGTCAGGACGATCTCGCTCAACGGCAACCTATCCATCTGGCAGTGCATCTTGCGCACCACCTTGAAGATCATGTCCGTCTTGCTTCTGCTCAGCATCGGGCATCCGCTCGTGCTAGCCGTTGTGCTTGCAGCCTTCATCGCGGTTCCGGTTTTCACTGTGAAATCCCAGTTCATCTTCGACCTCATGGCGTCCACCACCGTGACTAAACGGGGCACGTGACCACCCGCACCAAATTACATGACCGGCCTCAGGGCCGGTTTTTTTTGGGTGCGCCAGGCATGGCGCGTTGCGCGCAAGCGCAACCAGCTTGGCTGTGGTGGCCACGCTGGTGACTTGGAGGTGAAAGTCCTCTACACACCCGGCAAGGGGAAGTGTTAGCCGAAGGCAAGGGTGTCGCGGGTGACTGCGAATCTGAAGGAAGCCCGAGGCAAAATGCTGGCCTGACGAACAGGAAGCGGATAGAGGCGGCGCAGCGGGGTAAGATGGCCCAAACCGTCAAAGCCCGATACTTGCACGGAACGCTGTGACGTAAATCCGACAGGCATAAGCAGGAAGGTCACGCGAATTACCCTGGGAGATCTGTAGGTTTGCCACTGTGCTACCGAGCGTCGAGAGGCGACGGGATGAACCTACAGAAGTCAGCCGAGGCCGTAGTAAGTGGCAAATAACCATGCCACCAAGGGCCGAACAGGTTATGCCGCCAGTAGGCGTCAGAGTCTCGTCGAATGTCGGAAAAGCAGAAATTTCTCCGCAAGAGAACTGTAACCCCAAGTCCGGGACAGAATCCTGGGCTTGCGGCTGTCAGTGCGCAGACATCGGCGGCGTCTGTGGCGTGGACGAACGCGGAGCCGGACACGCTGATGGAGCGGGTGCTTGCACCCGCCAACCTCAAGCGTGCGTATCAACGCGTAGTCAGCAACAAGGGTGCACCGGGTGCCGATGGCATGACGGTCGACCAATTGGCAGGCTACGTGAAACAGTATTGGCCGATCCTCAAGACTCGGTTGCTGGCTGGCGAATATCACCCGCAAGGTGTACGCGCCGTCGACATCCCCAAATCCAAAGGCGGAACACGGCAGCTGGGTATTCCCTGCGTCGTGGATCGCCTGATCCAGCAGGCTTTGCTGCAACAGCTCACGCCGATCTTCGACCCCTTGTTTTCGGACTACAGCTACGGCTTTCGTCCGGGCAGAAGCGCTCACCAAGCCATCGAAACCGCCCGCGGCCATGTGGTGGCGGGTCACCGTTGGTGCGTGGAACTCGATCTGGAGAAGTTCTTTGATCGGGTGAATCACGATGTCCTGATGGCCCATGTTGCGCGTCAGATCGAGGACAAACGCGTTCTTACGCTGATCCGTCGTTATCTTGAAGCGGGAACGATGTCAGGTGGACTCGTCAGCCGACGGCAGGAAGGGACGCCGCAAGGCGGCCCGCTCTCGCCGTTGCTGTCGAACATCCTGCTCAACGAACTCGATCGCGAACTGGAACGGCGGGGCCATCGCTTCGTGCGCTATGCCGACGATGCGAACATTTATGTGCGTAGTCATCGTGCAGGCGAACGGGTCATGGCCAGTGTTGAGCGTTTCCTGATCCAGCGCCTGAAACTGACACTGAATCGGGAAAAGAGCCGTGTGGCACGGCCTTGGGCCTGTGATTACTTGGGTTATGGGATGAGCTGGCATAAACAGCCGAAGCTGAGGGTAGCGAGCATAAGCCTGCACCGCCTGCGCGACCGACTCAGGGAACTCTTGCGTCGGATACGGGCCCGCTCAATGAGATTTATCGTTGAGCAAATGACTCCCGTGCTGCGTGGTTGGGCTGGCTACTTCAAGCTGAGTCAGAGCAAGCGGCCACTTGAGGAGCTTGATGGCTGGGTGCGTCACAAACTTCGTTGCGTCATATGGCGTCAATGGAAGCGGCCCTCTACGAGGGCGCGCAACCTGATGCGTTTGGGAATCGACGAGGCGCGGGCGTGGAAATCGGCGGTCAATGGCCGAGGCCCATGGTGGAACTCGGGAGCGTCACATATGAATCAGGCGCTACCGAAGAAGCTGTGGGATCGACTCGGGCTGGTCTCAATACTGGATACGATAAACCGGCTTAATCGCATAACCTGAACCGCCGTATACGGAACCGTACGTACGGTGGTGTGAGAGGACGGCGGTTGTGAAACCGCCTCCTACTCGATTATAGAAATGGTGTTTATCAGCCCATGTTGAACATTACCTGAGGCAAAGTTAACGGATACTCCCACTGGAGAAGCCAGTCAGGTCCGAGGTCGCGAAGCCTCCTTTGTAGTCAGCAACACGGTAACGGGTTAGCGCACTACCCACATACCGCCTGATATCTCCGCTCCCTAATGCATCCCCTGTGTTTGCCTCTGTGTTCTCGACTCGGTGATGCACCGCCAGTTTTGAGATCAGACAATAGTCGAGTCCGGGCTTCTCCCAGGAACTGACAACACAGCTGGACGATTAGGTCGAAGCGGTTATCCCTCAGGTCGCTCACCACTACGTGAGCAGCGCAAATGACTTCCCCGGACGTATGTCCTTCACATAGCAGCCAGGTGCAACTGGTGGGGATTCGCAAGCTAGCCAAGCAGGACGTCGTACTGCTGTCGACTATCCTAATGGCGATAAAGAGGTGAGCTCAGTCTTGGTAACGGTGGATTCTCCACCTACAGCGCCGCGGCAGCTGTGGTTACCAGGACTGGGCTCTTTGTATATCAAAGGCCCAGTTTTTTTTCGCCGCGGGCGCCTTTGTTAGCCCTTACGTCTAGAGGCGTATTAGCCTCCACTGTCTCAGTGACGTCGGGCCTTCCACAGACCCACCGTACCACTGCCGCCGGCAGACTGATCGATGTTTGGAGAGTCGCCCGTCTCGATCACTTTTGTCCTCACTACCGATTTGTACGCCCCCGTCTCCAGTTTACCGATGTACTCCTGCCAGTCCTCCGCCGCATGATTCTCGTTGGGAAGGGAATGACCTTTGGTCTTAATCCCACACCTCACACGATCCCGACCAGCTGCGTCCATCGCATAGGTGGTTATTGAATAGCCATCCCTCAGCTTCTCTTGCACTTGAAGCTCCAAAAGCCTGCTCATTTCCGATTTGTCCATTGCAACCTCGGTAAAAACATGTGAGGGGGCGAGCGGCTGGGAGCCGGGGCCACGAGATGAGGATCGCACACGCCACTACCATCTTGGCTCTACCCTAGCGGCAATGGCACCATTTCTTCGCTAGTAGCTCTGAGATACCAATCTGAAAGGTAAGGGTTAGTACCAGCTGCATAACGCTTCGCAATTCTCGGATGCGATCTCACCCAGGCTCTCAATCCCTCCCAAGCCTTGCTGCGATAAAAAAGCGTTCGACTGTCCCAGCCCCCGTGGTCCAGCAACTTGATCCCGAACTCATCCGATAAGGCACGGGCATCGTCAATAGTGAACCCCCTGAGAAATACCCGAGCTTCACTGCGATATTTGACGATGTACCACCCAAACCCATGGCACCTATAGCTAGTAGGATCGAACTGAACGATGTTGCACACCCCGAGGTGCACACCATCATGGACGGCCGACCGTGGGGTGATTAATGAAATCCAGGGGCCTTCGTAAATCATTGAGGCCTCGAAAAGCTGACCCCTGATGGTGGCGCTGTGGAAGACGTTATTGTTCATGGCCTACTCTACCTCTCCGCACTACCAGAAATTTTAGCCGATCCCCCTCCTGCAGCTCGTTGAGACGACTAGCGGTGCAGCGATTCGCAACTAACGCAGATGGCTATTTGCGCCGCCGGCAGCCCCGGCCCCATCTGCATGAGCATTTTGCCACTAGCCTCCATGGCCACCCATCAGTATTATAGTTACATGTTATTCAACCCCCTGAGGCTCACGTGATCCATAAAGCAATCGCGGCATTAGCTGCCACCTGCGTCATCATCGCCTTACCTGGTTGTGCAGCGAAGCCAATCACCGTTGAGAAAGGCCCGGTGCGCGTTCAAGCAGCACAGATCAACGGGCGCCTGGTAGAGGGTGTGCCTGTCAAGGCCGTGACCGAGGACGCCGCCCTTGGTGACATGACAGCGTATGTGAATGACGCTCTCAAGAAAGCTGGCTACAACCAGACTGCGGGTGATGCCAAGGTCACGTACACAATCAGCGAGGTCTATGCGGGCCCAGCCTCACAGTACAAGGAAGCTCACACAGCAGTGGGCAATGCTGTTGCCACGGGTGCCTCTCTGGCTGTATCCCTCGCGACCTGCTCACTGCTGAACAATTGCACCGACTCTGGGATGGTTGGGAACAACGTCGCCTCAGGCCTAACCGCAGCATCCGATGCAGCACAGACCACCAGCGGCCAGAACGTCGACAAGCTCGCGGGGACGAACCTGGTGATTCACACGGTTTGCTTAACCGGCCGGGGTTGCGCCAGTTCAGCTGCAGCGACTTCAGACCCCTCGATCTCGCTGAATGATCTCCGTATGCAGAACGCCATGCTGGGCCTTCCCCGCACGATGAGGATCGGCGAGTAACACCGCTGTTGTACGCTACCGGCTGCCTAGCAGCCGGTCTTCAAGGTTAGCACCATTGCTCCAGTCCCTTCTCCTCAGACCTTCCTTACTTAAATCCCCCTCTCACTGACGCCAGTCCAAGGCATCTAGTTTCTGCAAGAACGTTACGCATCTCCCGTTATCAGGCCTTCCACTGTTCCGGTGCAGGTCACTTTTAGAGGAGATTGCGATATGGCAATGCGCATCATCACGGGTCCAGCTGCTCAGCAAAACTCCGCTGCTTGGTTTGCATGGCGTCGTGAGGGAATCGGAGCTAGCGAGGCGCCCCAGATCATGGGCACGTCAAAATTCCGCAGTTCATATGAGCTTTTCAGACTCCGCCTGGGCATCGGGCCTCCCCCGCCGCCAAACCCCTACGTCGATCGTATTCGAGCCAGGGGTCATCAGCTGGAACCCATAGCTAGGGCGGCTTATGAAAAGCACACCGGTACCACGGTTACGCCCATCATTGCCGAGAGTGACTCGATCCCATTTATCAGGGCATCGCTAGACGGGTTCAATCCCTTTCTGGGGATACCGGTCGAGATCAAATGTCCAGGGGATACAGCTCATGGGCTTGCTCTCAAAGGAATCGTCCCACCGGAGTATGTGGACCAGGTTCAGCACCAGATCTTTGTTGCTGAAGCCAGCTTCGCCCACTACTACTCATTCGATGGGTCTAAAGGCGTGCTGCTCAAAGTCCCGCGTAACCAGAAGCGGATCGATCAAATACTTAAAGGCGAGCTCGACTTCTGGCACCGGCTCCAAACAGGCAAATGGAGTACAGATGAATGGGAAGCCGCAGCGGCCGCCTGGCGGCTGTCAAACCGGCAATTTCAGGAAGCCACAGCGCGAGAGGAAGCAGCCCGAGCTGTGCTGCTCTCTCAGATGCCGCCAGGCCGCAAGCGACATGAAAGTGAAGGTGTCTCTGTTCACCTTTCCACACGTAAAGGATCTGTCGACTGGCGCGCCTTGCTCAAAGCACACGGCGTAGACCTGACTGAAAGCCAAATCGATGTCTACAGGAAACCCTCTGTAGAACATGTGACTGTTCGTGATCAGTTCAATGCACCCCTGACGATGCCTAACTTGCCGGCGGCGACTTTGCCTCAATCGGTATCCCCCACCGTGCAAACTGGACAGCCAGCACCTAAACCAGCGGTACAAACCTTGAGGAAGGAGTTCATCTTCTAACGCTACACCCCCCGGAAACGGGGGTTTTTTTTGCCTGTTTTGCACAGGCGTGTGCGGCATCCCCTCTCATAAAGCGAACCTGGGAGACCAAATGAAACGTATCAATAGGCATGTATCCGCGTGGCTTGTAGTAGTTTGTATCTACACCGCGTTGGTGGCGGCTACGGGTGCATCGCATAAGCTAGCGCTATTCACATTGACGTTTGTTATATGTGTACCAGTGATTGCTTGGTGGAAAACAGGAAGCTTCACATATTGGCCGGTTATTCATACCAAAAGTGACAATGCTTCATTTAAACCAAAACGGACATACGACCACGAACGTACAGGACAGACTAAAGGCAAGCGGGATACGCCGAAGGCGTATGACCTTAGCGACATTCCGCACCCACCTAAAAGAAGAAACGATGCACATCTCAAGAATCTTCCTCAAGGAAACGGCATCAGTCCACCCACCAGTAAACAGCGGCCAAAACCCGTGCAATGTGCACTCGTAGCCAAAAGGGTCAAGCAACTGATCCCGGAAAATGTAGCTCCTACTATTGGATCCATGGGCGACCTGTTCGAAGATCAAACCCGCATAGTAGACACGTTAGAAGACATTCTCATTGTTCCTGATGGAGACGTCTTTCTTTAACTGCATCACATAAACCAGCGCCTTATTTAAGGCGCTGGTTTTTTTATTCATCAAATAGATTACACTTCACCCACCCAAGGCCTGAGCTGCATTTTTGCATACGAAAAATCGTGCAGACCAAATTTTGCACGCATTAAACCGCACTTTTTAGGGAACTTTTCTGGCGCCGATTTGTTGACCCTCATAACAACACGTCCCTATAATTTGTCCCGCATCGCCAATCAACGGACTAGATAGGAATTAGGGACACAGCATGTCTTTCAGCTTTGACACATACCAGGGAGCTACGGAAATCGGTCTTTCGTCGCTGGGTTGCCTCTCAACCGATGGCAAACCGCACTGCCCACGATTCAATAAAAGCTGCTCTAACAAATGCGCATCCAAGTGCATGCTCAAAGCAATGACAGACTTCCCAGAAGCCAAGACTGAAATTCTTCTGGCTGGCGTCGTTATCGCGTCAACATTTGCATCAGATATGACTGAGGTTCACGCGGCATTGTCCGGCTTCGAGCGGGCAATCCAGGCTACCTGCATCTGATCACTCGCCCCTGCATCACCAATCACATGCCTGCGTAATGCACAGTACAACGATTTGAAACGGACCAGTCTTCCACTTACGCGTTATGGATTTGATTGACGTTCTCTGTCACGTACGTATAATCAATAAAAGCGACCTTATGCGGTCGCTACCAGAGGTAATGCTTCATGATCCACGAGTACTCCCCAATCGAAATCGGCCTGGACGCCCTTGGTGTGGAACCTGGTCAGAACCCCAGCACAGTGTTCGGGGTGGATGATCTAAGCCAAGCGGACCAGATCCGAAAAGTAGGTGAGCGGATCGAGCACGCGATGAGTGCCTACCCTGAGATCAAGACTGAGATCTTGGCCGCCGGCATCAATGTCCTCCTCGATGTGTCCAGTTCGCTGGCGCAATTCAGGAGTGTCGCTCTCCCTCAACTGGACCGATCTGTGGATACCGTGGCTGCGTAGGTTGGATAAATCAACGAGCCCTTTATGGCAGTAGAAAAGATTGATGCCCTGGAGCAAGAGACTGCTTCAGGGCTTGTGCAAGACACCGACATCGAGTCACTCCCCCCCTCCGAGCCATCCGGCCCCCCCTCGACCTTTGAAAAGCTGTGCGGGACTTACATCTCGAATGTGGACCGCTCACGCAAGTTTGTGAACCGTCTGGCCTTCGAGATGGATCGCGATGAGCGCGTTCGCAAAATCTGCAGGGTCAAGCTCCGTCAAAACAAGTGCGAACTCAGCGACTTTGAAGAGGTCCTGCAAAGGACGCTGGAAGTCTTCTTCGGCTCTATGCTGGCTAAGATTGAAGATCAGGATGCCGTCTATGCGGTTGTGTACGCTGTGGCGCACAACGTCAGCCGAGAAGTCCTGCGAGATCGCCAGAAGCTGATGATCAATCATCGCTCCATCGAGGACATGCAAGAGAAGGGTGAGGAACTGGAGCAAGTCGGTCTAGCCGACCAGGTAGAAGTAGACCACGATCGAGATATCGATACAGAAGCTGCCACCATTAAAATGGCCGCAGCACTTAAACGGGTGATCAACGGAGAACAAACAGTGGCCAGTTCCGGCATCTATGCCATGGATCAAGATCCAATGGTACGCCTTGTACAACCTCAGCCTACGGACGACCAAGAAAACGATACGGACACTTCATCGCGATCCAAGCCAGCTGATGCTGGTGTGAAGCGTCCCCGCGGCGGAAGCCGGGCCGAGCTTTCGGTTGATCAGCAAGAACTGGTGAAGATCGGCTCTGACCTGGGCCTACGCAATCAAGACTACGCCTTTGCCCTGGGCATCGGTCTCCCTCGACTCTCCTCCTACATCTATGGCCGGACTGCGTCGGTGCCCACGGAGGTAATGGAAAAGGCTCGGGGTCTTCTGGCAGAGGAGCCGCACCGGAGAGAACGCCTTTTGCGTTTCGACCGGGACATGAACGTCATCTTGGCTGAATGGATGACTCGCCTCGCCATCGATACCGAGAAAGACGAAGACATGGCCACCATACTTGGGGTGACCAAAATGACGATCTACCGGTGGCGCAACAACGAGACCAAACCCGATGCAACGGCCCTGGCTCGTTATGAGCAGCGGATCGACTACGAAATGCGCATGAGAAAAGCTGTAGAGCAGCGGCTTCAAGCAGAGCGCACTTAAATAAGAACCCGCATCTATGCGGGTTTTTTTTGGACGAAAAAAAACCGGCTGCAGAAGCCGGTTTTGTGAAGAGCTAATGGGGCTTAGCTTTTCCAGGATTCGACGACGTCACCACCATACTGAGTTTTCCACTCTTTCAGCTGGCGGTGATTGCCGCCTTTGGTCTCGATAGTCTCACCGGTGTGGGGATTTTTATAGACCTTGACCTCACGTGGCTTACGTTGCTGACGATCGGCTTCTGGCCGTGCATTGATTTTGCGCAGACTTGAAGCCGGGTCAAGTATGGCGATGACCTTGCCCAAATTCGCGCCGTACTCTTCCATCAGGCTTTTGAGCTTTTCTTCGAACTCAATCTCACGTTGCAGCCCTGAATCATTTTTCAGCGCTTCCAAAGCAGAAAGTTGCTCTTGCAGTGCTTTCTCTGCAGCACGAAATTCAGCCAACTTGCTCATGCGTAATCCTCATTGGTGTGCAATTCAGCAAACAAGTATCTATAACTAATTTGCATAAAAATTACTATACCCTAGGTGCTGTTCTTTTTCTACTGAGTCGACGGAAATTCCATGATTTGCAACGCTGATGAGTACGCAGAAAGCGGCCGCCACCACCACATTGCAACACTGCTTGCCGGCCGTAACTTCGAGGGCGTCTACTTGATTTCAGAGCCACCCAAGAGCGCACTCATTGAGGGGGAGACTTGGTTGAGCTTCATTGCATCCGACCTCACCGGCACCATCAGCTGCATCGTTGATCCAGCAAGGGCAGGCTGGGTAGAGGGTGACTGCTTTACGAGCATTTGGGTGCTTCTGAGAGGCCAGGTAGCTCACTTCCAGGACCAGTTGCATGCGCGCATCAGTGAGCTACACCAACTGAAAATGCAGTGGTAAAAAAAAGACCTTCTGGAGGGTATCCAGAAGGTCTTTTTTACACCAAGGCCCGAATGCAGGCCTTGCTCAATGCAACACGGGTGATGCTCGCCATCGTCAGTACCTGATAAGCGGCAACAGCCCTCCCCTCCCCCAGCGCCAAGGTGGCCAGCGTCAGCAAAGCATCTGCCGGCACGAGCGCAAACTCAGCGGAACTGGAATCTTCGAAATCAAGGGTGATTTCCTCATCATCTGCCACCCGATCGCCGGAGCATAGCCCGTCAAACGCATGAGGGGCCTCGGATAGGATGAGGTCGAAGAACTCAACGTAAGCGCGCAACTCGCTGGTGGAACCAGCTGAAAACGTGCGGCCATTATTGAGGGAATTTTGAACGGTGTGAATCACATACTCGACAGCCTCTACTTCGCTGAGGAGGTCCTGCTTGGCCGACAGTAGCGAGTCCTGTACAGATGACCCAGTGGCAGCATCTGTCAGCCCGGTGACATCCAGGTCACCACCCAGATCGCTATAGCGACACTGGGCGAGCACCTTGATCTGGGCTACGTAGGAAGAATCGGCTTGGACCTCTTCCGCGAACGGCTCCCCATTGGGGAACAGTCCGGAAATCAGCAGGGAACGAGTTTGCGCTTGATTATGTTGTGGGTACGAAATCATGTGGGTCTCCTGAAAGAGTGTGCTGTTGAGGCTTTTCGCCTAACTGCCTTGCCTCAGGGGATGTGTCACATGCGTGTGTAAGATGAAATCACGAACCAATAACGAAAAATACTATCAAAATTTAATCAATACAGGTGACGTACATCTCCGCGTTACGGATTGCTGAAATTACTTTTTTTTGGCCATTTGACACTATCGGCGCAGGTTTCCAATTCTTGAATCATTAATGACCGTGCCTGTTCAAGACGTTACAATTTGAATTTCTACCTACGGATAGATGGCTCAAAATTTCACTGAGACTTTTTATGAAAGCCCTAGCAAAAATATTCAAGAATCCCGCAGCCTTACCCACGATCTCTTCGGTGGTTATGGAGCTACTAGCGATGTCTAGGGATCTCTCAGTGCCGTTGTCCAGCATTGTGAAAGCAGTGAGCCTTGACCAGGCTCTCGCCGCAAAAGTACTACGCACGGCCAACTCTGCTTATTTCGGACGCAGCGGAACTGTCTCCCGTCTCGAAGATGCCATATCTACAATTGGCATACACAACTTCCGTACCACCATTATCACGACTGGCCTACTGAAGGCGCTGCCGGACGCACCAGGCATTGATATGCCGACCTACTGGAAAATGGGTTTGCATACTGCGTTCATGGCATCTGCCCTGGCGGAGAGCATAGGTGCAGAACGGGATATCGCTTTCACTACGGGTTTGATGCAAGGCATAGGCGCTCTACTCATTCACCTGGTAATGCCCGATGAAGCCTGCACTGTAGTTCAATCCGTTGATGCATTCGATCTTGTCGGCCGGCGTCCTGTCGAGCAGGCGCAGCTTGGATTTGACAATGCTGAGGTTGGAGCAGAGCTGCTGAAGCGCTGGAAATTCCCGACCCCAATCCAAAAAGCGTTGCTCACGTATTCCAATAGATCCCCCCTACCCGATATCCTTGGCCAATTGCTATCAGTATCCTCGACCTATGCTTATGGCGTGGTTATGGGGTTGGATAGATCATCACTCGCAGACTGGGTGGACCCAGAGATAGCAAAATCTCTTGGCCTCTCTCATGATTTGTTGGATAGCTGCCGACAACGTGTGTCTGAATCAGTGCTGATGATCGGTTAAGAGAGAAGGATTTGTAGTGAACCCAGGGCTCCGCCTATATCAGGCCATAATCGATAGATCTGAACTGCTATCGCTCCCCTTCCAAGAGGCTAGCAAGGCCTGTGGTTTCACCGCAGACACGCTGGCCAGTTGTTTTGGGGATGAGTCAAAAGCCAAACCGCGCCCCCTCCATGACGTACTGGATCGAAAACGAATCGACCTTATTGCTGCATTTCTTCATTGCTCGGGGTTCCGAGTTCTGCAGATGGCGGACGTTTTTCGCTGGTCGGACTACTGTCTGATTCAGCAGTCAGCGGTGTTCAATTCGAAAGCTGTCAGCCAGAGCCATGAGACCGCGGCCTATTTCGAAGAGGTCACGAAGGCAGACGTCGCCTCATCCCCGATTTTCATTCTGGATGAACTGATCGCAGCCACTTGGTCAGAAGACCTGAAGGAGGCCGCCGAGAAAATCGATGTGCCGTATGAGACGCTCAACTCGTGGCGCACAGGTCGCCCTAAGCCCTCCCTCCGCGATCTTGCTGCTATCAGGATCGTAGCAAAGCGTATTGATCTCGGAACCCCAGTGATCATGATGGCGTTGGGCGTACTGGCGAAATCTGATTTCCAGCTGGATGGCTGCTCCGTCGACATTGAAGACGAGCTAAACAAAGCCCTGGATATAGACATCCTGTAGTATCTTTTGCGTAGTTATTCCCAAATGGGATATAACACGTATTGATAAGAAAAGACCCTATTGCTAGTATCCGTAAGGCTACGAACGGTATTTTACTGAGCCAAGGGTTCTTCTTTATGCGTTTCGATGCCCAGTCTGCATCTGCCAAGCTCTCTAGTTTGCGAATTCCTGCACCCGACATCGAAGTGCTCGATGAGGTTTACAAATCAGAGGGTGATGACCTCACCGACGCGATCGATCGGGCAAAAGCCGGCGACAACTCAGCCCTGCACTATCTTCGTGGAGTTTTCTTCACGATTCTACCAGGGTGTACCGAGCGCATCCTCCAGGCCAAGCTCCCACAACCATCCCTCCCAGTGCTGATCAGCATTGGGAAATCCGAGGGCCCGCAGTTCTCTCAAGATCTCAAACAATGGGCCAATGGTGGTTACGTAGACTCAGATGTTGGTCAGTCTCTGTGCGAAATCTACCGGAACGCTCATTCGCAGCACAGTGCATCCCTGGAACCAGAGGTGCTGATCGAAGCTGCGGATATTGAGGCTGCCGAGGAGCCTGTCACTTCCGACAATGCCTGCGAGCCTGCAGGCGAGAAGACCTTTGTTACTCGGCACGTGTACGGCGGAAAGGTCGCCGTTTGCTTCCAGTCCGATATGACCAGGGGCGGTGAGCACACGATTAGGATCGAAGCCGCGGAGTCGACCGCATCCAAGAGATTCAACTGGTCTGACAAGATCAGCATTCAGCTATCTGGACGCGAGCTGCCTGGCGTGCTGGCGACCTTCATGCAAATGCAGACAAAGTTTGATGGGAAAGGGCATGGTGCACAAAACGAAAAGTGGTTCACGATCGAGAATCAGCCCGGGAAGGTTTTTCTCTCAGTGAATACGAAAGGCCGGCCACCTCGATCGGTGCCTATCGGGCCAGGCGACTGCTTTGGCGTGGTGACTCTGCTCATTGAGCAGATGCTGAAGAACTCCCCTTTCCTCTCCGCTGATACGCTGTTGAACATTGTCCAGCGCACCGCACAGATAGCCCCGCAGCCGTCCTCGAACGGCCACAGATAGCTTTAGATCTTCGCTCCACCCAGCAAGAATTGCAGGAGTGTTTCCGAGCTTGGGGTCTCAGGGAAACGCTCCTGGAACTGGATCGCTACCAAGCAATTGATCACCATCGTGTTCAAACCCTTCGACCGGTATTGCGAGTAGGCCAGATCGTCTTTGCGCAGCTCGGTCTCATATTTCTCCGCAAGCTCTTTCTTCTGCTCGTCCGACAGTTCCATGAACTGGGCGCGAATAGCTTCACGCTGAGCTGCTCCCCACTGCTCCAGCAGGTCTGCCATTTGGTTCGATGGTGCTGCTTTCGGCGCTTGCGATGGCGCCTGCGCCGGCTTCGACTTCTCACCGGTTTTAGAGGCGGCTGGCTTTTTGCCCCTGCCTGGTTCCGCGGCCTTCTGTTGAGTTGGCGCCTTGGCGTAGTTGTTGGCTACTGCAGCCTTGAAATATGCCGCTGGACTTGCAACGTTAGCCCCTTCCTTGCGCATCTGTGCCTCGGTGTAGTCAGCTTGCGCAAGCAGGTACTCTTCATCGTGAGTCATGCCAAGCTCATCGATATCTTTTTGACTCAAGGACAGTGCTTTAAGGCGCTTTGACACGTCCTGGCTAACCAGCTCTGGTGATGGTCCAAGGTCTAGGCCAGGCTGAATCAGTGTCTCCAGCTTGAACCAAAGCTTGTCCATCTTCCGGTTTAGCTTTGTGACGTGCGGTGAGATGCGGAATCTGCGTTCAATGCTGTTGACCTGGTCGATTGCGCGACCCAGCATTTTGTTGAAGTCGCGAAATTCGGCATGTGGCGTAGCAGATCCTGACAGCACAACGCTCCACTCAGACCAATGTGCACGGTACGTCTCTCCCATGGGTGAGCCGAGGTAGCGAGACGTGATCTCGTGCAGAGTGAGAGCAGAGAAGCTGGAGAAGTGGTACTGCATCCGCAAGTCGATCAAGTTGAAGATCGCTGGGTCGAGTAGCCGGCGTTTCAGATCCGGTGGGAACGAAAAGCGAAGGGTCTGGCCATCTTCCAAGATGTAGGCTTCAGCGATCAGGTTTGCGATGCCCCATTCGCTCTTGCGCCCAGGGCTTTCACCCTTGTAGTCAAACTCCACCTGGGTCTGAGACATGCTCACGAGTACCTTCTTGAGGTAATCACGGCTGTTCGACGTGGTGTGTCCAATGTTGTCCTCGACCTGTTTGATCGGGATCTCATGAACCATCTCCTCTCTCGGCCGCTGCTGGGCGAATTGAAGGAGGGTGTTGTAGAGTTTTCGCTGAAGGAATGTGAAGTCACTGGCGGCAGAGACGTTTCGCATCGAGAGGGCTTCGGTTGCCTTTTTCAGCTCTACGGCTTTGGATGGCTCTACATCACGAACGACCTGGAGCTTGGGTGCCCTCTTGCGTTTAGCTGGACTGGTATCCGTTGTCGCTCCGGCTGTACGCTTTGCTCTCGGAGCTCGCGGTGTGGGGGTTTCTGAGTCCATGTGAATTGTGCCATCGGTGACTGTGGTGGCACATTACTCGAACGTATGACTTCTGGTCAACGAAAATACGGTTCCAACGTCAGTGCCCAATTGTGCCATCCCTAGGTACCGCTTTTGCCCTTCGCTTTTGACTCAAAAAAGCGATAGCAAAAAACCTACAACAGCTTGTTTCTGTTTTCACTGCTTTTTTAAAGCTTTGTTAGTGAATCACTCAAACCCTTGATACACAAGGGCTCTAGCCATTTTTCTGTGCCATCTCCAGGGGAAACAGTGCCATCCTCCGAGACTAATGTGCCGGCGGTAGATGGCTCCGGTGCCATCCTTAGAAACATGTGCCACCTTTAGACCCGTACTGTGCCATCGCTAGGCGATCTCGTGAATTGTGCCACTGGTAGGCCTGTGGCTTCCTAGCAATGGCACAATTGGGCCAATCCCAGTAAATACGGGCTTTCCAGCCATTACTGATGATCGATTTCGCATCGGCACCCTCCCTAACGATGGCACTCTTCAGCACGATTCGTGGCACACGAACGCAGCGATCTGCCGAAATTGCTTTAGCAGTGCTCTAACAATGGCACATTTCGTTTCTTCAGCCTTATCAGACACCTACAGAACCCCTCCTCCCCCTGACGATGGCACAATTGATGTTCTAGGGAGGTGCGACTCCCCCCTTAGCCCCCCCTAATAGTGGATTGCCACGACGCATAATGACTCAACCTGTTTGAACTAGTTGAACGAAGCCCGCGATCGGCATCGTTGATATAGTTTTCACTGTGAAAAGTGGCATAAGACTGATGGGGAGACACTCGAAGCGTGGCACATTTGGCTGGGTGGCCACTGCCCTTACCTCATCTAGAGATGGCACATTTCGGACGGCTTCCCAATTTTGCCCACTAACCATGGCACATTTGGGCAATTTCGATCTGTCGTGCCTCTAGAGATGGCACATTTCGCTGTTTCGCCCTGTGATCAGACAGCCAGGTCCAGGGAGGTCCGCGCCTACGAAGGACGCCACCTCTAGCCATGGCACAATTGGCGGCATGAGGTTTTCACGTGAAAACACTGCAGGCGGTCCCAGCAGGTCACCTCGATCAAGAGCCCTGGGTCACTTGAGCCATGACAGAGAGAAAAAGGGGGGCGATCGAGTCGACCAGGCTACGAAACAAGATGTCAGGCTCATGCTGCGTCTGATGGAACGAGCATGGGCGATAACGGGGGAATAGGACACCATTGCCAGAGTGCCCGTGGCCTTATCGGGAACAGCCGTGTTGCCGGCCTAATTGGCGGGAATAATGTATCTGCTCGGCCTGGCAAGGCCTCCTAAATGGCAGTCGGACCGAGCGAGCCCGCACGCAGCTAAAGCCCGGGCGGTAACCAGGTGCGCAGAACACGCTCTCTCTATGGGTATGGGCAGCATGGCCCTGGTCTTGATCGGTTGCAGTCTTGACTGGCCTCGCGCCGGCAGTGCCTGCCTACACGGTACCCAAGACCAGTAATGAAGGGCTGCATGATTATGTGGGCCGTATGTTGTGGGCGGCCTGGTCACATATGGCAGAGAGCGCCAATGACGCTGTGAAGGCCCAATTGCAGTCAGAGTTTGAGCTTTCGACCGCTTCGCGGAAGTCACCCTCCTACAGCGGTTAAGCCTGGGTAGTAAGCTGAGGTCCATTGCCGTTGAGATGAAGGGCCAGTACCTCGTGATTCGACTTCGAAGCTGCCTGCGGAAATGAACAGGCAAAAAAAAACCCCGCTAAGCGGGGTCTGGGGTTATCAGAATTGGAACCGAGGATCACCTGTATCCACTAGACCATCCTGAGCTGGGTTTGCATGCGCAGCAGCGTCAGCTGCTGGCGACGGCTGGCTCACCGGTCTAACCTTTGGTGTAACCGAAAGGCTGATGAATGGTGCACCACCATCCACGCCGTCTTTGCGCCAGCCTGCAATGCGCATTTCGTGGTTGAAGCCGAAGCTACCCGCGTAGTCGGGACCTTTTTCCTTCTTGTCAGCTTCCTTGAACAGGCTGGCATTGATCCCGCCTACTGACAGTGAGTAGAACTTCTCGTTCGAGCCGTTCTTCTGCTTGAGCCAGACCGCTACCTCAAGCTTCAGCTTATGGCTGCGCTCCTTGTTCAGCGGGAACTCCATATAGCCGATCATCACGGGTGCTGCATCAGATGTGCGGTTCTTGTTCTCGAAGATGGTTCCGGAGCCTTCGCTCAATACCAGTGCAATAGACATGCGTTTCTCCTGATCTTTTGGGGGCGTATGCGCCATAGCTTGCACTGCTGTTATGCAGCACATGGTTTTGTATTCGACGCATAACACGTAAACGTACTTTTATTGAATCCTATGGTAACAGATTGATCTGCTTGCCCCACGCCCTCTACTCTACAAATCAAAGGAGGACCCCATGCCAGGCCAAGCATACGCACCGTCTATGTACTGGTTACGTTGGGCAGGCGAGAACAATTGGGCGGTTCATCTATGCACTTCACCTAAAGTCCTTGATGACCGGGGGCCTGATTTTCACTGTGAAATGGCTAATTTATGAGCTCGTTTCATCCCTACGTTTCACAGTGAAATGACCACGCGAGTTGATTGACGGCCCGGTACCGGAATCGAACCTGGAGATCGTCGGGCTGCGCAGCACCGCGCAGATGTACTACGAGACCGCCCAGCGAAAAGGCCTGAGCATTCTTCAGCTGTGCAAGCGCATCGCTTGGAAGGCCCAGGAGCACCTGGCCATCGTCAGCACCGGTCAGGACGTGGGCGACAAGATGGAGGCTTGGGTCGAAGAGGAACCCGCCGATAGCGTCAACATCGCGCCCACTCACTTATACCCATGGCATCGATGATTTCGTCGAGTACGTGCTGCCCCGAATTGCGCCGCCGGCCGGATCCGCTTCCGCGAGAAATACGAAGGCAGAACGCTGCGCGAGAAAACAGCCCTGACCGTGCCTTAAAGCCGCTTCGCCTGGTCCTGGCCGGAGAGTCGTCATCATGTCGCCGGCCTTGATTCAAACCGAACCCGCCCCGGTATCAAAGGTAGCCGGTGATCCGCCTCTTTCCGCCGTTGCCTGGGGCAGTACGCTACGGGCAACGGCGGTGGTCACCGCGTGCAGCGGGGCACAGCTCAATGGCATGACCATCGACTCGGGACCCTCGCTGTATGAACCCAAAAGCAGCAGGTTCTTAACAAGCTGGCCCGTTATCTGGGCTCTTGGTTGTGAGTGTTTTCACTGTGAAACGCACAGCTTGATCCAGCAGCCGGCACGGATTTAATGCACTGCCGTTAACCCTGTCGATCCTCGCATCCCCTATGACCGTTGGGCATGGTGGAGAGCAGTTCGCGGTAACCGCTCGTAATGGTGTGCCACCCCGCGGGTTTTCACTGTGAAAACGTCGGAATGCCGCCAGTGGCGCGAATTGCACCACGGAGCTGATTAAGCCAGGACAGTTCGATACCTGTTTACGTACTGAGCTGCGTTTTGAATCCATGAGTTCCCTCACCGAGGTGAAGCTTTTCACAGTGAAATAGAAACCCGGAACCTGTCCGTATATGAAGGGGGCCGCGGCTTTTCACCGTGAAAAGCTCGATGCCAGATTGAAGCCAGGCGCGCAAAGTCGGATCACTCATGTCCATTTCCTTTGGATCTGCAGGCACTACCCCAGACCAGCAACCCGTAGTCTTTTCACCGTGAAAAGGGAGGCGGAAATCTATGGGCATTCACAACATGCACATTCCTGGACGCTGGCTATTCAACTCGGCAGTCGGCTGCTCATAACTTGAGTCTCCTAGAAGATGTCCGGTAGCACCCGGCTTGGTAAGGAGTTCCGCCCAAGTGCCCGAGCGCACTTTTCACCGTGAAAAGTGGGGATGGGTCGGTGCTCGGCAACTTGCCAGCTGCGCCGGTGATGTCTGGATCGCAGGAGCAGAACGAGACTTCTGGGCACGACTCGGAGAAGGAAGAGAGCAGGTGGAAGCCGATTACCTTTTCACTGTGAAACGACCCGCATTACAGCAATCGGCGGGAGCGCGTCGAACTGTGAAATGGTTTGGCTAGGAGAAGGGCTGCTAGAGCGTTTCACAGTGAAAAGCATGACGGCGTGACTTCATTCATCCAGCAAATGAGCTGGCTATGCGGTGCGCAGTGAGCAGTGAGCAGTGTGAGGTGTGCACTGCATAGTAAACACTGCACAGTGCGCAGTTGGTAGTGAGCGCTGATGGAGGGAGCTGCTACATAGTTGAGATGGGAATAGGGGCTAGTTTTTCACAGTGAAACGCCTAGGAGGGGGCGTTATTTTTCACTGTGAAAAATAGCCAGGAGGACAAGAAGTGATGTGATCCGAGACCGAGCTTTTCACAGTGAAACTACGAAAAACTCAACAATATCAGTGGATTAAAAAAGGAAAGGCGAGGGCGCCTTGCCGCCGGAGGGACCGGCGGCGGAAGGGATTTTAACTACGCGTTTTGAGCATCTCCTCGATGTATGCGAGGACCTCTGCGGGATCAATGCCTTTGGGAGGAGTGAGAATCAACTTGCGCCCATCGATACGGGCATCCAGCTGGGTGCGTTCCTTGTAATCGATTTGCCGCGGAGGAACAGGGGCCTGAGGTGATGTCTTGCGCCGAATCTCACCTTTGGCCCAGTTGATTGCGCTGTCCTGGGATGCACCTTCTTTAATACGGTTTGCGGCGGCCAGAACGGTTTCAATATGTCCCTTGTCAGCCAAAGCAACCATATCGGAGACAACCCTGTTACCAATCAGGTCAGGATCTTCTTCCAGCAGTGAAATGACACCCTCAGGCAACTTGAAATAAGCAAGGCAGCGGCTGATCGTGGCCATGCTTCGACCGACACGGCGGGACAACTCCGCCTGGGACTGTACAACCTTGTCATCGAGAAGCTTCTTGTAACTTGCACCACGCTCGAATTCAGTAAGGTCTTCCCGGGCATCGTTGTCCGTAACGGACAAGATCGCCGCTTCCGCATCCGACAGATTCCGGATGAGCGCGTAGATGTAGGCTTTTCGGAGCAGCTCATGAGCCAGGAACCGGCGCTCACCAGCAATAAGCTCGTAAGTACCGTCAGCAAGAGGGCGAACGATAATCGCGTTGTTGAGGCCTTTATCTTCAATCGTGTTCGCGAGAAGGCCGAGTTTCTCGGGGTCAAATTTGCGGCGTGGCTGATACTTCCCGCGGCGTATGAGCGTCAATTGCAAGAACTTTGCCTCGCCTGGCAAGCGCTCGCCGCTCAAGAAAATGTCATCCAAGCCCGGCTGGTGAACGTGATCAGCATCAGAAACCGGTGCACGTTCCAGCGGCTCCGCTGAACTGTCCCTTTCTTCATCAAGGTGCAAAGAACTGAGCACCTCGCTCATCGGCCGGAGGTTAGCTTCCGGAATAACCTTCGGAACATGTACGCCCTGGATGCTAGACGAACCCTCCGCCGGCGCGATCACAGTAGGCTTGCCGATCGGGCTAGAACTCCTCATTTACCCTTCTCCAGGACTGTTTTGATTCGGCCAACCATTTCCTCGAACACATTGCGGAACGCGACCAAAGAGTTCTCACCACCTTGTTTCCAGAGGGAAAGAGGTACGCCGTCTTCCAGGCTTTTCGAGTAGTCCTCGGAGTGGAAGAGCGGTTGTTCCGTAACCTTCCCTGGGAACAAACTGGACAAGCGAGCGAGGTTCGCTTGTAGGCGGGGGCGGTTGCGCATGTACATGGTGGGAACTGCAACGATCTCTGGAGCCCGACCGAAATCGGTGCTCATTTCATTGATCTTGTGGGCCAGTCGAGATAGCGCACGGAAGGAGAATTTGTCCATACGGATTGGGCACAGCAGGAAATCAGCTGCGGCCAGGCTGTTCCGGGATAGCATGGTTCCAGAAGGTGCGTTATCCATGATGATCACATCATAGCTTGATAAGTCGCAGTGAGGGAGCTGACCTTTGCGAGCTCGTTCGATGAACAGTGAGTACCGGAAGTCGGCACCCTGGGCGTTACGGAGCACAACGTCCATATCGTCCAAGGAATCGTAAGCTGGGATGAGGTGGGGGCCGTGCTCGCCAAATGGTTTTTTGATCACTTGGTCCAGGGTCATTTCTGGGAAGTTTCCGAGACGGATCAGGTTCCCGAGGTGGCCCTCTACTGCTCTGTCAGCAGGAAGGCCAAGCTCTACAAGCTCCTCGGTAGTCTGGTCAGGGTCATAGCCCAGCATGCTGGACACGTCGGCTTGAGGATCGTTGTCAATGATCAGGGTCTTGAAACCTGCCAAAGCGAACTCGATGCCGATATTGCAAGTGGTGGTAGTTTTCGCGGTCCCACCTTTTTGGACGTAAGTCGAGCAGGTGATTGGTCTCGAAAACCCTTTAGTGTTCCCATTTGCACGACGAATCGACGCAATCAGGAACATGTCAGCTAGCGTGTAGCTCCTGACCTCTACGGATCCGCGTGCGACACGTGCGATGTTGAGGTCGTGTTCCTTCTCGATGGCTTTGAGTGTCTGCGTGCTGATCATCAAGCGTTCAGCCACAAATTGTGGGGTGAAGGTTAGCTGAGTGAAATCAGTGAAGATGTACTGATCGAGTGGCGCAGCAGCTGAAGTCATGTGGTTTACCGAGGTCAGGTAGGTAGGATGGCCGCATTTTCATACGAATCCATACGGTCAGACAAGAAAAAACGCATTTCTACCTGATAGAGATAGAACACTTACTGAAATCTGTCATCTGGTAGTGTCTGGGTTAAAACGCTGTCAACCAGATGATTTTGGGTAATTAACTGATTTAGCGACAAAAATATCGAGGGTAGGGCGCTCAGATGTCCGTCGTAACGGAGAGGGCTCTATGCGGAGGACGTACACTGCAGGTATGAGAGTTGTTCGTCGAAAATGGTCGGACGATGCTTCATCCCTCACAGCAGCCGGGCCATCAGCGAAGGGTGGCCTTGGCAGCCACCGTCACTGATTCAACAACACTGAGGCCTGGAGATATTTACCGGTGTAGTCGAGGGGTGCTTAGGGTTTGAACGACACCCGCATGCAAAGCGTCGTCCTCCGTATGCAGGTAACGACTGGTGGTTTCGATTTTGCTGTGACCAGCCAGAGCCTTGATCATCACCAGGTCACCAGTAGCTTTGGCAAGGTGACTGAAGCACGAGTGGCGGAGCCAGTGCGTTGAGGCCTCCTCAAGTCGATCGGCCAAATCGAACTGGCTGCGCTCTATTGCCAGGGCTGCAGCACGATGCATGATCTCTTTGACTGCTTTCAAAATGGTGTCGTTATGCGCGCGTTTGAGCTTTGAGTTCGAGGCGAGGAGGAGGGGGGTTGTGTCCTTCACTGGCACCTCACGTGACAACCCGAACGCGTGGCGATACTGCAACAAGTCCTCATAGAGGTCTTCGGATATCGGCACATCTCTAACCTTGTTTCGTTTGCCCAGCACCTCCAACCACAGAGTACCGCTTGCTGATCGCCGGATTTTGCCCATGGTAGCGCCGGTCGCTTCGAACGTTCGCACGCCGGTCATGTAGAACAAGCTCAACATGAAATGGTCGCGAGCTCGTTTGAGTGGGCTTTTTGTAGCTGCGATAGCCTCAAATGCCAAGCCTATGGCTGCCTCGGGAAGCAGCCGTTTGATCGTCAAGTCGACGTCGACTTGGGGCTTGGCCACGAGCGACACTGGGTTCGCTTTAAGGCGTCCACCCTGGATCATCCACTTGTACATGCTGCCGATCTGGATCAGGGCGTACTGCTGCGACGCTTTGCTAAGTGGTCCAGCGAACGGTCTCCAGTCTGGATGAGAGCGCTTGTGCTTTGTATGCGATACCCAAACCTCAGCCGGCTGTGGGTCAGCCATAAAGCCGATGTACTGGGTGATGTCCATCACAGTTATTTGGGAGAGCTGTTTACCCAGGGTGTGCAATGCCCAGAGGATGAACCGCTCCACTTCCTTCCGCATAACCCGTTTAGTCTTAGGGTTCGTTCCTTTGGCATGGAGCCACATCCAAGCTGCTTCGATGTCGTTATCTGCCTGGATCACATCGACCTGGTCAATGACGTCGACAGGCTCGCGATCAAGCAGCGCAACTTCTGACTTGGCCTGGAGGTACGGAATTCTGTGTATGGCTGGAGTGTTCGTGTTCATCGTAAGTCTCGCGTTTTGCCGTTGTAGACAAGCCAGTCGTCAATCTCATCGGGCTCGAACCATCGCTGCGAGCCTGATGGTGCTTCGCACTGGTACTCTTCCTGTACGCCTCCAGCCGAATCGACACCTTCCCGTGTTGCAACCACTACCAGAATGGACCCGAACGTCGCAAAGTTGTCGATCTCGCTGTCGACGACCAGCTCGGCACCGCGGGATAGGTAGCGCCTCCAGCGATAGCCGTCTGTGGCGACCCCTGCGAACTCTTCGTCATCTTCGTCGTCATCATGATTCCAAGTGAAGGGCTTATCAGCAGCTGCAGAGCTTGCGACCGCTACTGGCACCTCGATCGGTGCATCTTGCACCTGAGTGATCTTGCGCTGCCGTTTGGCTGGTGGCGCCAGCACCATGCGAGCTGCTTTCACCGCAGCCTGTTCGTTTGGGCTCAGCGTTGGTAAAGCCCGGGCCAGGTCGTCCCATTTGAAGTCCCTGTCCTCGTCGGCAGCGATGCGGCTCATGTGCTCTGGACGAATTGACCAACGGCATGCCACATCAGCCATGCGCCAACCCTTATGTAGGATCAGTTGCTTGAAGTCATCTCGGGACAGCTTCCCAGGGCGCAGGAGCAGCAGCCCACGAGAAATCTTTGCATTTTTGGCTTGATCCACAGCGCAAGTCTTTTGTTGTGAAATCCCTGATTTTAGGGGCATTAACGATGAAATCAAGTAGTTGGATGAGCCAGGTTGGCTGCGCCCGTTGAATCCTGAGATGAGCCCAGAAGATGGATTTTTTACGTGCTCCTGTGTGAAATCTGGTGATGTTAGCCCCTGCGAATTGATCAGAATCGACGTAGGAGCGTCTTCGGGGTCCGTACATCCCAGTGGTCGCCGCGGCTTATGAGCAAGGTACCGTGGGGCTCTGTCCTCGGAAGTAATACTGAGGACGTTTCCGGAACTGATTCCTGGACCGTTGCGTTCATCCTCCAAGTTCACGAATTACTTCCCGCCGTTGGCAGCCATGCCTCAGACGTCTGGATCACCGCCGGCGCCAGACTGCTCAACAAGACGGTTTTGCCTGGGCGTTTGACCCAGGAGCATCAGTGAGGCTTTGCCAATACAGCAGGTTTTCTGCAGCTGATCGGGCAATGATCGGGTTGCGGCCGCTCTGTGCTAGGGTTTGAAAAGTGTCCATGGTTCGTTTCAGCTATGGTGCCCCGCAGATCCGGTGCTGCCTTGCTTTCGCATTTTTGGCCGTGGCTTCGCATTTATGGCTGACGTTGATGCTTGATCTCCAGCGCAAGCAAATTTGTCAGAACCCCTTTGTTCATAGGGGTTAACGAGTAATCAAAAACGCCTCTTTGAAAAGCCAGCTACTGATAGCGATGGGCTTTTGAAGGGGCGTTTTTTCTTGCTTGAAAAAACTCGTGATAATCGGAGATATTCACGAGTTTTTCATTTTTCGGATACGTTACGTATGATATCCAATACGAATTTGTTGTTTTAGAGACGTGAGTGTATGCTCCCCTCTAAGGCCAGCCCCCTCCCTGTGAGGAGCGGCCAAGGCACGTACTGGCCCCTCGCCGAGGTCGCCGGCTCCTAGTCTCCCGACCCTATCTCCAAGGATACGCCTCATGGCCAACACCGGACTCCCATCTGACAAAAGGCTGAGCACCAGAGATCTTGTCCACCTTTACGCGAGAGAGCTGCTTGATGCGGGTCGCGAGGTTCGCCAGGCGGAAATTCGCGAGTGCATATACATTCACCATGACCTCAAAGCCTCGCCCAATCTGGTGAACGAGGAAATCAAAAGGTTCTGGAGTGAGACCGGCCCTATTCTGAGCGCCAGGCTGCGAAGACCTGGTGTTCCAAACGCAGTGTGCGAAAAGCTTGATGAGATCTGGGATGTCGCTCTAAAGGCGGCCGAGGAGACTCATGCGGTTGAGCGCAAAGCGCTTGAGACGGCGACAGCGGCTGCCGTTGATGCCGCCAAGGCGGCGCAGGACAATGAGCGGGCAGCTACTGCTAGCCTTGAATCCCAGAGCAGAGAGCTCGCTGGCCTCATCGCGGACAAGGAGCGGTTGACCGATCAGCTGGATCAGTCGAGTGCTTATATTCGGCAACTTCAAGCTGAGGTCGCAGATCTCAACAAGAGACTCACTGCCGCAAGTCAGGCTCATGGTGAGGAAATCAAGCGCCTGCAGGATGTGCACAGTGGCGTAGTTGAGCGTGCCCAGGACATGCATCGCGGAGAGCTTGAGCGCCTTCAGCAGCAGCTCCAATCAGCAAACGATGCGACTGAGTCTGCACGTGCGAAGGCCGAGACTGCGCGGATTGCCGCGGAGGAGCACCTTGAGAGAACCGAAAACCACCTGATGATGGAGACCGCCAGGGTTCGGGATGAAGAGAGAGGCAAAACAGAGAAGGTCGGCAAGGAGCTGCAGCAAGCTTTGACGCTCATCGACCAGCTGCGGATTCAGCGCTCGAAGGCCACTGACGATGCCGCTGAGACCCGCGGTCGTCTGGAGGTTACCCAACAGAACCTGAGCGCCCTAGAAGCACAGAACAAGGAGCTGCGTGAACTGAACAGAACCCTGCAGGCCGCTCTGCTGGAAGGCTTTAGAGGTGGTAAAGCAGCAGCTTCTGGCACGGATGAATAGTTTGCTGAATTGACATTTTGTCAATTTGTCAAGTATTTCTTGTGGTTTTCGGATGAAGGGTGGTAGTTTAATAAGGGGTTTGGGGAGCAATGGAACCAAAAACCAACGTAAGCTCTGAATCCCACCGTAAAGGGGCTTTCCGATCTCCAGCTCACCCGCCAGGCATTACTCTCTGATCAGTGCCTCGATGATCGGGCAGATCGTTCCGCCGTCTCCCGCATCACATTGCTGCACCAGTTCGCCTAACAGTTGCTGCATGACGACCAAGTCGGCCATCTTCTGCTCGATCAACGCGAGCTTGCGTGCAGCCCGTGCTCGCGTTTCGGCACAGGCGCACGACTCATCCAGCGTCAGCAGTCCACCGACTTCCGAGAGCGTGAAACCCAGCGCCTGAGCCCGCTTGATGAAACGCAGTCGCTTCACCATGTCCACCGGATAGCGCCGATGGCCACCCAAGGGTTTGGCTGGTTCATCCAGCAGCCCGCGTCGCTGGTAGTAGCGGATCGTCTCGACGTTCACCCCGGCGGCGTCTGCCAGCTTGCCAATGGTCAGCTCTGTGGCCATCACTTTCTCCTTGATTCCGTACTTTGGTACGGAGTTTAGAATAGCACCTAGGCAATCAGGCTCAGGAGATGGGAATGGGGATGCAACTCACCGGGAAAGGCTCGCTGGTCGCGAGTTCGCTGACCGCCATCGGTGCGTCGGTGTGCTGTGTCGGGCCACTGGTGCTGTTGGCACTCGGTGTCGGCGGTACGTGGGTGGGCGCTCTGACCATGATGGAGCCACTACGCCCCCTCTTCATCGGGTTGACTCTACTGTTCCTGGGATTGGCATTCCGCAAGCTCTACCTGGTGCCACAGGTTTGTACGCCAGGTACACCCTGCGCCGATCCGCGCACGCTCGTGCGACAGCGACTCGTGTTCTGGATCGTCAGCGTGCTGCTGCTCGGCCTATTGGCCGTGCCGTGGCTCGCCCCGCTGTTCTACTGAAGGAGATTAACCATGCGCAAACTGCTGATCGCCGTGCTTTTCGCCTTGCCTGCGGATTCCACGCCATCCGGCCACCCAGTCCGCTCTCATCTGGCCAGGCATTCCACGGCCATCTGGCCACCTGTTCCACGGCCATCCGGCCGGGCAGTCGGAGCGCAGCGACGCAGGGGGGGCATTGTTAGTCTGAGGTGCCCGGTGTCGTCAATTTCTTCGTCTGTTTGCGCATCGACTCACCCTTGAGGTTGATCCGATAAGCGTTGTGCACCAGGCGGTCGAGGATGGCGTCGGCCAGAGTCGGATCACCGATCAGTTCGTGCCAGTTGTCCACTGGCATTTGGCTGGTCACGATGGTCGAGCGCTGGCCGTAGCGGTCGTCCAGTAGCTCCAGCATGTCGCGGCGCTGTTCCGCGTTGAACGGGGCCAGACCCCAGTCATCAGGATCAGCAGGTCGGTCTTGGCATAGCCGCTCATCAGCTTGGCGAAGCGCCCGTCGCCGTGGGCTAGGCCCAACTCTTCCAACAGGCGCGGCAAGCGCAGGTAACGCACGCTGTAACCCTCTCGGCAGGCCTGGTGGGCCAGGGCGCAGGCCAGCCAGTCTTACCGACGCCAGTCGGGCCGTTGATAATCAGGTTGAGTCCGTCGCGTAACCACTGACCGCTGCTCAGCTGGAGGATCAGCGCCTTGTCGAGTCCGCGCGGGCTGCGGTAGTCGATGTCTTCGAGGCAGGCGTTGTGCTTGAGCCGGGCCTGACGCAGGCGGCTGCTGAGGCGCTTGTCGTCGCGCTCGGTCAGTTCGCGGTCGACCAACAGGCCGAGGCGTTCCACGAAGCTCAGGCTGTCGATGTCGGGGGTTTTCAGTTGCTCGGCGAGTGCCTTGAGCATGCCGGTCAGGCGCAGGGTCTGGAGCTTGTCCAAGGTCGGATGGGGCAGCATGGTGGGATTCCTTGTGTTCAGTGGTAGTAGCCGGGGCCGCGCAGGTTGGCGTGGTCGTCCGGCAGCAGGGGCAGGTGCTGCTGGGCCAGCGGCAGGTTTTCCAGCCCCTGGCGCAGGATCGATTCGAGGCTCTTGTAGCTGCACGCGCCGAGGCTGAGGGCGCGTCGGCAGGCCAGCTCCAAGCGCACTTCGCCATGGGTCTTGCCCAGGCGCAGGATGCCCAGGCAGGCCCGGTAGCCTTGGGTTGGGTGGATGCGCCGTTCGAGGATGTGGCTGATCACGCCGGCGGTGTGCGGCCCGGTCTGCTCGGCCCAGCGGATCAACCGTTGCGGCGTCCACTCGGCATGCTCGCGATGGCTCTTGGGCATGTGCTCGGTCTGTGTGCTATGCCGGCCCTTGTGTGGCGAGCGCAGGTGGCTGGCCACCCGCTGGTTGGCGTGGAAGCACTCGACGGTGCGCGCCGTCAGCCGTACTTCCAGCTGTTTCTTCACCAACTGGTAGGGCACTGAGTAGTAATGCCCATCGACCTCGACGTGATAGTCGATATGCACGCGCGCCTTCTTCCACTCGGCATAGACGTAGGGCTGCTCCGGCAGTGGGCTCAGCGCTGGACGATCCAGGGCTTCGAAGGCCGAGTGCCGGGAGCCCGGCAGCTTGCGAAACGGTCGTCGGTTGAGCCGCTCCAGCAATAAGGCGATGGCGCTGTTGAGTTCGTCCAGGAGAAGAACTGGCGGTTCCTCAGCGCGGCGAGGATCCAGCGCTCGACCACCTGCACGCCGACCTCAGCCTTAGCCTTGTCGCGCGGCTTACGCGCCCGCGCCGGCACCACCGCCACGCCATAGTGCTCGGCCAGATCGCGGTAGCTCGGGTTGATGTCCGGCTCGTAGCGATGGCTCTTACTCACCGCGCTTCGCAGGTTGTCCGGCACCACGATTTCCGGCACGCCGCCGAGAAAGGCGAAGCAGCGGACATGGGAGCCCAGCCAGTCCGGTAACTGCTGCGACCAAGTGGCTTCGGCGAAGGTGTAGCTGGACGCGCCAAGCACCGCGACGAACACCTGCGCCTGGCGGATCTCGCCGCTGTGGCGGTCGATCACCGGCACCGTCTGCCCGGCGTAGTCGACAAACAGCTTCTCACCGACGCGATGCTCCTGGCGCATCACCACGTCCAGCTTGCCCTGCCAGGCTCGGTAGTGCTCGCAGAACCAGCTGTACTGAAAGCCTTTCGGCTGGCTCAGGCGATACTCCTGCCAGAGCAGCGCCAAGGTCACGCCCGGCCGGCGTAGCTCGGCATGCACCCAAGACCAATCGGGCAATGGCCGTTGCTCGCTGGGCACCGCAGGGGGCGGTGGGAACAGTTGCTGCTCCAGCTCGGAATCGGACAACGAACAGGGCCAGGCTAGACCGCTGGCGGCAAAGCGGTTGAGGTAATCGCCGACAGTGACACGACCGATCTGCACGCTGACGGCAATCTGGCGAGCCGATAGCCCGACCTCGAACTTGAGACGAAGTACTTCGCGAATCTTACGCATGGATAAACGCTCCACGACGACCTCTCTGCTTCGAAAAAGAGGTCGATGGTAGTGAAGAAATCCTGCGTTACTGCCTGCCCGGTTGAGTGGCCGGATGACCGTGGAATCAGTGGTCGGATACGCGTGGAATGGGTGGCCGGATCACCGTGGAATCGGTGGTCAGATGCTTATGGAATGGGTGGCCAGATGACCGTGGAATCCGCAAGTTCAACGGAAAGCCAGTGTTCAAAGCCTACTCGAAGACCGTGGACCGCTATTTTGAGCTGCGCGGTGACGCCTCAACCAGCGATCACTATGCAGCACTGGTTGCCGAGTTCGGCGACGCAATCAGCAAGCCTGCGGCAGATCATGATGTCGAGCAATGCCCCCGGTGCTTCACCGATCTTGAAGTATTCCAGGTTGGCCTTTGCGACGACTGCCAAGCACTCGGTTGCTGAACCAATAACGTTTCATCCACCCGGCCCACGAGGCCGGGTTTTTTGTGCCTTGTAGATGGTGGGCAGGTAGTTCATTGTTGATTATTGTTGTCCTATAGTTTAAAAAAGAAGCTTCCCTCAGCCCTGCGTGGATGGGTCGAAGGTGGAAGGGGTCTGGATGACCAACTGTTGCCATACATAATTTTCGAGGACTCTGCATGCCTGATCCATTCGCACATCACCTGCGGCTTAAGCGCCCATGTGCGAACTGTCCATTTCTCAAGGAGGGAGCGATCGAGCTTGCGCCTGGGCGATTGGACGGGATTATTGAAGGGCTGATGGAGGATGATCAGAGTACATTCCAGTGCCACAAGACGGTCCACTCACGAAAAGGTGGTGAATGGGATGAAGACGGCAATTACAAGGCCTCGGGCCATGAAGCCATGTGTGCTGGTGCTGCGGCTTACCTGATGAAGAATAGAAGTCCCACGGTCGCCATGCGGTTTGCTTTTGCTACGGGAGCCGCAACGCCTAGTGACTGGGATGATGTAGCAGCTTCAATAATCGATTGAATCAGGCGGCATGCCGCCGGGCCTTCACAATTTCGGGTGCAAGAATTTGGAAAACGAAGTTCAACTCCAAGATCGTCCATTGACGCCAGACGAGTTCAGAAACCATTACAAGAAGCGGGGCTGGAACGGCCGTATGCTTGCCATTCGCTGGAAGAAAACAGCTGTATGGATCAGCAAGGTGGTCAACGATCCAGACCGTGATCCGCACTGGGATGACGCGGTCCGCGGCTTGCCAAAAATTGTGATCACCAAGAAGTCAAAGGCGAAGTAGGCGCGATCGGCACCGAGGATCCGCGCAGGTCTTGGCCGTCTGGCTCGTTATACTCCTGGCAGAATGAAAGTCGAATGAGGCGTATGTAATTGCGTTCCGCATCTCCCTGAGTCATGCAACGCAAGCCTCAGGAGATTGCACATGGGAACACTCAACTCGACCCCTACTGGTCCGGAGATGCCTCTCAAATTGTGGGGAGGAGAACAAGGCCAGCGGCTGCGTCGCGCCCAGGCACGTCACGAGAGAATGGTAGCCAAGGCGATCAACGGCAACGTATCTAGCCGCCGTCTCAAACAATTGGTCATGCGCTATGACCGGATACTTCTCGCCGCCGTAAAGCTCGTGCCTCGGTAGCAAGGAAGAATCACGACCATCAAAAAGCCTCAGCCATGCTGAGGTTTTTTTTTGCCCGCTGAAAGGCGATCGGCGCAGCTGCAGGGAGCCGGCGAGCTGGCTTATTCATCTCATCTGTGCGTTTACGATACATAACGCGTACGTGTAATATCAGCGACTCATATCCAGGAGCCCCCCTCAGCCATGCATACACCTTCCTCTGCTCGTAAAACCCAGCTGAGTATCCAGGTGCTGCCAGAGGCTGAAGCCTGATGCTCCCCGTCGACGAACTGAAGGCTGTCAGGGCCCGTGTCACAGAGTGCCTGGGGCTGGCGGCGTCTCATCTTTCCCGTGACATTCCAGAGATACCGGTCCTGTTTAACCTCACTGGTAAATCCGGTGGCATGTTCAGGTACCGCAAAGACAAGGGAACTGGCCGGTGCTACGACCTGCAGTTCCGGTTCAACCGCATTTTGGCGCGAGAGAATCTCTCAGAGTACCTCGATCAAATCTGTCCGCATGAGGTCGCCCACTATGTCACTCACCTGGTATGGGGGGCAGAGGTCGATCCGCACGGGGCCGAATGGACTCAGATTATGGTTGAGGTGTTCAAGGTCCAGGCCGACAGATGTCACCAGCTTGACACATCGAGATCGGTGAAGAGGGAGTTCCTGTACCAGTGCGGGTGTGAAGGTAGAACATTCCGGTTATCGACCAAAAGGCACAACAGCATGGTCAGGCGGACGGCCCTATACAGCTGCAATGCTTGCGGTCAGCTCCTGGCTTTCATCCGAGAGGCTGATAAGGCTGCGGCCCAGGTCATCTCAAAGCTGTTCATTAGCACCCCGGGCCCCGCGATCGACACTGCTCAAGCTGACCGGATCGCCAAGCTCATCATTGATCACCAGGTGAACCAGGTCGTCATTGACTGCTCAATCACGGGTGAGCGCTACCGCCAGCTGATAAGCAAGAAATTGAATGTCCCGTTGGCCTCGGTGACTAGGCATCCGACCCCCGACACCCTGCCAGGCGGGGTGGCTCACGCCATCGTCTTCGGCGATGGCCAAGACGATCGCCAAGGGCGCGTAGCCAAGGCTTTCGAGCAGCGAGGGGTGAAGGTACGGATGGTGCGAGCAGGTGTTGGCTGAGGTGGCGGTTATGAAAGCGCCCATTACCACTGAAGCAATTTGCGTAGAGCCCACCATGCGTCATACCGAACCTACCCAGCAATACCCCGATGCCGCGGACACTTTCCGCCTGAAAGCATTCCGAGTCGTCACCGGCGAACTGTTCGCTGCAGCCAATGCGCAGCATGCGCTCGACATGGCCAAATCGCACCTCTCACAGCCCCAGCTCAGCCTGCGTGACGTCGTCGCGGCGAACCACTGGGATTGGGTGGTAACCGATGAGAATGGCGTTGAGCTCGCCGCCGGCGCTTCGGCGCTACTCGCCCGGGCTACCGCACCGGGCTTGCTTGGTCGTTGCAGAACAGACCATTCCTACCAGACCGTGTTCGTCGAAGATCTGAGCGGACGATGCTTGGAATGGGCCATGCGTGAAGCGAGCTTCAAGGCATTTGGTTTCATGATGAGCGCTGAGCCTGGCTGCCCAGTCGCCACTCAGAGGGACGCCGTACGGCGGTGGCTTGGGGATGTCGTGAGCGTCCCTGCAGATCTACATATCCTGGACGTGCAAGCGGCGTGAGCCTTTTGCATGCCGGCACCATGCACCCAGCGGCAGGGGAGAGGCCTCACGTCATACATGTCCGTGTGGGCCATCTCCACCTACAAACTTAACGCACATGAGGTGCCGCACCATGACTAACCCAAACCAAGCAGTAGCAGTCTCCACTGAAGGCCGTGTACCAGCTGATTGGAAAGCTCCTGACTTCTATCAGCCATTGGACCTTCTGCGGGCCAAGCTGGCGTTCCAGTTCGGTGATTTCGCACATCTTGTGCTCAGTCAGTTCGAAAAAGCGAAGACAGCCTACATGGGCCGCGATTTGTCGCAGGCTCAGTTCCCCCGCACTGGCGAGGAGGCGATGATCGAGCTTGAGGTTCGAGCTCAAACCCTGCAGTGGGTTGTTGAAATGGCCGGTCTGACAGGGAAAGCTGTCGACTACGCAGCCAACCGCTATCACGAGGACACCGCGTTCTTGCTGGTCTACTCGATGCCAAACGAAGATGGGCTCCAGACGTTCCGCTGTGGTGGTGGTAGCCCGGGCGCCGCTCTTGCTCAATTCGCGCAGCAGAATCCTGACCGAGTTCAGCTCGTGCAGGAGATCTTTGTGGACAAACGAAGCCTTCAGCCGGAAGCGGCATAACGATTCACCCAAACCCCACCGCCTAGCGCTGGGGTTTTTTTACGCCTGCAGAATACCCGGACGTTCGGCCAGAAAATATTTTTCCGCATGCATAACACGTATGTGTAATTTTACTGTTGTGCGTTTCGGATACTGGCCTTAATATCGGTGCGTGTGAAAATGACAGCATGGTGCCATCAACCTGCCGTATCGATCGTCGAGACGCTGGCGCCAGGCACATTGACCCAACCAATCACGAGGCCCAATCGATGACCCCTCAGGAACTGTTGCAACAGCCCGACGACCAGTACATGAACCCTGAGCAAGTAGCGTTCTTCAAAAACCTGCTGGTGAGCGAAAGCGCTACCGCCACGGGGCGGATCGAGCAGCTGCGCATCGACCTGACGGGCTTGGAAAAAGCTCCTGATGAAGTCGACGCAGCACTGATCGAGCAAGAGCGCCAGTCCATCCTGGGCAGCATCGAACGCGAGAACCAAAGTCTGCGCGATATCAAACAGGCGATGTCTGCCATTGCAGACGGTAGCTACGGCTGGTGCGAAGACACCGGCGAGCCGATCGGCCTCCGTCGCTTACTCTCCTCACCGCGCTCTCTCTTGACTGTCGAGGCCAAGGAGAGCCGCGAAAACAAATCCCGGCACCTTCGCGCAGCGTAATCACTTTTCACCTGAGACATCGCCAGCTCGCCATATTGAGGTTATTCCCCATGCCAAAGTCCCAGCCCCGCAATACATCCCGCACAGCAGATAAGTTCGTGGTGCGCCTGCCTGACGGCATGCGAGAGAAGATCGCTGAAATCGCGAGAGACAATCACCGCAGCATGAACTCGGAAATCATTGCCCGCCTGGACTTGAGCATCGAGCAGGATGAGCATGGCGACCTGACGGTGCGCACGCTGGCGCAGGTAACTCGGCGTTGCGAGGAGCTGGAGCAAGAGCTGGCGCAGATCAAGGCAGCTCAGGGCAACGAAACACCGAAGGCAGGTCTGCAGCAGCTGCCGCGACTGTCGATCGCCAGCGCGCAGTGAAGGACGACCGCCATGGGGAACCTGCTTGATGTAGCTCCTGGCGCAACTGGCGCCGGCACTGCCGACATTGCGGCGTTGCTCTTGAAGGCCGCCCAGCGCTATTTCTACTTGCGTGGCCCTGCCCTCCGAACCGGGAAAGCCAATACCCCAATGGTACGTATCGGCATAGACGCGCTGCTGAGCGGCGAATCGCTCGATGCTGAGGTCGACCGGGCCATGATCGAGACGCATGCCGCGGGGCTCAGTGTTCCACCAGGAGCCAGCGGCCATGCCGGCAGCCATCAGTTCTCAGCGGCAGAAGCGGTGTTTTTGCGAAAGCTGCTCGCAGCGCCACAACCAGCGCAGGCGGCCCAACTCTTGAAGTACGCGACCGCGGTAGGGGTGCGTGACACCGCGAATCTCTTTGCCAACTACATCGCGTACATGAACTCTCCGATGCCCTGGCTGCAGCAGGCGGCCATTGAAGGCCCTCTCGCGACTTTCGGCAGCTCACCATCCAACCGTTTTGAAAATGCGCCTACTGAGCGCCAGCGGGCTACTGAGGGCAGTACGCCGCGCATCTGGTCACAGGCGGTACCCGAAAGTGCCGGCCATTTTTGGAACTGGAGCGGGAAGGAGGGCATCGATGCCTCCTTGTTGGTGGTCACCTGGTCGTCGGACTTAGGCAAGTTCTGCGTAGAAGGGGCACCTGGTACATCGCGACCGATCAGTTGTGAGGAGTGGGGAGGATGGTGGGCAGGGCTCGACCGGCCTAACCCAGCTCAAGAGATCGATTGCCTCCGCTACGCGGCTGCCGGCTGATCGACAGCCCACCTTCCCGGCAGATATCGCTCAGCTGCTTCAACCTCAATTACTCAAGACTGCGCTCATAGGGGCGCTGTCATCACCGACATCACCTAACAAGGCATGACCATGTGGTTTAAGAATCTGACCGTTTACCGTCTGACCCAAGATATTGAATTCGCCGCGGATACGCTCCAAGCCGCCCTGGCGTCGAAGCCGGCACGGCCGTGCGGTTCGCAAGAGCTGGTCACCTATGGCTTCATCGCGCCGCTGGGCAAGGGGGAGGATGCTCCACTCGTTCACCAGAGCGGGAATTTCTTCCTGATCAGTGCTCGGAAGGAAGAGCGCATCCTGCCGGCAAGCGTGGTCAATGATGCTGTGAAGGAGAAGGTCGAGGAGATCGAGAGCGCCCAGCAGCGCAAGGTCTACAAGAAAGAGCGTGACCAGATCAAGGACGATACGATCCAGGCCATGCTGCCGAAGGCGTTTATCCGTCGGGGTGTGATCACAGCGGCCATCGCGCCCAAGCTCGGGCTGATCATCGTCAACAATGCGAGCGCCAAACGTGCAGAGGATCTGCTCTCCACGCTCCGTGAAGTAATGGGGTCCCTGCCGGTGCGCCCGGTGACTGTGAAGATTGCCCCGAGCGCGACCCTCACTGACTGGCTTAAGACCGGCCAGGCGAGCGAAGGCTTCCACGTCCTGGACGAATGTGAACTGCAAGACACACATGAAGATGGGGGATCAGTTCGCTGTAAACGGCAGGATCTCACCAGCGACGAAATCAAAAATCACCTGGCCACTGGCAAGGTCGCGACCAAGCTGTCGCTGGCCTGGCAGGACAAATTGTCTTTCGTCCTGGACGACAAGCTTGTGATCAGGCGCTTGAAGTTCGAAGAGCTGCTTCAAGAGCAGGCTGCCCAGGAAGGGGGAGAGGATGCCCTGGCTGAGGCTGACGCCACGTTCGTGTTGATGATGATGACATTCGCCGAATTCCTCCCGGCTCTGTACGACGCGCTGGGTGGGGAGGAAGTGCCGGCGTCCATCTGAATCAAGCAGGACATCAAGCCTCCGCCGTGGCGGGGGCTTTTTATTGCTCGAAAAAGTATGGAGCCTTGTTCCGCATTCCAGGTGTGTACGGACAACCAGTTTGTCATTTCCCCGATCGGGCTCAGTCCCCGTCAGGGGAGCTGTGTCGACTACTTGGAGCAGCACAATGACCACCATCATCAACGCAACAATTGGCGAATCGAAAGGCGTTTCACGTGTCTTCATGGAGGGCCGTCACCTGCTGACAGCGGGTGTTCAGATTGGCAATAAATACTCGATTAAGTCTGACAAGGTTGCCCGACGTCTAGAGCTAATTGAGGTTCAATTCGGCTTCGCCGGAAAGTGCATCAGCGTATCAAAACGTGAGCGCAATGGGGTTGTTCATCCAGTAATCGACCTGCGTTCAGAGCAAATTCGTGAAGTCTTTGAAGATGATCATAAGGTCCGCGTTGCGATTCGTCGTGGCCGGATTGTGATCACTGCTTTGCAGATTCAAACCAAGATCCGCGAGCGCCTCAAGCGCATGAAAGAAAAGTTGGACCGTGGCCAGAAGCTCGCTGTATGTAGTCTTTTTCATGGCGGTGGGATCTTAGATGCCGCAGTGCACTCTGGCTTAATGCGGTCGGGTGTAGGCTCGTTCTTACAAGTCGGTGTTGAGCTAGAAAGCGAGTATCTCGACTGCTCAATGCGGAATAACACTGAAATTTGGACAGAGGATTCAATTGCGATCAACTCTGATGTTCGGGATGTGTATCTAAGTGAAAATACGCCGCAATGTGAGGTTTTGCTTGGAGGGATTCCCTGTATAGCAGCGTCAAAGAGCGGTAAGGTTAAAAATAAACTGACTTTTGCAGAGGAGCATGCTGACGCAGGCGCGCTTTTCGTGGACTATCTCAACTGGCTCCGTCATGTCAACCCTTGTATTGCGCTGATTGAAAATGTTGGGGAGTACGCAAATACAGCTTCCATGGCGGCTATCCGAAGTGTGTTTATCTACCTCGGATACAGAGTTCATGAAGCAGTCCTTGATGGATGGGACTACGGGACGCTGGAGCACCGGAAACGCTTGGTCGTTGTGGCAATAACTCCCGGTATTGGGGACTCTTTCTCGTTTGAAAATCTGAAGGTGAACAAGGTGAGAGAGACATGCATCAATGCAATACTTGATGACATTCCTCTCGACGACGAATCTTGGAAATCCTATGAATACTTGGCAACTAAGGAGAAAAGAGACAAGGCTGAAGGCAAGGGTTTCGCGAGGCAATTACTAACAGGAAATGAATCTGGTTGTGGCACGCTTGGGACGGGCTACAAGAAGGGCAGAAGTACCGAACCCTTCATATTGCATCCCGAAAATCCAGGACTCAGCAGGCTCTTTACTAAAGCGGAACATGAAAGGCTCAAAGGCATTCCTGCAGGGTTAACCGATGGGGTTTCTGAAACGATTGGTCATGAAATATGTGGTCAGAGCGTCTGCTTTCCTAAGTTTGTTTCAGTGGGTGAGGAAATAGGGCGGGCACTCATGTCATCCCGCAATAACGTGGTTAACTTTCCGTCGCGATCAGCTCAAGCCAGCATGGACGAGGCGGTTTGCGCGGAACCCGAGAAATTCCAAACTGGATCACTGGCTTTACTGATCTGATTGGTGAGGTGCCGCCTTAAACGCTACTCAAACCCGGTTCGCTTAGGCGAATCGGGTTTTTCTTTGCTCGATGAAATTGTTTCAGGCGCTTGATGCCGTCAACCTAATTTGCTATACATTAGTCACTAGTTTTCCCAGAGAGGGGGCGAACATGAAATCGATGACTTTTACTTCTGAATTTCTGAGTGCTGCAAAACAGGCTCCGCGCATCTATTTTGCGCCTCTGGTGGGTGCTTATAAAGCCATCAAGGCTGAAATGGCCAAGGCCGGCGGAGGCGACCGCTCAACCAAGACCACCCCCAAGCACTGACCTTCACAAAGAACCCGCCGATCGAGCGGGTTTTTTGTGCCTGTGGTTTACTGGTTTCTGTGAAGCATCCCCTTGGAGCAAGTTAACTTTCAGGGGGCCATCATGCTTCTCGCAATCAACGATCCTGCAGTTCAATCCGCTTTGATAAATGCATTTGCAGCTGTCACCAGTACTGTCCTGGCTGCTGCCTCGGCCGCTCTGATCGGAAAGAAATTTTCGGACCGAAAAAAACTGGAGCAGTCCTTGGAGCTGTGTCAGAAGGACGTCGAATTCTTACTCCAGGTGGAGGCAGAGCATGTCGAGCTCCACAAGGAGCGGGGTGACAAATCCAACAAGCTGAAGGTCCGTGAGAGAGTTAGGGATCTCGGCTTCTCGTTCTCAGGCAAATTCACACCAGGTCGGCTGCGGCAGGCCCGGCAGAGCTGATCGAGATGTGTCCACCCATCAACCCAGCCAGGCTATGCCTGGCTTTTTTGTGCCTGCCGATTACAGACCCGCGTTACGCATCTCCAGGGGCTAGGTCTACCGCAAGAAGGCCTATGGGATTTCTCAACGACCGCCCCAGGTCCTTTCAGGAGTAACAGATGTCCAAAACGCACAAAAAACCTTGGTGGAGCCCGATCGCTCACTTCGGAGCCCATGGCTTCGTCGGTACTATCATCTTCTTGATCATCATGGTGCCAGCAGTCTTGCTCAACCATTTGGTCCAATACTTGGCTAAGTTTGGGATAAGCGATTTCACCTTGCTAATTCTCGGGCTTCTCGAACATGCCATTGTGCTTGTAGATGCTGGTCTTTTCTTCGTCTTTATTTGCATTGGGGCAGCCCGGGCAATCAAGGAGTTTGCTGAATGAATCAATCATTTGGGTCTGAGTTCGCTAACGCTGCAAGGCAGGCACCACGAATCTTCTTCGCGCCATTGATGGGGGCTGTAGCTGCCATCAAAGATGAGTTCAGGCGCGTGAAGTACGGTGCAGACCAAAACAGCAAGCCGCTGCAATCCAAATAAACGCTCAGCAGAGCTACCTATAAAGTAACGCTAAATCCGACCCACCATCCTAGATGGTGGGTCTTTTTTTTGGTTCTGATTTTCGGTGCCGCCGTGTCCTCCCAGGCGCTGCTTGCGGGCAATGAGCGGCAAGAGGCTGGTAGATTTGCACCGACTCTATAGCCGTATGCGTACGCGTTATGTATTCTTGTACCTGGTAATTTCTTGGAACCGATAGGAGCGTTCAATTTGGCCAACACACTCGAATTCGAGGTCGGCGCCGGCTACGAGGTGGCCAACCCACCCAAGCTTGCTGTTGGTGACGATCAGCACCACCAGCTCTCTCGTTTTTTCACTGTGCTGGCCACCGACGAGCACGGGGTGTCGGTGTATGACGGGTGGTACGGTGAGGGTTTTTCGAGCTTGCATCTCCCGCATGATGTCCTTGCGCAGCTTGACGTGACGAGGCTGCCGTCCCGAGGTGAGGCCGGAGCTGCGGACTTGGCCAACGCTATCGCTACCTCAGCCGCCGCTGCCATCGAGCGCCGTGACCAGGTGAAGGAGCACGGTGCTGCTGAGCAAAGCGTGCACGCCTCGCAACGATTCTTCGTGCAGTTCTTCTCCGGCCAGATCAGGGGGCTCGCCTCCAAAGGGCTGATAAACCCAGACCTTGCAGTTCAGATGATCAGCCTGTCGACCGGGGTGGAGCTTACTGTCGGTGAATAGTCGAGGGCGATTCTTCTCTCTGCGCATCGCTATAGCTGCCGTTGCCACTGTCTGCGCTGTTGCTGCTGTCGGCCTGATCCTGTTCAAACCTTGGGCCCAGCGTGGCTTCGAGGTAGCAGCAGCTAAGCCGGTGGGGCGGTACTGCCTGATCAAGCCAGGTGAGCACCGGACCCATTGCGAGGGCGAGGATACCGGCCCCAGGGACCCAGTATTAGCAGCCATCAAAACCATGTCTCAACAAGGGGGGCGGCCGTGATGCCACCTCTCGCCAGTCAAATCGTACTACCTGTTCTGTATCCAACCCAACCTGAGGAACCGCTATGACAATCACTACCGACATGCTCGCTCGTATCGCCGTTGTGGTGCTGGCCGTAATCATTTCGATCGCTATCAACCGCCGCAAAGCTCTTTTCACTGTGAAAAACGCCTCTGGCCCTGAGCAGGTCCAGGCCATTCAGGGCTTTGCTGACCGTTCGCTGCGCGATGTCAATATCCTGATCTGGCTGTGCTCGGCCCTCTGCGCAGCCGCACTGGCCGTGTGTTTCTACTCGATCTTCATCCCGCTGTAAGCCTGTCCTGGTCGATGGCCAAGGCCTCGGTTCATATCTGTGAACTGAGGCCTTTTTTGTGGCGGCATCATGACATCGAATGGCTAGAAGTATTTTGATTCATCCAGTATTATGCGTACGTGTTATAAATCAAATCTAGGAGCTTGAGATGCAGCAAATCCAATTCTGGGCCATGCGGACGTTGAACATTGTTGGCCAAGTGCCGGCAGCCTTAGCACTCGCGGCTTTCGTGTTTGTGTGGGCAAAGATTGGCCACATCACCCCCACACTCGCTTTCGTGCTGATCGCGGTCCTGGTGATGGCAGTGCTCTTCGTACAGCTGATGAAAATGGCCGATCGTAAAAAAGCCAAAGCTGAGCAGGCTCGTGCTGGCGCCGGTCTGCGCTGAGCTGCACCATGTCTGCCAGCCTGACGCAAATCACTCGGTGCCGTCCGTATGTGCGAAGCCTGATCGATACCGGCTTCTACAGCGAGATTCCGATGCATCGCGGGGTGGTTGAGCGCGTGGAGCTCGCAGGTGGCTATACCGTGGAGCTGAGCCTTTCAGGGGATGTATTTGATGGCTCTGCGGTGTGTGAAGTGCGACTGGTTACAGCCTGGCTCCTATTGAAGTCAGAGGCTGTTCCGGTCGCTATCCTGGACGGGGTTTTGTTGTCCAGTGGAGAGGGGAAGCGATACTCCTTGGCTGATGCTTGCGATCTGGTCAGCGAGGCCGTCCAGGCGCTGGTTCACGAGCTGGTCAGGACCTGCCATCAGGACTTCGGCGCTGTGCTGGAAGCTGGCAGCGTCTTTGTTATAACCCGGCTGGAAGTTCGCGATAAATTCAGGTCGTCAGAGCTGAGTCAGTCTATCGTCGAAGTTTCATGTACCTGGCTTCGTTCGAAATGCCGGTTGGCGCTTCTTACCCTGCAGCCGTTTCCTCTCCAATACGAAAATACTGCACCCGTTCTAGGCAGCCGGCATTACGAGCCATACTGGCGAGCCCTTAGTGCGGACGTGGAAAAGCTCTCTTCATATTACAGCTATCACTTTGATTGTATCGCTGCGTCACTTGAGTCAACTCTGTTGATCAAGCCGCTGAGCGGATACAAATGCGCGCTAAGCCGGGCAGGGTGGTCGTTCATAGCCGCGGAGTAAACATGCTCGCTACACAGAAGCAGCCTAAAGGCGTGAAGTACAATATCCAACTCCTCATGAACGGATGGGTGGTTGCAGCGCTCTTGTGGACGGTTGGATCCTTAATTGAATTCCTCCTGGAGAAGTTCAAAGTCACCCCTGCCTACAGCTACGGCTTCTGGGTCAAGGTGGTTGGCTGGGCAGTGGGCGGTATCTTTTTTGCTCTGTTCATAAGCCGCTTGGCTATCTATCGTTACCATAAAAAGATGGGCAAATACTTATGAGCCTGTTTTTGATCGGAGTTGGCTTGACCGTAGCTGCTCCGGCGCTCTGTCGCAAAAAGTATCAGGCCCACGGGCCAGCCTGGATTTACTCCCTAGGGTGCGCCGCCGCGGTGCTCGGCCCCTACATTTTGCTTTGCACATTTTTGGACATGGCGACATTGCTCGCGACTGCAGCAGTCCTTGGCCTGCCGTTCTGGGTCTATGAACGGTATCGGGGAGCTAGGGGCCGGCATCACTACACGCAAGGCGTGGTGGCCTTTCTGGTGGAGTTGACGCCTGTTGCCGTTTTCCTGCTCCTATTCCGATCCTTTGTCGCCGAACCATACCTTGTTCCGTCGTCATCGATGCGCCCCACGCTTGGGGTGGGGAGTGTCGTTGTAGTCGATAAGTTCACCTACGGGATGAGATTGCCATTCGTTCCGAAGCCAATCACGCAAGGTCGACCCCCGAAATTTGGCGATGTTCTGGTTTTCCGATTCCCACTCGATCCGTCTAAGCCTTACATCAAGCGTGTGGTGGGAGTGCCAGGTGACCACATCACTTATCAAGGCGGTGTATTGGCCATTAATAATGTACCGGCGGTACATGTGGGCGAGAAGCCATATGCTTACGAAGATGAAGCTAGCGGGAAGCTCAAGCAGGTCGATTATGCGCTGGAGAATATTCACGACTTACAAATCGGCACGATCAAAGACCCTGGTATCAGTGACTTTGGTGTAAGTACTGATTTTCCTGCTATTCCCGGTTGTGAGAGAAATCTGTCAGGCTTGGCATGTACTGTTCCTGCCGATTCTTATTTCGTACTGGGTGACAATCGACCCAATAGCCTGGACAGCCGTTACTGGGGGTTTGTCACGGATAAGGAAATCATAGGTCGTGCCATTTTTGATCTTGATTTCACTAGCGGCAAATTGGATATAAGCCGAGTAACTCGCTGATTCGCAACCAAGGAGCGCCTGTCATGGACCGACGCAAGAATACAACGCCGTGTTTCTCATTACCTGCTTGTAAGGCAACGCAAGGCCTTGCACCCACCTTTCAGGAGAGAAACGCATGAACTTCCATAACACAGCAATCAAATACGCCCAACTCGCAGCAGCTGCAGTCGATTCCCGCGGTCACCTGCTGCACCAGGTGGGATCGTACCCTGCAGGAACGGTACGTGACGCTGAGCTCGCTGAGCTTGAGCAAGCGTATCGATCGACAGTCATCGCCGAGGTGGTGAGCTCCAGTGAACTGAAGGCCACGGCCCACGTCGTGTTGTCCCAGGACGACGAGGAGTCTGGTGCGGATGCAGAGGTGATCGGTATCTGCTTTGACTCCGCTTCGGCAGAAGGTCTTGCCGACGAGGCTGCATCCGAAATGGCTAAACGCATCAATCAGTTGCTGGCCAATGACATGGGCGCCGATTTCGAACCTGTTTCGGTCACGCAGACTGGCCAGGAGCGTATCGTCTCCAATTCCGATGTCGGTATTCTGGGTGCTATACGCATCAAGACTGCTTCGGTAAGCATCGAGGGCAACGGTTTCGGACTGCATACCGTTACCTCGCCAATCATCCCGCATGGGATGGCCAGTTTGTAAACCAGCTGTATGCCCGGGCCAAGTGCCCGGGTTTTTTTTGCGCTCGGAAGTATGGGTTCCATGGGGTCGCACGTGGCGTTGTGCTGATCTATGCTCATCCAGTATTATCAGTACACGTTACGTATCGATAGGGCTCTAGTCATGGATAGCCGTTCCTCACACTCTCTGATCATTCGCGTCGTGGTTGCTCTTGTCGTCGTAGTCATGGGCCTGCTGGCTACCATGGCTGTTGGCGCCGGCCTGGTGGAGATCTCCCCCAAGCTGATTTTCAAGGGAGTATTCCTTTGCCTTGTCGGTGGAGCGCTGCTCCTCATCATTCGCGCCTACGTGGCCGCTCCTGTGGAGCTGGATGACCAGGCTGCTGCAGATGCTAACGGAAGCAAATAGATGTTCGACCTTCATGAAGGGGGCAGCAGTCCCGAAGCGTCAGCCAATATGAGCTCTCGCAATCTCTTTTTCGAATCGGCGGATAGCGGTTTGAGCAATGTTGCCTGGGCCCAGCTGATGGACCAGTTCCGCGACGAGCAGGGCTGGGCGGATACCCGGCTTAGCAAAGAAATTGGCATCAGCATCTCCATGATCCGCCAATGCCGAGTGCACATGCGCCCCTTGCCGCCTCCAGCGCGCATACGCACGCTGGGCGCGATGGGTGTGGAGGTGACCTTGTCGACTCTGCTCGCAGCATTGCCAGAGCCAATTCGAGAGGCAGTGGAGGCGGCCAATCAACAGTCACAGGTGGTCCGCGAGACATTGGTGTATGGTTTCTTCGATCGCCTGGACGCCGGCGGATCACCAGACCTGGTCAGTGCCTTCTTCGATGGTTTGGCAGCGATCTCGGGGCTGAGTGACAGTGAGCAAGCGTCCCGTATCGGCCTGTCCCTGGAGGATTTCATTCAGATCCGCACAGGGCGTAGACCCATCCCGTTTCGTGTCAAGATGGCTATCTCTGGTGCCTACACGTCCAAGGAGCTTGGTCCCCTGATCCTATCGCTGCTGCCGGCGGCCTAGGAAAGGGGAATTTTCACAGCATTCGCTAACGCCAATATTATACATACGTGTTATGCTTCGGAAAGATTCTGGCGGTTGTCGCCGGTGCATTTTCTGGAGGTGTCTATGGCGGCTCACATTACTGCTCCAACCAAGTGCCTTTGTGGGCATGTTGATCTGTTCAGCTTTTCCTCTCCGGGGATGGGCGGGCGCCGGCAGGATCGCCTCTACGCCAATAGCACTCTCTGCGGGGATTGTAGCGCCCATATCCGCGACCTGGTGAAGCCCCAAGCAAAGGGCTTCTATCAGATCAGCTTGCCCCAGCTGGTGGGCCACACTCGTGCAGTTTCCTGGGCCAATTCGCTCCGCCTGGGCCATATACGCTCTCTCGGTCCGATCATGGCTCACCTGAAGGGCAGGACTGATCCAGTGGCGGTTGCGGCGCTGGCCGTCTTCGAGATGCTCTTCAAGATCACTGATGCTCAGTACTGGATCGGTGGCAAGGAGCACGCATTTGGCGCTGGCCACTGGGTGGTTTCGGAGATCGAGCATTTGATGCGCAAGCGTGACCTTTCCATGCACGAGAACTCCCGATCAGCCTATTGCTACTGGAAGGCAATCAATCCCGCAGTCGTCCACCAAGCCCGGCAGGAAGCGTCTGCGCTTCTGTCATCGACTCCAGTGTCGACGGGTGAATCGCCGGCAGTCCAACCATTCCAAGCACAACCCCCAGCGGACAGCACTTCGGTGTTCCTCTGATCGGTGCCTCAGGTGAATTCGTGCAAGTAGAGAACTCAATAGCGCACCAAGACTCAGGAGCGTTTCCAGGGCCAGCTCCATCCGACACCCCTTGCTGCGCGGTAGTAAGGGGGGCGGTTCAATGCGCTGGATATGGCTTCCTGGCGAGCCAGGGGGCCATTATTGGCCATAACGAGATGACCCCTTGCCCTGCATGCAATACCGTGTTGTTTCTGGCCAACGCGAAGAACCAGGCCTCTGCGCCTGCAGGCGCAGCCGGCAGCGACATGGCAACAGAACAGATCTGGCTGGATGCGCTCCGGGTAGCTCATCGGGAGAACCCCGGTGGCGTGCACGCGGCCTTGGAAGAGGTCGGTGAGGTGCAAGTCCGGGTACTGGTGCCTGATCGATCGGCCGTTGTTGTTCGTATTTACAACGCCCCCTACCAGCTCAGTGAGACAGAGCTCGATGATGCGGCCGTCGACGCCATCGCGCTCAGCATGAAGGTGAAGATGGCCAGGAGCCGGGCGAAAGGCCGTGCTGGCTGGAATGAAGGCGATACATGCCCTGCTGATTTCCTATCGAGAGAACTGCGCGAGCACGTCGAGAAAGGAGACCCGCTCGATGTCGCTATCTACGCGATGATGTTGCACCTACGCGGGGAGGTCATCTCTCCAGCAGATTGCGCCACTCACGCATCAACCCAAAACGACCCTGTTTGAGTAAGCCCCCATGATCAGACTGACAAAACTGGCCATCTTCGCCATCGCGGCATTCGGCGCTTGCAGTGCCTCTGCTGTCGAGCTTGTGCTTTCTTCCAATGCCAATGAAATCCCTCAGGACCTGGTCAAGGAGACGATTTCATCCCACTTGCCAGAGCAGATTGTGAAGTTGGATGGCGGCTACAAGCTTTACGCCTACCTGGAAACGGCCGACTATCAACCAGGTGAGCGGCTTTTCAGCTATTCGGTGCAGCTCCACAAGCGCGTGGTGGAGGCTGGCACAGGCAAGGTCTACTGGGTTAGCACAGGCGGCGTCAGGGGCCACGGTGTAGCCGTTTCTCAGGATACGATCCTCGGCAACCTAGGAAGTGACCTCGTGGCTGGCGCCAGTTCATTCAAGCTCGATCAGATGTAATGCCAGGTGTAGGTTCACAAAATAGATGACATACCAGGCCCCGTTTTGATCGGCGCCTGGTCATTTTTTTTGTGAAGCGGGGCGGCGTTTCACAGAAAAGTTCACTCCTACCCATCGGCCACAGCTGTTGACCATCCTTGCAAGAGCCTGGGTGCCCATGCGCTTCCACTGCCGGCCGTATCAGCAGTACTCCAGCTGCACCCCGAAAATAGGTCATCCGTAGGGGAAACCCTGGCAGCTCATTCTTTCAGCGTGACAATTAAATCCAAGGCGATACTATGCGTGTACGCGTACGCGTTATGTATCAAATATGCCTATTGATGCTGTCAGCGTTGGAGCCCGATATGACTGCGAAACGACCATTGCTTTTGTCTCTGTCAGGGGTGCTCTCACTGTCCCTGGTCTCAGCCGACTCGTTCAGTTTAAATCTTGTGCCAGACCCTCCTTCGAGCGAACTGCCTACGTACCTGGCTGCATCCGCGGGGGCCCTTTTCCTCCTCGGTGCTTGGTACTGGTTCAACCGGTCCAGAACCACGGCACAAGTGGCAGAACTGCGGATCCAGCGCCAGCTTCAGGCGCTTGAGAAACTGGAGACCCAGGTTGGCCGAGCGGAACAAGTACTGTCCTTGAAGTGTGAATACATGACGCACCAGGTGCGCACTGAGCTTCAAGATGCCCTGTACGCCATCACTACAGACACCATCCGGAACATGGGTGGGCTGCGCCGGCGGGAACTCATGACCGACAAGCAGTTCCGCAAATTGATGGCGCGGTCTGATGAGTTTTTCAAAAGCCTGGAGAAAGCGCAGGCCAGTGAGGTCACGATAAATCTGGACGATGATGTGCCACTACTCATGCCAGATCGGGGCAATCCTCTACCAAAGCCGGTACCTCAAAAGCGTCCTGATGCCCCCCTGACACTTCAAGCTCCTACGGCAACTGCGGCAGCGAGTATCCCGATTCCGGTGAAGCCGCGGCCGAAGGGCGCCAATGCTGACGCAGGGGAGTCGGATGGGGTGCCGGCACTGGCGGTTACGTCAGCTCTCGTTCTGGGTGGTGGTCTGCTCTCCAGCAATGGGCTGTTCCTGGGTGATGATGATGCCCAAGAGTCAGATCAGAACGACTCCCTGGATGATTGAGGCTTATGGATACCTCCACGTCCGCACCTGGCATCGAAGTATCGGCTGTCAGGCGCATCGCTGACTCCAGCATGCAGGGCATTACCCGGGACAACCGCCCATCGAAGCCTTCTGATGCCGGCTGGCGCGTTCGACTGATGAAGGATGGGAAGTTTGTCGCCGATCGCCATTTTCGCGACTTGGCCTACCACGGCCGTTCCCGCGCAAAGCGAGCAGCGCAATGCTATCGCGACGACATGGCCACTGAGCACCAGATCCAGTTCACCCAAACCGTGCACACTGATCTTGCCCTCCAGCGCCATGCAGCAGGCCTGACTCAGGCAGCTATAGCCTCGATGCTGTCCGTGTCACCCGGGCTGGTATCGAAATGGGAGAAAGGGGGCCATATACCGGCTGCAGCTCGATCGCTCTTCCAAGCTGCAGTGCAAGGTGAGCTGGTCGGCGACGCACCGAGCCTGGCCGGTGCAGACATCAGGCGCATCAGGGCCGAGGTTCTAGGGTGGACACAAACACAACTGGCCGATGCACTGGGATGGGCGTACGCCGCAGTAGGCTATTGGGAAAGAGGGCAGCGGCGGATTCCAGGTTGGGTCCAGGTGTACATGCAGGCGATCGATGAGGGCCGTGTCAGTGGCAAGCAGTATTGAGGTTGGTAGCACTTCAACAATTGACGGAGCGATCAGCCGGTGGCGGCAGGTGAGGCCTTTGCACCTTCGCCTCCCGATCGTCTTTTCAGATGGTACTCAATTGGCCCGCTTCGCAGTCGACTGCGGCCAATGCCGGCGTAGTTTGAACGGAGAGTTGGTGAGGGGGGAGGTCACACCTCAGCCGGGCGATCGCTTCGAGCTGGCTGGGCTTGCTGCCTGTGAGGCATGCGCATCGTTCACTCGATTCACGATCATGTGCACGGGCTCATCCGGTTCGGTGCAGCTTGAGTGGTCAGCTTTCGGGGAAATGAAGCGGCACGAGGTGCATACAACTTGGAGGACGAGGTTGAAGGCCATTTTCCGGTAGGCAAAAAAAAGCCCCTACATCGAGTGTAGGGGCAGCCTGGAAGGCATGGTTATTCCTCAGTGTCTTTGAGGTCGAGCTGTTGCTCAGTAGACGGGTTCACGTTCAGTTTTTCCTCTTCCTCTTCCGCCAGGCGGAATTGCTGCAGGATCTCCTCAAGCTTCTGTTGATTCTCCGGGCTCAACTGCGAATAGCCCTTATCCTGTCTAATGTTTTCGATGGCTGTTTTCATCGTTGGAGCTGCTTGGGTAATTGCCTTCTTGATGACCTTGCCTGGAACAAACCTTGGCCTGAGCTTTTCGGTTTTGCCGCCTGCAGCAGCTGAGCGGGCAAGGCCTTGCTCGATCACTTGCAGAGCTTTGGGGCCATGCTCTTGAAGGATCTGAACAGCCAGCGTGAAGGAAACCACTCCGTCGCGGACGTAGTTCCTGATCTCGATAGGTCCGTTGATCATCAAGAGGTAGTCCGAAACCTGGGCGGGCCAGAGATTCAGTTTTTTGGCGATCGCGGAATGGTCATCGGGATGGAAGCGGGTCATGCGTTTGCAAACAACTGCTGTTGCATATGGGCTAAGCGGTGAACCATTGTTGCTGAGCACAAGGTCTGCAGTCATGTCCTCTTCGGAACAATCATCTGCAGCAATGATGCAAGGGACGGTCGGGATGCTTTCACCTTCGGCGACCAATTCCATCGTGGCTTCAAGACGCTGATGGCCACGCTTCAGACAAATTGACTGCTCTCCATTCTCATCGCGACGGATGATGACCGAGAGAGCCGAGTCTTTCTTGAATCCGTTGTCCTTGATGGATTGCTTCAGTTTCTGAACGTTGGCCAAGTAGTCAGCATTTCGCTCTCTTACGTTGTACCCCGGGATGACCTGGATAGTACCTGGCGCTATGTTCCAGAGGTCGCCTGCGGTGAACCGCTTCTTGCCATCACCCTTTTCCATCGCTTTTTTGATGTTGCCAGTGGTGATGATCATGCGGAAATCCAGATCCAACTGGTGTTCGCTGCTGCTGTTTTCGACGGTTGTGGTCATGGCGGTGCCCTCCTGAAGGGTCAGAAATCGTTGAACTTGCTAAGAGAGATGACTGACACCTGCGCATAACCCAGATTTGCCGACACCAGCCATTCGGACAGGGTATCTATCTGTCCGGCGCGGCAATATTACATAACGCGTACGCATACGCGCTAGGTATTATTTAGTGTATTTTGTCCTTCGACTACCCAGATTGTCGAGCGCTGCCCAGCATCGAGGTGCCCCGAGGCAGTGACTCCGTCGACGAGGGATAGCTTGATGCCGACTGAGCTGCGGACGGCTGCTTCCAGTTGGTCAAAGCCGGGCTCAGCCTGGTAGGGTGACATGGCCACCGCGATTGCCCCCGTCACCATCAACAACTCGCAACCAGCACTACGGGTGTTTGCTCCGACGCGTGTAATAGTCAGGTCTCGAATTCCACCATCGGTAATCGCGAGCCCCAGAGCTTCAGGACCTTGCTCGATGACGCACAGAGCCGCAGTGACCAAGCCTCCCAGTTCAGCGGTTGACCGGCTAGCGTCGACCGAAATGATTTTCCGGAATGTAGCGGTGAACCCTGGCCAGGTGTCAGGAGGGGACATCTTCCCGTGTTTTGATGACCAGACTGGATGATGGCTGACCAAGACCCTTGTCACGTCATGGTCGAGGCTGTCCGCAAACGACCAGTGCTGGTCGGCGCCCTCACGAACCTTCGCAACTTGCCACTGGGAGCGGAACGCCCACAGCTCAAGGGAGGACGATTCGTCGATCTGGTAGAAATCACATTTGCTTTGAGCGTGGGTCAGCGCTGGCGCCATCACGGCATCACCATGCCATTCGAACTGATCGAGGTTTTTCAGTCTCTGATTCCCGTGCCAATACGAAAGCTCGACAGTGACCTGGGAGAACCACTTAACCGCTGAGGTGCTGCCGGCCGGCAGGTGGGCGGGAGAAGAAATGCCTTGCTGGGGCTGGCTCGTGAGCATGGTTGATCCTTCATGGTTTTAGCGCGTGAATAATACATGAACACATACGCCGTCTGTATCTAAAAGCAATAACTGCATTTGATCGACGAAAAAAAACCGCCTCGAAAGGCGGTTTGGGTGTGTTCAGCTTGTAGCAGCGGGTGCTGCTGGCGGTGGCAAGAGCTCCTCAACGGTTGCCCCCGCCAGAGCAGCTTTCACCATGCTGTTGATGACGTCGGCGGTAGTGCCTGGCTCTGCTCGTTGGATGCAGGTGCTGTATGAGAACAGCAGTTGCTCACCGATCAGGGGGATGCCGTTCTCGACGGGTTCTTTCTCGTGATCGAAGGTCCCGCAACCATCACCGATCTTCAGCTTAAGGGCTGCAGAGTTTGCACAATAGGCCGGGTCGCAGATGCCGCGAACGTCAAAGCGGATGCAGAAAGCTTCTGCAAATGCGCGGATTCTCGGCGGTACGTTGTAGCTCTGGAAGGCCTCCTCGAAGAAGCCTGGGCGCACAGCTGGGAGCCGTGAGGTGCAGTCGAGGGAAGTAGTGGTCATGAGTCATCTCCTGGTGGGTTGAACTTGCACCAGGAGATGAAGAGCAGAGTTCTGTAATTCTAGAGGGCGAGGGTGATAGCAATTATGGTCGCCAACCCTACGCCCATGAGGAGCCGCCTGTTCCTGTCATCAAAGTAGATACCGCGGCGGTTCAAGAAATACTCGACGATCGTCCACCCGTCCATTGGAGGCAGGGGGATGATGTTAGTCGCCGCCAGGAGGATCGAGCCCTGGGCCGCGACAAGCGTCGGCCAGTTCGGCGTGACGTAGTTAATCCCGAAGAACAGCAGGCCGGTCGCCAGTGAGATGAGAGGGCCGCCCGCAGCGATGATCGCCCGGCGGTCTGAGGGCGCCTTTTCATAGTCGGAGCTGACCACATATGCCCACAGCGGAATCAGACCAATTTCATGAATGATCCCGGATTTTCGGAACGAGAAAAGCTTGTATCCACCAATAATGAGTTTGTCTGGCTTGATACCAAACCGCTGCATCGGTATTAGATGCCCGGCTTCGTGGATCAAGAGCAAGAACACCAGCATCAGCCAAATGACGAAAAAGGCGATGGCGAACATCCCGATGGTTACCAGTGCGTCAGGCAGCATGGTTTTCATTCCTAGAACATGATGCAGTAATTCTTTAGCAAAGCTTCAAAACCTTCAAGTCAATATCCGGATATTTGTCCTGGCCTGTGTACTGCGCAGTACAACTACAATACAGGTCCGTGTGCGTCATTACAGATAGTTATGAAACTACTGTGGTGAACGTATGAATACCTGTTTTCAGCTTGCGGCTTACGCTCGATCTCAATGGGCGTTAGCCGTACTACTCATGAAATCGCCGGAAGCCACTCAACTAGCAGCCAATGCATTTCAAGATGCAAAGGATGCTGCCTGGGGATATGGCTGGGGGGCGTCTGAAACCCCTCATGCACTCCTGTCTGATATCCCGGAACTCTTAAACGCTTTCAATGAAGGCAAAACTGCGCTTCAGCAAGATATGAAGCTCGCTGGCTAACTCTAATTAATCAAGGAAACTAAACATGAGCGACACCAAAGTAAGAGTTAATCAACCTGCCGTTGACCTTTACGCTGTTACTCTGAACTGGGTTCAGGAGGATGAAGGTACCTACAGTGATTATGTGCATGCTACCAGCCACGCTGAAGCCTGCGTCAAAGTAGCTGAGGCTATGGCTGATCAGCGTGGTTACGTTGATGAAAATGAAACGCCTGTGCAAAAGCGAGAATGGATCAATTGTCGTGCCTGGGACCAGGTAGACTGCCACTTGGTAAAAGAGAGTTTGGAGGCAGATTTGGTCGCTTTGTTTGGCGACGAACTGTTCCCTGATGGAGTTAAGCGCTCCCTCAACTTGGAAGCCTTGCGTGTGCTGCTCGTTGAGCATCGCAACAGCCTGCTCCCTCCCGCTGAAGTTCCAGCAGTTGAACAGCTGGCCTTCCACTCCGTTGACTCGGGTTTCTGCCGGGTCTATTACAAACGGCCGAAGGGCACTCTGTGCTGCTTCCAGCTCGATACACGTAACACCTTCAAGCTCTACCACTGTTCACGTGATGGTGAGCCAGAGCATGCAATCAGTCTCCAGAACAAGGCGGTAATCGCCTTGCCTGAGGACAATGGCTGCTCTCTGGTAACCAGCTTCCGCGCTTGGTGGGAGCAACAGAACAAGCAGCCTGCTGCCTAACACCAATGATCCCCGGCCACTCTTCGGAGTGGCTTTTTTTTGCCTGCCGATAACCGCCCACAAACAAAAACGCCCCACTACTGAGTGGGGCGCTTGGTGTACCAGTTTCCGATTAGAAACCGACCGACAGGGACAGCGTAGCGACGTCCGAGGCAACGGCTTTGTCGCTGCCGAAGCGGTGGCCGTAGGTGATGCCCACGCGGGAGGCCTTGAACGGGCCGGCAACCTGCAGGCCAACGCCCACTTCGTTCCAGCGCTCAGTGGTGTCTTGCTTCATGTCGAAGCGCGACACACCCATCACATCACCGGTCAGATCGTCTTGCGAGTTGTTCAGGCGGCTGACGTGCTTGATGTTCGCCGAGACGATGGCCTTATTTGCCAGGTTCATGCTGGCATCCAGGCCCGCGGTACCGTAGATGTTTTCTTCGGTCCGCTTATCGAAGTGCGCCGGGAAGGAGCCGCTGGTCTCGGTGTAGCTATCCAGCTTGGTGTTGAGGTAGTCCAAGCCCAGGAAAGGCATGACAGCGATGTTGTCCTGCAGGATGAAGACGTAGCCGACCTGGCCGGATACGGCACGCTGGCTGACATCGGCCTTGCCTTTCGACTCGACGTCGCCGGCACCGGTTTTGTAAGAGCGCTTGATGGTGGCATCGCCTTCGGAAACAGCCACGGCGCCCCGGGCGAATACGCCTTTGCGCAGACGGTTACCGTACTCGACGAAAGCACCGATCGTGTTGGTATCACCCTCGACGCGGTCATCGTTGATCTTGAGCGAGGTGCTCGGGCCTTGGTAGCCGATGCCGGCAACCAGGTCAGGAGTCAGTCGATATGCAGCGGTAACACCGCCGTACACGTTGTCACCGTGGACAGTACCCGAGTGATGAGTCATCTGGCTGCTGACGCTGACACAGATGCCGCTGGTGTCGAATGTCGAGCAGGACAGTTGGTCCTGGACGAAGCCTTGCAGCTGATTCTGCATGGCTTGCGCGTACAGGGTCGCATTCTGCAACGAGTCGCCGAGGTCCAGCAAACCGATCACGCCAGTCGGTGGAGTGGTAGCCTCAGCGCCACCCGCGCCAGTGCCAGTTCCACCGGTACCACCAGTACCCGTGTCAGTGCCCCCAGTGCCACCGGTACCCGCACCGGTTTCGGTACCACCGGCGCCGGTGCCCGTGCCTGCATCGCTGCCGCCAGTAGAAGTGTCCCCTGCATTGGAGGAGCCACCGGTGCTTGGCGGCGTTGGGTCAGTAACAGGCGGGGTGACGACGGGAGGGGTCACCTCTGGAATGGTCTCTTCAGGCGGAGTGGTTACCACCGGTGGGGTAGTGACCACAGGCTCGGAGATTGGGCCGTAGGAACGCGCTACGAACGGCTGCGAGCGACCATTCAGGAAGCCCAGGCCGAAGACGGTGTTGCCATCTGCAGATACCGCAGTGGCGGAGTTCAGGGTGTTGTTGGCCAGGAGAGTGTAGGAAGGGTCGTTATCCTGCAGCCATTCGACCAGCGACTGCATGCCGGTCTCAGCGGTCCAGCGGAAGCCGGAGAAGACAGTGCCAGTGGTGTCCGCGATACCGACGACCACGGCGCCGTTGGCGGAGACGCCTTCAGCCTTGGACAGGGTACCGTCGGCCAGCAAGCCCAAGCCCTTCATGCCGGACAGCTCGGACCAGATCATAGCTTCGCTCAGGGCGAGCGAAGAGTCACTCGCACCGACGATGTAAGTGCCATCGGCACTGGTCGCCGTGGCGATGGATTGCGTACCACCCTCCAAGGTGCCGAGGCTCTCGGCGCTACCGCCGCCCACCCATCGAGTGGCGATATCACCATTGCCGGCGCCGTTCTGTGCGTACCCCACCACCACCTTGCCGTCAGCGCTGATGCCCATGGCGTAGCTGTAGGTGCCGTCGTTCAGGTAGCCCAGCTGAGTCACAGCGCCAGCCAGGTCCCAGGTTACTGCCGATCGGTTGCCGGTCAGACCGTCGTCGGCAGAACCGGCGATGACGCTGCCATCAGCCGAAACGGCGCGTGCTTCAGCTTCGGCACCGCCGTTCAGGAAGTCCAGCTTGTGAATGCCGGCGTTGTTCCAGTACACGGCGGTTTCGTTGTCCGTGACGCTGTCGACAGAGCTACCGACGATGACGTCAGCTTCGTTCGACACAGCGTAGGCGGCGGCATTGGTCCCAAGGCTGGCCAGCAGTTGCTTGCCACCCAGCAATGTCCACTTGAAGGCCTCGGTAGTTTCGGTGCTCGGGTTGAACTGGGCGCCAACCAGGGTGGAGCCATCACCAGAGCCGCCGATGTGCGAATCATAGGTGGTACTGGAGGAGCCCAGCGTTGGTGCGTAGACATCAATGCCGGCGTAAGCGGCATGCGCAGTGCCAGCGTTCATGGCCAGTGCGATGGAGGCGACAAGCAGGGAGAGACGTGGCTTGAAGGGGGTTGCATTGTTGTGCATGGGCTGATTCGTCCTGACCTTGTTAGGTGATATCAATTGGATGGCCGGATAATACTGTCAGGATTGAAAGCAAATCAATAGAAACATACATACGTGTTATGGATTGTTGAGTGCTCTTGGAAAGGGCCGCGATTGTTTTGCATGCCTGTGTTGCGCATCTCCCGTCACCAGGTCTTCGCAAGAGACCGTCATTCCCTGTGGAGAAACGTCATGCTGCAAATCCCTAAAGCGCTGCTCGAAAAACGCATCACCAAAGAAAGCCTTCACCGCTCTGGCAAGCGATTGCTCAAAGAGATCGCCGGCCGTTTGAAGCTTCCAGAAACGAGCTACGAAATTCGGTCGTGTAAAGGCGGGAACGCAGTCATGGGGGAGGTGATCCTGCACAGCGATCATCTCTATCTGATGGTTCATCTAGGTTCAGATCGAGTGCTCAAAGTGCTCTACCGATCCTGTGAGGGCCGAAAGGACTATTCAGGCGGAATGAACCGTTATGAGTCGGTCTCTGAGTTGGCCAGCACCACTGCGGCTGAGCGATTCATCGCAAAACTGGACACCCTTAATGAGCTGGGCAAGCGCCAGCAACAGCAACAGCACAACCAAGCCGCTTGATCGAGAGGTTCCTATGTCTTCAGTTCTGAAGGAATTCCCGGAAGCCTTTGCCACCCGCATCAACAAGATTCTGGAAATGCCTGATCCGGTTCCTGGAAATCGCGAGAATGGCTGGTTCGCTGGATACGGGTGCCGATGGTGCAAGTTTTCGAAAGCTTGGTTCACCGTCTTGCCGTTTGAAATGCAGCCGGTAGCCGAAACTGTGGCGAGTATGTTCAAGAATGCAGGACTGCAAGATGTGACCATCACTCTTGAAGCCGGCGTGACGCAGGCTGAAGGAGGCAAGGGTTACCAGGTCTCTGCTCGAATCTAAACCGCTGTACCGCCGCTCCCTATGGGGCGGCTTTTTTTTGCCTGTCGTTACAGCTGGCTGTGCTTCATCTCAGACCAAGATGACTACCCAAAGAGGCGCAGCACCATGGACGTAATTGCAAACAACGCAGCTGATACCAAAGAAATGGTCATGACCGAGGTCCTGCCGAATGGCGAGGAACTCAAGCGGCCGTATTCACCGTCGGAGATGGCTTTCATGTTCAACGACGTGGAGATTCGCAACCCCTACTTTTCACCGTGCGGAACAACTGTTGTTGACCCCGTACAGGCGTATGGCTTCGAGGTTTATCACACCGGAGGCGGTTGCATGGCTTTGCGGAAGGAGTTCTGCAACGGTCAATACCTGCTTCTTTCGATCGAGGTGTCCATCGCTGAACCTGAGGAGTGGGATGAGTGCACATTGGGCCTGTATGACGCCGATGGCGATGAGAAAGCCTACTGTGAGCTCCGTGATGTTCCATATGCACAAGTCGACCTGACCGGGCATCTTGATGCCCCAGTGCGCTTGTTGTGCCCGTGCTGTGGTGCTCGTACCACAGGTCGGCAATGGGGCAATCAAGATGCTGGTCACGGTCTGTGCAGTGATTGCATCGAGAAGGTGCTGGCCAAGATGACGGCAGAAGAGTTTTCCAAACGCTACGGGCTCCAGGGAGTTCACTTCGGTCTGTCGCAGTGCGCTCCCTCTGCTCAGTTGCTCGATGAGCTCGCTCAAAAGAAACTGCTGGCGCAAGAAGAGCCGGATCAGCAGGCAGTGGACTCGAACGCTCTCAAGGACCGGTACCGTTCATGGGCGCTGGACAACATCGCCAATGATGATCTGCAGGTCAATGAAGATGCCCAGGTAACGCTGTGTGAAGATGGCGCATTTGTCGCAACCTGGACATGGGTGCCGCGTGATTCCATTCCGGACGTTGCTGATCCGGAAGAGTCCGCTGATTAACGCTACGCAACCGCTCCCTAACCGGAGCGGTTTTTTTATGCCCAGGCGCCGGCCGGCGTTGTAGGTCGCTGTGATGCATCCCAATGCATACGACCAACCTCTCTGGAGATTGCCCATGGCAAGCAAACTAGCACGCGCGGTACCACCCACCATCAAGCCACTGGCAGAAGCACTGTGTGATGGCCACCGGTATCCGCCGGCGGAGATGTTTCGATTTTTCCTAGGGGCAGTGATGGAGCTTTGGGGGTTTCAGCCCTGGTATCCCATACCTGATGATGTCCGCGGTAAAATAGGACGAGTTATCACGCTGTACGATCAGGCGGTGGCCAATGAAGAACCGTTCAAGGACATTTTAGGCCCACTCTACGAAGAGCTGGCCAGCCATGGCGGCAAGCAAATGCTGGGGCAGTTCTTCACGCCCTGGTCATTGGCAAGCCTGATGGTCAGGATGAGCGATGGTGACATCGACCTGCCTCGCGCCGGTGATCTCAAAGCTTACTCAGATCCGGCTTGTGGCAGTGGAGTTATGCTGTTGGCAAAAGCAAACTACCTGCTCGAAACGAAAGGTCCTGGGGAGCTCCAGCAATGGCTTTTTCACGCATGCGATATCGATGGCATTTGCGCTCGCATGGTTGCGATTCAGCTGGCCGCGAATTGTGCCATTCATAGAGTCGAAATCGGGGAGATCATAGTGCTCCTTGGTGATACGCTCAGCTCGGACCCCAAGCAGCAGATCTTGCACGCAACCTCTCCGACGCTGATGCGTTCACGTCAAAATTCAATTCCGAAACTTGAGGTCGCCTCATGAAACGCTGGTACACGATCGCCGCGGCTTTAGCCTTCCAGGTGCTACCGCATGCGGCAAGTGCTTCGGAGGCTTCAGATGCTGTTCTGTCGGTTGCTGCCTCAAAAATGTCCACCGTAGCTCGCATCAACGGCGCCACACGGCCGGTCATCTACGTGGGTAAATTTGAAGGCTGCGACTCGGTCTCGATTCAAAATGCCCCCGGGCGCTTTGAGCACTTCCGTGTATGCGGTAACCAGGTCAGTGCTCGCAACACCGTGTCACCCAGTTGGACCGAAGACGATGGCGCCGGGGATGTTCTCCGCGCAGTGGTCGATAATGCGGTTCTGTTCGGCGCTGCATCGCAAGTGGACCCCAACGGTTACCTGATCGCAGCACGTGCTCTGGGACCTTCCCAGCGCTCGTGCAGCAACGTGGAGGTCATCTTGAGTTACGAAGGTGACCTGGTCGACAGGGCCTTGAAGAGCATCTGCTCTCATCGCCGTTAACCCCCATCAAACCCCGTCCTAGCGACGGGGTTTTCTTTTTGGCGTCATTCAGTGGGGCAACGCCGCATTGCGGGGCGTCTCAGTCCTTGGGGTCCTCGGTTCATGTTGGCTGTGATGCATCTCCCTTCACTAGACCAACACACCTGAGGGTATCGCTATGAATTCGTCCAGCACCGCAAAGGCCTATATCGTTGAAACCCGCGCCACCAACGGCGCAGAAGATACGCCAGAATTTGCATCCTTCAGCATCGATCTGGCTGCAACTCAACGCATCATCAATCTAGCTCGACTGGTTAAAGAGAATGGGCTTCACAAAGTGGAGACGTTTGACAGCACTGCTTCATTCCATCAGTACGCTCCTGGCACTGAAGAGGCGGAGGAGATCGGCTGCGACAACGATGTGTTACTGAAGGCCGGCTGTCTAAATGTGGATGCGTCCAGCTTCTGGTTCTCGGGATTCATCAGACATTCTGACGTCGAGGTTGTCAGCGCACGTCAGCCGATCGCTGAACTGCAGAGTCACTTCCACTTGGCCGGAGGCACAACTGAACTTGAAGCTGGCGGTGAACGGCAGTATCTCGTTACTTGGAGTGCTGATGTTGAGGTTGAGGGGGATCACCATGCGGCAGCCCAGGCCGTCGCAGACCGGTACTTCCGCAGCCACATTGCCGCCGGTGAACAGGACAGCGCGTGCACCTTCGTGGTGACCGCAAAATCTGACCAAAAGCCAGTAGAGATCGATCTCTCGACTTGTCACTCCGGTGAACAAATCTTGGAGTCGGCATGACTGCTGCACTTCAGGCTTTAGCGCCAGCTTGATGCTCGCGCTCCAAACGCTGCACATGACCCGGTCACTAGACCGGGTTTTTTTTCGCCTGGGACCAGTGCATGTGGACCGTACCGGGACCTGCCTGTTCAGATCTGTGATTTAGCGGCGGCATAACCATCGAGTGGATATTCAGGCCAGCCGCTGGGAGGACAGAAGCCCTGCCGACGTTCCTGCTCGGCGAACTTGGCGTGCCACTCGTTGCCCTGATCGAAGACCCAACCTGTAAGCCCGGTATCTGGGAATTGATCATAGGTGAGGTCGATAATGAACCCGTCGACCTCGAACCAGGCGTGAGACTGCTCCCTTTTTAGGTTCGGATGGTCTTCAGCCCACACATACACACCATCAGCACCGAGTTGTTCTTTGATGAGTCGACCTAGGATGTCCGAGGCAGGACCGCAGGTTCCTCGCGGAAAACCATTGAAGGTAGAACCGGGTTTGTCGACAAGAAGCAACAGCCCGCGGCGGGTTGATTCGGCTATTGCCTCAAGAGCTGCGCGGTCGATCTTCGCTTTTGCTTGCATGGGTTGAGTCTCGAAGGAGGGCAGTGTTCGAGGCCCCATTTTTGGACCTTGATGATACGTCGTCAATGAGGTGCACCGCCGGCAGTCGGGCTGTACATGATACGATTGTGCCATCCATAAAGTGCGGGCACGGTTGTCGTTTGATGAGTGGGTTGTATCAGAAATTCAGGAGAGCAATCTGCAGATTGCGCGGCCATCCTGGGCGTATCGTGACACGGGAGTATTCTGGCGAGGTGGTGAGGATCGCCAAGCGATGCCCCCTCTGCAAAACAGAGAAGATCATCTACCGGTTTCAATGAGCCTGGCGCTCGTTCGCTAGCGTCTACCTCAACATCCCAAGCCATGGGATCTCCTCGATTGGTGCTGTTCCAGTTGCCTGTGATGCATATCCCAGAACTAGACCAACACCTATGGGGAGCACCATGAGCCTTATCATCGAAACTCTGCAGAATCGCGTCAATAACGCCACAGGCCCGGAGCGGGAACAGCTGCAGGATGAGCTGAACATTGCGCTGATCAATCATGAAATGGGCGAGCTCCGTCGACTAGAGGGTGGCACACGCTACTGCCTCCATACTCGTGAGCATCAGCCTGCACTCAACATGCTTCGACGTGGAATGCGGCGCTGCGACGTGGTCACCCACTACGCCTACAAGGTGCCTGTTAAGCGCCAGATTGCGGCCGGGAAGGGGTGCTGAAATGGCTGTATCCAAGACTGAGCAGGAAATGCGGGAAACGGTGGCCAGGCGTGGCTTCTGGCATGTCACCGGTAAGAGAGCCTTCGACCTGACTAAGCGTTTGGAGGAGCTCGGCAAGCTCGATGGACTGACGGCCAGCTATGGGTGTCACAACGCCAACGGGGTCTTCTTCAAAAACCAGTGGAACTGCCCTCGGCCGAAGCTGGTTTACGAAGTGGTGGTCCGCGCTTGTGAGCCTGCTATCGCTCCCAGGCCCTCTGTATCCTAAAGCTACACCCAACCCGGCCACGTGCCGGGTTTTTTTCGGTGCCCCGGGAGTGTGCCCGATCAGACAAAATTGGTGAGTTTCGTGGTTCATGTGACTCATCCCCCTGGACTTGATCAACGTTCTAAGGGGACACACTCATGCTCGCAACACTTGAACTGACTGATGGAATGATGGTGATGGTCCAGACTGGTCGCCAGGGGCTGACCGGCATCCGGTGGTCGACCCCATTCGTTGATCGCCTGAACATCGAAACAGATCGTGAGGGAGTCACCTCTGGGCTTTCACTCAAGCAGACCAGCTTCGCTGAGTTCGATCCGCGCTATCACCGCGATGGGCGAAATCAGTTTGTCGCGAAGGATCACGCGCTTCGGATCGTGAGCGGTAGCCTGGAAGAACACCAGCAACGCTTTGAAGCCACGGTCGACCAGCTCTTAGCTGATGGCACATTGAAACGTAGTGAACTCCCTGCATTTGAAGATCTGCTCACGGCGATGACCGCCCTGGCAGCCTCAGAAGAGGTCTGCTTCGACCGGTTTATCGACTTCCACAGATACCGTCGGTTCTCCGACTTCCTGTGTGATTGGCAGGCGGAGAAAGGGAAAGCTGCAGGGGAGAGAGCATTGGATCTCGCCCACCAAAAGCCGGCCCTCGAAATCGCATTCAGCACGCTTGTTGAGTTCGGGATTTTTGGTGAGATGGAACCAGCTGGTCGACTGTGATCACGAAGGGGGATCCATCAATGTCGCATTACCAGGAGCAGAAGGTTGCTGAACTGAAACGCTTGGGCTGGTCTGAAGTCGGAAAACGTCATCTGCCAGGCCCCGGCCGGACACCAGCGAAGCAGGTGTATGAGCTGTCATGTCTGCAGGGAAAACTTCAGGTCTTCGTCTACCCGGCGGAACTGATCTACCAGACCGCTTAACGCTACACCCACGCCCGACCTAGTCGGGCTTTTTTTTTGGGTGCGCCAGGCATGGCGCGTTGCGCGTAGCGCAACCCGCTTGGTTGTGGTGGCCAAAGCGGGTGACTTGGAGGTGAAAGTCCTCTACACACCCGGCAAGGGGAAGTGTTAGCCAGAGGCAAGGGTGTCGTGGGCGACCGCGAATCTGAAGGAAGCCCGAGGCAAACTGCTGGCCTGACGAACAGGAAGCGGATAGAGGCGGCACAGCGGGGTGAGGCGGCCCAAATCGTCAAAGCCCAGTACTTGCACGGGACGCTGTGACGTAAATCCGACAGGCATAAGCAGGAAGGTCACGCGAATTACCCTGGGAGATCTGCACGTTTGCCACTGTGCTACCGAGCGTCGAGAGGCGACGGGACGAGCGTGCAGAAGTCAGCCGAGGCCGTAGTAAGTGGCGGTTAACCGCGCCACCAAGGGCCGAACAGGTTATGCCGCCAGTAGGCGTCACTGTCTCGTTGGTAGCCGTAATGCAGAAATTTCCTACAACGGAATCTGTCACTCCGAATCCCGGCCAGAAGCCGAGGGTGATGCCTGACAGTGCAAAGGTGCCGGCGGCGTCAGCGACGTGGACGAACGCGGAGCCGGACACGCTGATGGAGCGGGTGCTTGCACCGGCCAACCTCAGGCGTGCGTATCAACGCGTGGTTAGCAACAAGGGGGCTCCGGGTGCCGATGGCATGACGGTCGCTGACTTGGCGGGCTACGTGAAACAGTATTGGCCAACCCTCAAGGCCAGGTTGCTGGCCGGTGAATACCATCCCCAAGCAGTGCGAGCGGTTGAAATTCCCAAGCCGCAGGGCGGCACACGGCAACTGGGAATCCCCACCGTCGTGGATCGCCTGATCCAGCAAGCATTACAGCAACAACTCACGCTACTCTTCGATCCGCTGTTTTCGGACTACAGCTACGGTTTTCGTCCGGGCAAAAGCGCTCACCAAGCCGTTGAACTGGCCCGCTCCCATGTGGCGGCGGGGCATCGCTGGTGCGTGGAGCTTGATCTGGAAAAGTTCTTTGATCGGGTCAACCACGACATCCTGATGGCCTGCTTGCAGCGTCGCGTCGAAGACAAGCGAGTGCTTAGGCTCATCCGCCGCTACCTTGAAGCTGGGGCCATGTCGGGCGGTATCGTCAGCCAACGGCAAGAGGGGACACCGCAAGGCGGCCCACTCTCGCCGTTGCTGTCGAATATCCTTCTGGATGAGCTCGACCGCGAATTGGAACGGCGGGGTCATCGCTTCGTGCGCTACGCCGATGATGCGAACATTTATGTGCGCAGTCCTCGGGCGGGCGAGCGGGTGTTGGCCAGTATCGAGCGCTTCCTGTGCCATCGTTTGAAACTGACGGTGAACCGGAAGAAGAGCCAAGTAGCAGGGGCTTGGAAGTGTGACTACTTGGGTTACGGGATGAGCAGGCACCAGCAACCAAGGCTGCGTGTGGCAACGATGAGCCTGGGGCGCTTACGCGACCGACTCAGAATATTGCTACGCAGTGTAAGGGCCCGCAAAGTGGCGACTGTCATTGAGCGAATCAACCCTGTCCTGCGAGGCTGGGCTGGCTACTTCAAGCTCAGCCAGAGCAAACGCCCACTTGAGAAATTGGATGGTTGGGTCAGGCATAAACTTCGCTGCGTCATCTGGCGTCAATGGAAACGGCCCTCAACGAGGGCGCGCAACCTGATGCGCCTGGGCCTGAGCGAAGAACGTGCCTGTAAATCGGCCTTTAATGGCCGAGGCCCGTGGTGGAACTCGGGAGCATCTCATGTGAATCAGGCGCTACCGAAGAGGCTATGGGATAGGTTCGGACTGGTCTCGATACTGGATACGATAAACCGGCTTAGCCGTATAACCTGAACCGCCGTGTACGGAACCGTACGCACGGTGGTGTGAGAGGACGGCGGCTGTGAAGCCGCCTCCTACTCGATCCCGCGGCCGAGCTGCTTGCGTGGTGATCGATGTGCGCCATCTCCACGCACTAGGCCAAAAATCAAAGGAGCAATTCCAATGACCACCGCAACAACACAGCAGTCAACCCGACCGAAAGCACATGCCCTGTTCAAGTTGAATTTCTGTCTACGAATGGCAAAGGAAAACTCGCTCTCCGCTCGTACAGAACCGCACCGCTATAGGCCCGAATACCGCCGTATGAGGAGGGAGTCGATGCAGGATGCCCGTTACTGGCGTGCCCTATGTAGCCGCTTAGATACCTGTTCAGAAGCTTGATCGCAATCACAGGCAATGCCCAGGGGGCCACCATGCTGCAAACCCTTACTGCTGCCCACGGGGCTTCGGTGATCCCAACAGGATTCCACCTAGCACGTGTCGTAGGTGTGAAACCGAAGTTCAAATCTGACCCTGACATGCGTGAGGTCGTGTTCTACCAATGCTTCCTCTCCGAATGTCATGGAGCCAACGGTCTTGAGCCTTGCGAGTACCTGGCAGAGCGACGTTACCTGTTGAGTGCAGCGAAATACATGGTCAATACCGGCCTTTCCACGTGCCCAGTGATCCAAGAGCTGGTGAGGTCGGAGACCGAGGTCAAGTATCTGCCGGCTTAGGCTGGATCATCTCCAAACGCAGCACAGACCCGGCCCTAGTGGTCGGGTTTTTCATTAGTGAAAAGGTGGGGCAGGTCAGGTTGCCCACTAGATTGCAATTCGGATATTATTTTGAGGTTCGACCGTTTCAGTACGCGCATGCCAGATGATCCTCTCAGCTCATTTGGCCTAAGAAAGCCGCCCATTCTCAGGCGGCTTTTTTTGTGCCTGCGATTTAGCCTTGTTCGGCCATATTTCTAGGGGTTGCGAAGCCCACACCGACGTTCTAGGGTTGCAGTGATGAAGCGAGGCCGAACCTGGCAGAGGAATGCATAGCCGCAGATCTGGCGGTGCAGAACCCCATCCACCACAAGCTTTGCAATCAACTGTTTCAGAGGACGAACGATGTTTGATGCAGCCCACTATCACGTGAAAGCCACAGAGCTGTTGACCGCCTTCGGCGTCCACCAAGGTGCACTGAGCACGTGGTCGCTGAGTGATGTGGGAACGGCCAGTCACGGCTATATCCACCACTCGCAGAAGCCCGCAGCCCTCGCAGCATATGCTGCGGTTAACCCTACCTTCGCAGCCGGGCGCTTTCCTGGATATACGTTGGTGGACCTGGTCGACAAGATCCCGAGCCTGGACTATGCGGAATATGCTGCCCTGGCGATCGTGTGCGGGGCTGAGCTGCCTTCTTTCAAGGGTTCAGATGAGCGGGCACGCATTTTCGGCGAGGCCGCCTGGGCTATCGTTGAGAAGTATCAGCTGCATGGGTGCTTTGAGCGCCACAACAAGCCGTTCCAGGCTATAGGCGATCATTACAGTCTCCGGCCCAAGGGGTGTGATTGGGCAAGGGACTACGCTGAGATCCCGGAAAAGCTAACTGCGATGCGTAAGGCGTATAGGGCCATGACCCCGCTTCAGAGGGTGATGACTCTGAGCCTTATGCATCTGTACAACCAAGGTAAGGACAACGTGTTCCTCACCGGCGGTTGCCCAACGAAAATTCTCGCTGCCGAGGCGCTGACCATCCTGCGCGATAACTCGGCTCTCGCTGACTGGGGCCACCTCGTGTCCCACTATGCCGGCTGGTAATCATCGACCTCACGCCACCTTCCAGGATCTCTACAGATGACAGAATCTCCATTCGCCACCCACCGGGCAGTGTTGGTCGACAGCGACTATGCGGCCGCGGGCTTTCTTCAGTCGTTCGCGATGGCCATGTACGCCGGCGCTGCCTACCCCATGGATGCCAATGGCCTGCGTAACCTGGATGACCAGCACATGCAGATCTTTCAAAAGATGGCGGCTTCCTACCGCCGCCATGGGGAAGCTGATCCCGATTTTGTAGACGTGTGCAAGGCGATCAAAGCAAAGCGCGCAGCTCACGCTCTCAGGGTCAAGGGAATACTCGATGAGCTTTTGGATAGCGATCCGGACCAGTACGAGGGCGGTCGACATGAGCATGCTGGAACCGTGAGTGTCTACGAGCGTGAGCATCAGCTGAACATCGAACGTCGCTGGTACGCACCTTCGTAAGTCGTACCCGGCCTGCCTTCCTGAGTTGCACTCCGGAAACAGAAAGGCCACCTCTGCTTACGCTCGGGTGGCCTTTTTACATCTCAACACTGGACGGGCGTTTAGACCGCATCACAGTGGTCACGCATCAACCCCCACACGGCCGATAAAAGCCGGTAGATGGTCAGTACGTGGCTCAGAATATTCAGCATACGCTTCATAATCGTTGACCTCCGTTTCAGGAAGGCCAATCTTCCAACGCCTAACCGGCACTTCAGCGCTTTCAGAACGCACGTGGTGCATTCCAGAAGAGGCCCAGGTGGCCCAACGAATGCAGCAAACCGGCACGGTCTAAACACCGTGTCGAAGGGGGTATCTCATCCTCGGAACATCGAGATTCTCGGGTTACCGAGCAGAGGACATAACCACCCAAGGGCCTCTTGAATTGCAGGTCCACATGCAAGCCGGCGCACCATACCTGTGCCCGGTTCAGAAAGCCTGAAAAAAATTCAAACTATCGTGAAAATGATAAAGCCGCCCCGCCTGCCGCCTTCCACACCCGTGTGACGCATTCCTGCGGTACCAGGTCTTCGCAACACCTGGCTTACCTTTCAGGAGAGTCATGCAGGGGATGTAAGCCGGAACCCCAGAAATTTCCGTCACCCTAGTTGGGTGGGCTCAACACTCGTGTCACCAGCTACCTTCTGGAGAATCGAGCTCGGCCATCCCTCCCTGGACGGGCATCGCTCGACGATGTTCAACGGCTCCCTCACGGGGCCGTCGTTTTGTGGGGGCTATTCCATCCACAAGTCGTCGAGGTTCTTGAAGTTCCAGAGCGTCGGGTCTTCGGGGCCAGTGATACTGTCCTTGCAACTCGTGGCCGCCAGGTCGATGGTCTGCATCGGGATCGGCTCTCTCGAGCGTAGCGAGAAGAACACGCGAACCTTGGGAGTCAGCAGTGATTCCATTCCCGGCTCAACGACAACGGCCAGACGCTGAGAGGACAGGCGAACCAAGGAGCCGACGGGGTAGATGCCCACGGCCTTGACGAAGGCGTGGAAGATGCGTTTGTCGAAATGGCCCTCCCACTTGGCCATCTGCCGCATCGCCGCGGACGGGTCCCACGGCTTTTTGTAGGCTCGCTCCGACGTCACGGCATCATAGACGTCGCAGATTGCGCCCATGCGGGCCAGGAGTGAAATGGCGTCACCGGCCAAGCGATCCGGGTAGCCGGTTCCGTCGATCTTCTCGTGATGGTGCAGGGCAATGTCCACCACCCCGGGCTCGGCCCCGCCTGCGCGCAGCATCTTTGCGCCCTCCACAGGGTGGCGCTTCATGATGGCGAACTCGGCATCGGTGAGCTTGCCTGGTTTGTTAAGCACTTCCAGCGGCATCGCGGCCTTGCCTAGGTCGTGCATCAGTCCGCCGATGCCAGCCAGGCGCGTTTGCTCCTCGTCTAGATCGAGATGCCGGGCCAGCGATAGCATCAGGGCGCAGACGGCAACCGAGTGCAGGTAGGTGTAATCGTCGTGCGTTTTGATGCGTGCGACGCTGATGAGGGCATGAGGTTGGCGCAGCACCGAGGCAGCGATTTCTCCGACCAGCGGCAACGTCGTGCTTGGGTCGACGGCCTTGCCAAGCCGGGCTTCCTGGAACATGTCCATGACTTGGGACTCGGCCGCAAGACAGAGTTTCCGTGCATAACACATTTCGCTCTCCATTGAGGTTGCGCCGTCACTTTTCTTGCTTAGTGGACTAGACGGCAGAGATTGCTCCTCCGACAATTCTCTGGGCTCTGGGCTCTGGGCTCTGGGCTCTGGGCTCTGGGCTCTGGGCTCTGGGCTCTGGGCTCTGGGCTCTGGGCTCTGGGCTCTGGGCTCTGGGCTCTGGGCTCTGGGCTCTGGGCTCTGGGCTCTGGGCTCTGGGCTCTGGGCTCTGGGCTCTCTGGGCTCTCTGGGTCGACTTGGCTTTTGGCCAAGTCGACCCAGACCTCCCGACGCCACATTCTCGAATGGCAGAGAGATCCTGAGGCTCGGTCAGCAGGAAGCTGCCGCGCCAGAATGGGTGTCGAACCCAAGAGCCGGCGAGCTTGTGGATGTACATGCCGAGACGAAGCTCGGATACGGGAATGCGTTTTACCAACTTATTTTCCTTTCTGAGTTGGGTGGTTAGGCGTGCGCCGAGGCTGGCACCCAGCGGTAGAGCGGAGGTAAGGTCACGCCAAGATTCTTGGATCAGCCGGAACCGCCGAAATTTCCGTCAGCCGATCAACATGGCTTTGTCTCGCGCTCGGTCGATGCGTTCCTGCATCGCCTGCATGACTTCTTCGTGGGTGTACGACTTGGCGTTGGGGTCGTCGGCCTCTCGGAGAGCTTCCTCGACCTCGCGGGTCATCCGCGCATATTCTTCCGGCCACAGCGCTTGCTCCATGCGCAGCGACGCCTGCCCAAGCAGGTGCAGCAGGCCGAACAGCCGCATGTCATTGGTGGCGACGACGTGCTCTCGAATCCGCTCCTGGATCACCTCGCAGGCCCGATGCGCCTCTGGCGTCGCCGTGCCCTCGTAGCCGGCTGGGAGTTCTGCTTCTTCAGCGATTCGCGCCCAAGCGATAGCCAGCGCCTCGATGGTGGACAGGTTCATTTGCTCATCCACTTGCGCAGCAGACGCTTTTTCAGGGAGGCGCGCTCTTGCGGATTGCGTCCCTTGTGGTTGGCAATGCGATCCGCCGTGGCGGCCTGGCGCTTGATGGGCCAGTAGGAGCGGCCATCCTTACCCATCGACCAGACGTTGCTGACCTGGTTTTCCAGTAGAGGCAGATGGGCGCATAGAGCTTCCGGCGACGCGCTGGCCAGCGCGGTGCGCTCGTGGGTTCGCCAGCGCTGATGCCAGAGTTTCTTGTCCTCGCGCTCGCTACGGCAGGTCGTGTGCCCAACGATGGGCGTTTTGCGGCGGCTGCGGCTCATGATGTGGTTGTCTCCAAGAACATTCAGGACAGGCTTTCTGGGTAGAGCGCCGTCAACCGGGACAGGGTTTCTTGCACTTGTTCCAGCGAGGTCATCAGATGATCAACCTGATCCTGAAGATCCACGGCGAGATCAAATAGCTCAGCCACTCGGCTGCGTGATCCCTCGTTGAACGCGGCCATTGCCAGTTGATGCAGCTTCAACAGGTCGGTGCGCAGTTGCGGAGGTGCGCCGTCTGCGCTGTCATTCAAATCGCCGCGCAGCACGTCCACGGCATCGACTGCACGCAGCAGTGCCGTGGTATCGAAATTCTCGGGAGTCAGTTCGTCCCATTCGTCGTCGGTGATGCGGGCTGCCATCAGGAGAGCTCCGATTAAGCGGTTGCGAGCGTTAGATGCCCGATCGGCTCGGCTGCTGGCCGTACCTTGATTTCGATGTCGTAGCCGAGGCGATTCAGACAATCCATCAGCTTGCGTTCGGATAGATTGGTGAAGTCGCCGCGCATCATGCCCGACACCTTCGGTTGCGGGATGCCCATGCGTTTGGCCGCCGCTTGTTGAGTCAGCCCAAGGGCGCGCATGGCCCTCCTGATCTCGACCACCAGGCCGGTCTTGATCTTGAGCTTTTCAGCGTCAGGCAGTCCAAGGTCGGCAAAGACGTTGCCCGAGCTGCGCTGAACCTCGACGCCTTCAATGATTCGTTTTTGCATTTCGTAGCTCCTGTGCCAATACCTCGGCCACCTTCAGCCGAGCGCGGATGATGTCCATGTCGGCCTTTGGCGTGGCGATTCCGCTCTTGCTCTTCTTCTGGAAGCAGTGCAGGACGAACACCGCTTCCGCAAACTTGACCGTGTATACCGCTCGATAGGTGCCGCCGGCATCGTCTTCGACGACCTCCAGCACGCCGGCACCACCGAACCCCTTGAGCACCTTTGCTGCGTCATCCTGATCGCCTATCTGCGCCAACGAGAGCGCGTAACCGAAACGGCGACGCACGTCGGACGGCAACGCCATCAAATCCTTGTGGCTGCTCGCGATCCATTCGAGCGGTTTTTCTTTGTTTGTCATGACGGAATTTTATACCTGTTCAGGTAATGATGTAAACGCGGCAACTGTCGTTTTCAGAAGACGGCTGCACTGAACGTCAGAAGCCGACTGCACTATAGCAGCGGAGGGGTTGGATCCATCAGGCAACGACGGGCTGCTGCCGGCCAATAGCCGACAATGACGACACTGGAAATCCCCGCCTGTGAGCGTCGGCTCAGGGCGGGACAGCGTCATCCAGCTACCTGCGCCACTGACTCAGCCTTGTCCAGCCGGCCGCGCCGCACGAACAGACTGACCAGCCGTTGACGGATCGCCACCTGGAGTTCCGCCAGTTGTTCCGGCGTGATGCGAATTTCACCCGCTCGACGAGCGCAACACCGGCGCCGCCTACGCCAAGAACCGGCGAATCGAACTCAAACTCACGAACCGCTGAGCGCCGCGTCACCGCGCTGCTGCGCCAGCCAGTCGCGCGGGGCGCAGCCCATGCGCACGCGGAAGGCGCGCGCCAGAGCGTTCGGGCTGCCGTAGCCGACGCGGTCGGCCACCACCGCCACCGGCCGCCCCTGCTTGAGCAGGGTGCAACTGACGTTCATCCGCCAGTCGGCCAGATAGTCGCCCGGCGTGACGCCCACCGCGTCCTTGAACGCGGCGGCGAAGCGCGCGCGTGACATGCCCGCCTTCGCCGCCAGCGCCTCGAGCGACCACGCGGTCTGCGGCGCATCGTGCATGGCGGTTATGGCGCGCGCGAGTTTCGGGTCGGCCAGGCCCGCCAGCAGTCCGGTGGCGCCAAGCCGCCCATCCATCAGATAACGCAGCAACTGGATCAGTAGCAACTCGCACAAGCGGTCGATGGCGGCCTGCCGACCGCACTGGTCGCGCTCGGCTTCGGCAAACAGCAACTCTAGCGTCGGCCCGAGGCCGGGCAAGTCCGCCAACGGAATCAGCAGCATCGACGGCAAGGCCATGGCCAACGGATTGCCCGTCGAAGCGCCCAGGTCGACCTCCGCACACAACCGCTCAGCGGTATCGCCGGGGGCGGCGACAAAACGATGCGACGCCACGCGCGGATAAAACAGCAGGCTCGGCTCGGTAACCAGCAGATCTTCATGCACGGGCGAACGCACCGTAATCGGGCCGCGCCGCACCAGATGGATATAGCCATGCGGCGCCGCGTAATGATGCTGCCCACAGAAGGCGCCGCTGTGAAAAACGCGCGCCGAAAGCGAGTAGTGCCGGAGCAAGCCGGCCAGTCGATCCGCCATTCCACTCTCCATATAAGACGATAGGTTACGTATTTGATACTTTACGTGCCATATCGTACCAAACAAAGGGCGATCATGCCCACGTGCTCTTGCACCTCACCCACTACGGAGATAGACATGACCCAAATCGCCCCCCTGACCATCGACACCGCTGACGCCGCTACCGCTGCCACACTCAAGGCCGTCAAAGCCAAGCTTGGCATGGTGCCGAACCTGTTCGCCACGCTGGCCCACGCGCCGGCGGCGCTCAATGGCTACCTCGGCTTGTCCGAAACGCTGGGCACCGGCCGCCTGAATGCCTCCCAGCGCGAGATCGTTGCGCTCGCTGCCGGTCAAGCCAATCGCTGCCAGTATTGCCTGAGCGCACACACCCTGATCGGCAAAGGTGCCGGACTGTCGGCAGAGGCCATCGCCGCGGCCCGCACCGGCCAGGCGGCCAACGCACTTGACGATGCAATCGCCGGCTTTGCCCGCGCGCTGGTCGAGCAACGCGGCGTGGTGTCGGCCGACGCCATGGCCAACTACCGCCGCGCGGGGCTCGACGACGGCCTGATACTGGAAGTGATCGCCAACGTCGCGCTGAACACGCTCACCAACTACACCAACCACATCGCCGACACCACGGTGGATTTCCCCGTGGTCGCCGTCTGATCTCCATAGGCATATAAGGAGAACACGATGAAAATCGCACTCACCGGCGCTCTGCTCGCCAGCGCCCTCGTCCTGCCACTGGCCGTCACGGCCGGCGACTTTTCGCCCTATGTGGACAGCCAGGGCGGCATCAGCCGCCCCACAGACTTCCGCACAAACTTCGTCCACCTGGGCTCATATGCGGTGTTGGACGAAAAATCCGCCTCTCGCGGCTTGCACGATGTGTACACCGAAAAGGCCTCGGCCGAGCACTACCGCAAGACCGGCAAGTTCTTGGACGGCGCCACGCTGGTGAAAGAGATCCGCAAGCTCGAAACCAGCGCCATGACCACTGGCAACCCTGTGGTCTGGGGTTCCGATGCGGCCGTGTGGTTCGTGATGGTCTAGGACGCCAAAGGCCGTTTCGCCAGCAACCCCTTGTGGGGCGACGGCTGGGGCTGGGCGCTGTTCAAGGCCGACGCCCCCGCCAAGAATGTCGCCGTCAGCTACGAAGCCGACTGCATGGGCTGCCATGTGCCGGCGGCCAAGACCGACCGCGTATTCATCCAGGGCTATCCGACACTGACCCAGCACTGACTTGCTGCCGGGTTACGCTTCGCGCAGGATGGCACCTCCGTCCTGCGCGAGCCACCCTTTCCGGAAGCGCGCCATGCCGACACTCGACGCCTTTCTGACCGACGTCCGCGCCTGCACGCGCTGCGCACCGCATCTGCCACACGGCGTGCAGCCGGTCTTCCAGTTTCACCCGAGTGCGCCCATCCTCATCGCCGGCCAAGCACCGGGGGCCCGGGTCCATGCCTCAGGCGTGCCCTTCGACGACGCCAGCGGCGCGCGTCTGCGCGCCTGGCTGGGCGTGGACCGCGACACCTTCTACGACCCTACCCGCATCGCCATTCTGCCCATGGGCTTCTGTTATCCGGGCACCGGCAAAAGCGGTGACCTGCCGCTACGCCCGGAGTGCGCCCCCCGCCTGGCGCGAAGCCTTCATGCAGCGTTTCGAGCGCCTGTCGCTGGTCATCGTGCTGGGCAGCTACGCCATGGACTACCACCTCGGTACTGGCAAGACGCCGCTCACCCGGGTGGTCGAAGCCTGGCGCGAGCACTGGCCGCAAGCGTTCCCCCTGCCTCACCCTAGCCCGCGCAACAATCGCTGGCTGGTGCGCAACCCCTGGTTCCAACAAGACGTGCTGCCCGCGCTGCAAGCACGCGTCCAGGCAGTCCTCACCGCCAACCCCAAGGAAACCCCATGACCGACGACACCGCCGCCATTACCGAGCTGCTGCACAAGTACTACGACACCCTGGCCTGGGCGAACGGAGACAGGCACCGGCTTTGGAGCGATGAACGACGGCTTCAGGTGCGGTAGCTGACGCCTGGGACCTCAATCACCGTATGACCGGGTCGAAAGCGGTCCTTTCTCTGACAACATCGCCCTAGCCCGCACTCAACCCCCACAACACATCCAGCACATGTTGCGTAGGCCGCTCGACGTCCCCACCACGGTGGGCAATACCAAGTTGACGCCACAATAAGGGCTGTAATGGCCGCATGACGATCCTGGTATCGGGCAATGGCGTGGAGGCTTCATGCGGCAACAACGTCGCACCATAACCGGCCGCCACTAGGCTTTTGATCGCATCGTTGTAGTTCAGTTGAATACGCGGCGTGGGCTGCCGTCCATCACTGGCGAACCACTCCGAGGTCAAGCGCGAAAGCCGAGTAGTTTTGTCATTCAGAATTAATGGCTGGGCGGCCAGCCAACCGGGGGTCACAACATCCGGGCATTCCCAGCGAGCCGGCAAGAAGGCCATGACCGGGTCCCGCCGCCATGGCTCGATCCGCAATTCCTTCACCGGGGTCTGTGGCAGCGCGACCAGACCGATCTCCAAAGAGCCCTCGGCAAGCTTCTTCAAAGTTTCCTGCGACGTGAGCACCGCGACCTGCACATCGATAGCGGGGTGGCGTTGGCCCAACGTCTCCAAAGCTTGCGGCATCAACTGTGCGATGGCCCCTGTGGAGGCACCCAGCCGCACACGCCCGGCCAAGCCCTGCACCTGACGCTCCACGTCCTCAAGCGCCTGCTCCGCATCCGCCAACAGGCGCCGCGCGCGCTCCACCAGCGTTTCTCCAATCGCCGAAGGCTGAATGCGCCCACGTGTGCGCGACAACAGCTTTCCGCCAACCCGCGACTCCAGGTCGGCAATATGCAAACTGACCGTGGGTGGCGCGAGGTGCAGCACACGGGCCGCCTCGGCAAACGAACCCAGGTCGGCAATGGCCACCAACGTGCGCAGACGGTCCAGGCTGATTTCGCGCATGAGTCACTCCTTGTTCAGAAAAGCTGAATTTCATCGTTTAGAAATTCAACTTTTCCTATCTTAGCCCCTCACTGAAGATTGGAACTCCTGATTTCCTATGTCCGAGAGCATTCCATGGCAAGTCCTCTTATATTCATCGACGGCGACCAAGGCACCACCGGGTTGCAAATCCATCAACGTCTACGCGACCGGACCGATCTGCGGCTTATCACGCTCAGCCCCGAACATCGCAAGGATCCGCAACGTCGCGCCGAAATCATCAACGCCTGCGACATCGCGATTCTCTGCTTGCCCGACCAAGCCGCACGCGACGCTGTAGCGAGCATCGAAAACCCCGCCGTTCGGGTGATCGATGCGAGTTCGGCGCACCGCACCCATCTAGACTGGACCTATGGTTTCGCGGAGATGAACTCGCAGCAGGCCCAACGCATCGCCACGGCACGGCGGGTCAGCAATCCCGGTTGCTATCCCACGGGGGCGATAGGGCTGCTGCGCCCATTGCTGGAGGCCGGGTTGCTGCCCAGGGACTATCCGACGAACATTCATGCTGTGTCGGGCTATTCCGGAAAAGGGCGCGTTGGCGTGCAAGAGCATGAGGGAGAGGGCGCATCACAGGCGCCCGCGTTTCAGGTTTATGGTCTGGGGCTGGCACACAAACATATTCCGGAGATTCAGCAGCAAAGCGGTCTGATGGAGCGGCCGATGTTTGTGCCGGCTTATGGGGCTTTTCGGCAGGGGATCGTGCTGACCATACCGTTGCAACTTCGCTTGTTGGCGCCGGGCGTGGATGCGGTGCGGTTGCATGCGTGTCTTATGCAGCACTACGTCGATGCGGACCATGTACAGGTGATGTCGATGCAGGAGGCCAAAGGGTTGACGTGCCTTGATCCTCAGGCGCTTAACGGGACTGATAGTTTGCGATTGGTGGTGTGTGAAAATGATGAGACGGGGCAGGTTTTGTTGGCTGCGGTGTTTGACAATCTTGGGAAGGGAGCCGCTGGAGCGGCGGTGCAGAATCTGGATTTGATGGTTGCAGGAACATGACTCCGACTACCCACTGGCTCTAGAGTCTATGGCTCGAATTTTCGAGCGGTTGTTTCCTCTCTGTTTATGGCCTGGCATCGACGGCATTAAACGAGTCGAAAACAGAATCTACGCGTGTCAGCAGTTTGCAATCCAGTCAGGCTTTGAAGTTAAACGGTCGTCCACGACAGGCAGCAATCGGCCAACAGCGGCCGTTTTAGAGTAGGGAAAATAAATCCCCTTTTCTGCTGTCTACGCTTCGCAGCGCCGGTTACCCGGTCACCACGCAAGACTCGCTTCCGGTCGGTGGCTAACCTTTACCGGGCGGGGGTCATACCCGCTGGGTTTCTTACGCCATTTCGTGACGGCTTGCGCCGTCATTCCCAGGCGACCAAGCTTTGCCTGGCGCACATAAATCAGTCCCCTTTTTCTCTTTGCGCAGCAATGGCGTCGATCCTTCGCGCCTGCAAACCTTTGGTGCAGGCTCCAGCTCGCCCATTGCCCCCAACGACACCGCCGAGGGTCGCGCCCAAAATCGCCGCGTTGAAATCAAACTGGTGCCCCGTAGCGGCGCTGTAGCTCAAGGGTAATGGTGCCTTGGTGCTCTTTTCGTCGGATGCCCAGCTATCTTTTAATGGGTTACGGGCGATTTGCAGTGGGCTCCAAAACCTGGCCTCAGGAGGTGCAAGCTCCCGTGGCACCGGCTTTGGACTGGGCAGACCAATACGCCGGCCCATAAGCCCATAAGGATCCCGGCCTCGGCCGGGTTCTTTATGCCCGCTTCGCGGGCTTGAGCCCAGAAGGGAGCGGCGTGCGCCGGATTCGCATCTGCCAGCCAGTACGCAGCCCGTTTGGAACTCAGTTGATCCGTCTTTTTCAACGGTTTAACAGCCAAATCAATACGTTCACAAGTACACTCGCCACCCTAGGGATGGTGAAGCATCCACGAGCGGTACTAGAATTTTCAGCTTTTCGGTGCCGCCGCACGAATTCAAGGGGCAAGCATGGATTACGAACAACTGCCGAGGGCCGCCTTGGTCCGTATGCTGCAGGAGCATGATGCGGCGCTTGCCGATGCTGGCAAGAATGGCATCGTTATGAGTTACACCGGGCGGGCTGCTCCCTGGCAGATCATCCGCCAGGTCAAGCCGAAGCTGCATCGTATTATCAAGAAAGTATCCTTTGGAGAGGAAACCGCCCAGTCAGAGAATGAGATCTGGGACGGTGAAAACCTTTCTGCGATGGTCACGCTCTATAAATATCGTGGTCAAGTTGATCTTGTAGTAACAGACCCGCCGTACAACACCGGCGAGGACTTCCGCTATAACGACAAGTGGGACAAGGATCCAAACGATCCAGATCTCGGCGATGTAGTTCCTAAAGATGATGGGTCCAAGCACAGCAAATGGTTGCGCTTCATGACACCCAGAATCTGGATGATGCGTGAGATGCTAACCCCAGGCGGGGTTATGGCTATCTGTATTGATCATAGGGAACTATTTAGACTTGGCATGCTCATGGACGAAATCTTCGGCGAAGAGAATCGCATTGGCATAATCAATTGGCAGAAAAGCTATTCACCTCGCAGTGATAATAAGGGGGCGGCGGCGAAAACTGAGTGCAACACCTGACCTTTCCGGTACGGTGCTGTCCCT